>NZ_JBEAFQ010000012.1:0-173242 GCF_040062275.1 Klebsiella sp. GW_Kp182 | reverse complement strand
GAGAGAACTGGCCGGTTCTTTCTGACGGAGTAATCATACAAGCCCGGACAGGCGCAGCCCGCCGCCTCCGGGACAGCCTGAATAGACAGCCGCCAAATATTAGTCGGTAATTTTAAACGTCAGCGCGTAAGCGCTGGTTTTCCTTTCATCGCGCGCTCCGCCCATCTGATAAACCCGCACCGTATATTTACCGCTGCTCATCAGACGTTGCTCAAAGGTATCACCGCTCAGAGAACCGTTAAAAATCGAATTATTATCAGGAGCGATAACATTGAAATAAGGATGCGGCCGCTGGCTGTTCATATTGATATGCATCATCTGGCCCGCTTTCGCCTCCAGCGTATAGTCGTTAACACCGTCACCGGTCACGGTGCTTTTTATTATCGTGCCGTTGCTGCCTTTATCAAAATGAACGGTATGGTTGTTGATATTATCACTTGCCATTGATAACACTGACGTAAATAAATAACTTGCACAGATCACGCCACCAACAATTAATTTTATTTTTTTCATTTAATTAACACCTTATGTTTTTTATGCGCGCTGTTATAGCACATAAGGTGTCCGGAGTAAGCTGATTCGCAATTATTACTCGTCGGAATTAAACACGTCGAAATAAAGGCCCCCCGGTTCAGGGAAACGAGGGGACCTGGTTTTAGCGGAATTTACTTCTGCGGACGCATTGCCGGGAACAGAATCACGTCGCGAATGGTATGGCTGTTGGTAAACAGCATCACCATGCGGTCGATACCGATGCCCAGGCCGGCCGTCGGCGGCAGGCCATATTCCAGCGCGGTGACGTAGTCTTCGTCGTAGAACATCGCTTCATCATCCCCCGCCGCTTTGGCGTTGACCTGATCCTGGAAACGCTGGGCCTGGTCTTCCGCGTCGTTCAGCTCGCTAAAGCCGTTGCCGATTTCACGCCCGCCGATAAAGAACTCAAAACGATCGGTGATTTCCGGGTTCACGTCGTTACGGCGCGCCAGCGGCGAAACCTCCGCCGGATACTCGGTGATAAAGGTTGGCTGGATCAGATGGGCTTCCGCCACTTCGTCGAAAATTTCGGTGACGATACGCCCCAGCCCCCAGCTCTTCTCAACGTGAATACCGATGGATTCCGCCAGCGCTTTTGCCGCCTCGAAGTTATCCAGATCCGCCATCTCGGTTTCCGGACGGTATTTCTTGATCGCTTCGCGCATGGTCAGTTTTTCAAACGGCTTGCCGAAGTCGAACACCTGGTCGCCGTACGGGACTTCGGTTTTCCCCAGCACGGTCTGCGCCAGCGTGCGGAACAGAGATTCGGTCAGTTCGATCAGATCTTTGTAATCCGCATACGCCATATAGAGTTCCATCATGGTGAACTCAGGGTTGTGGCGCACGGAGATGCCTTCGTTACGGAAGTTGCGGTTGATTTCGAACACCCGTTCGAAGCCGCCGACCACCAGCCGTTTCAGATACAGCTCCGGCGCGATGCGCAGATACATATCCAGATCGAGCGCGTTGTGATGGGTGATAAACGGGCGCGCGGAGGCGCCGCCGGGGATCACCTGCATCATCGGAGTCTCGACTTCCATAAAGCCGCGCGCGACCATGAACTGACGCATGGTGGCGAGGATCTGCGAACGCACCTTGAAGGTGTGGCGCGACTCTTCGTTGGAGATCAGATCCAGATAGCGCTGACGATAGCGCGCCTCCTGATCCTGCAGGCCGTGAAACTTGTCCGGCAGCGGGCGCAATGCCTTGGTCAGCAGGCGCAGCTCGGTGCAGTGAATGGAGAGTTCGCCGGTCTGGGTTTTAAACAGCTTACCGCGGGCGGCGATGATGTCGCCAAGATCCCATTTCTTAAACTGTTCGTTGTAGACGCCTTCCGCCAGATCGTCGCGCGCGACGTACAGCTGAATGCGGCCGCCGACGTCCTGTAAGGTGACGAAAGAGGCTTTCCCCATAATCCGGCGGGTCATCATGCGGCCAGCCACGGCGACCTCGACGTTCAGAGAGGTGAGCTCGTCGTTTTCCTTACCATCAAATTCCGCATGGAGCTGGTCAGAAGTGTGGTCACGGCGAAAATCATTCGGGAACGCCACGCCCTGCTCGCGCAGCGCGGCCAGTTTTTCACGACGGGTTTTCAGTTCATTATTAAGGTCAATTGCCTCATCGGCACCTTGTGCTTGTTGTTCAGACATGTTGGTTCCTCATAACCCTGCTTGCAAACTTGCTTCGATAATTGAACCAGGTCACTCTCCAGCGCGGCCTGTTCCGGCGTCGACGCCAAAGAACAATCTTAAGGAGCCTGGCTTCAATTCCGGCTGATTTCGCTCAGCCATCGCTTCAGTAACAGTTTTTTATCTTCGGCTTCCGCGCCTGCCAGAATATCCTCCTCCTGTTCAGTAAACGGTGCAAGGAGCGGCTTGCCGCTCCACTGTTGGGGTTACCGATCCCCGGCTCGCGGCGTAAACGCCTTAGCCGGGCTACCAGCCAGCACGATTTTGTAGCCCCGGTATGCCGGACCTGTCGCCAGACGGGGCTAGGCGCCGCCGCCGGGAAGTTCACCGGCGGCCGCGCGGCGTTTGCCGACGCTAAACGCGGCGGCGAAGGCGACGACGACAATCACCGCCACGCAGACCAGCGTCCATTCGCCCATCTGGGCAAAGAAGTGCTGATACGCGGCAATCGCCGTATCGCTGATCTGCGACTCGGTGGTCTGCTGCGCCACCACTCCCGCCAGCCAGTTGGCTACCGCGCCGGTCGCCAGCATATAAATCCCGGTCAGTACCCCGGTGACGCCGGGCATATTGAGGCGGGTGATCTGCGCCATCGCTACCGGGTCGATAAATAGTTCGGCAAAGCCCATCAGCGCCAGGCCGGCCACCATCATGCCCATTGATGCCTGCCCTTCCGCCGCGCCGTGGCGCGCATTAAGCGCCAGCAGCATAAAGCCGCAGCCCATCAGCACCAGGCCAAAGGCGAACTTCAGCCACACGCGCAGCGCCGAGCGGGTCGCGCCTTCCGGCCGCATCAGCCACGCCAGCACGACGCCAGCCGCCATCACCGCCACGGCGTTAACCGACTGGAACAGCGCGGTCGGCACCTCAATATTCAGCAGATGACGGTTAACAAAGTGGTCGATGAACAGGCTGATCGAACTCCCGCCCTGCTGCGCCAGAACCCAGAACAGAGTCCCGGTCAGCATCAGCAGAACGATCTGCCACAGCGCGCGGCGATGCTCCGGCGATTTGACCATAATGCGCGCCACCATCTGGGCGGCGAACACGCACACGATCGCCAGCAGATAGCCGGACCAGTTATTCTCCAGCAGCAGCGTGAAAAACACCGGCGCAACGCAGAGCATCACCACCAGCCAGCCCCAGGTCGGCAGCACAAACTTTACCGCCCGCAGCGCCTGTTTATCGACGCCGCGCGCGTGGCGGAAGTAGCGGCTACCGCTGAGGAAAATCATCAGGCCAACAAACATGCCGATTCCCGCCAGCGCAAAGCCGATATGCCAGCCGTACCACTGCGCCGCCAGCCCGCAGGCGATAGGCGCGGCGATGGAGCCGACGTTACCGGCGGCGTACAGCAGCGAAAAACCGCCGTCGCGGCGAGGGTCGTCAACGGCGTAGAGCTCGCCCAGCAGGCAGCTGATGTTGGATTTGAACAGGCCGTAGCCGCAGATAATGATCGCCAGCGCGAGGTACAGGCTCCAGGTGGAATCGGATTCCACGCCCAGCACCACGTGGCCAAGCGTCATTAACAGCGCGCCGGCAATCACCGCCGTGCGGTTGCCGAGCAGGCGGTCGGCAAGCCAGCCGCCGAGAATAGGAGTGACGTACACGAGGGAAGCGTAAGCGCTGAACAGGCTGATAGCGTGGCTGTCATCAAAGCCGAGCTGATGGGTGAGGTAGAGGATGAGTAAGGCACGCATGCCGTAAAAGCTGAAATATTCCCAGATTTGGATCGCAACGATGTAATAAATCGCGCGCGGCTGTGAGGGTGTTTTCATGTGTTCTCCTTGCAGCGTGAAAAAGGGAAGTGGCAAGCCACTTCCCTGTTGTGCATCGATTATTTGTTATTTTCTTCTTTCAGCACTTTAACGGTGTAACGACCATCCGCCTGACGATAGGCGCCGTGGATATCGGTTTCGAAGCCCGGATAGTGGGCGCCGATTTCGCACAGCATCTGCAGGAACTCCAGCACCGGACGGCTCTCTTCGGTGATCATTTCACCCGGCATGACCAGCGGCACTCCCGGAGGATACGGCAGGATCATATTGGCGTTGACGCGGCCCACCATCTCTTCGAGATACACCTCTTCGGTCTGA
Organism: Klebsiella sp. GW_Kp182; assembly: GCF_040062275.1. Classification (NCBI taxonomy): domain Bacteria; kingdom Pseudomonadati; phylum Pseudomonadota; class Gammaproteobacteria; order Enterobacterales; family Enterobacteriaceae; genus Klebsiella; species Klebsiella sp. GW_Kp182. The sequence continues at coordinate 168,924 of NZ_JBEAFQ010000012.1, read as the reverse complement.
CCGTGCAGCTCTTTCTGGAACGCGGCGTACGGCGTGATCATCATGGTCGGCAGCACTTCGAACGCGCGGAACATCAGGTCCGGCAGGTTGTGGTGCTCAATCAGTTTGTGAATGTTCTGCGCCAGTTCCTGAACGCGCATGTTTTCGTAGAATTCCGGATCTTCACGATACAGCGACGGCAGCATGTTTTTCACCCGCAGGTTCAGGTCGAACGCGCGTTTGAAATCGGTCAGCGCACGCAGCAGGCTCAGCGCTTTGGTTTTGTCGATACCGATACTGAACAGGAACAGCAGGTTGTACGGACCGGTTTTTTCGACCACGATACCGTGCTCGTCGAGATACTTCGCCACGATGCTCGCCGGAATACCGAACTCATCCATGGTGCCGTCTTTCTTCATCCCCGGAGTCAGCAGCGTGACTTTAATCGGGTCGAGATACATGTGCTCGTTATCGATGTTTTTGAAACCGTGCCACGCGCTGTCGGAGCGCAGCGGCCAGCATTCAGGGCCATCGATATGTTCCGGCTGCCAGACGTCGAAGAACCAGCCGTCGGACTCGCCTTTCAGGCGTTTGATCTCTTTACGGAACTTGATTGAACGTTCGATAGAACCGTCAATCAGGCGCTTACCGGCGTTGCCTTTCATCATCGCCGCCGCGGTTTCCGTCGAGGCCACCACGCCGTAGTGCGGAGAAGTGGTGGTGTGCATCATGTAGGCTTCGTTAAAGGTTTCTTCGTTCACGTCGCCTTTAACGTGAATCATCGAAGCCTGAGAGAACGCCGCCAGCAGTTTGTGCGTGGACTGGGTTTCGTAAATCACTTTCCCTTCGACGCGGCCGCCGCTCATCCCGCATTTGCCTTCATAAATCGGCGAGAAGTTGGTGTAAGGCACCCACGCGGAGTCAAAGTGGATGGATTTCACATCCAGGGTTTTCTTGATGTAGTCCGTGTTGTACAGCAGACCGTCATAGGTGGAGTTGGTGATAACCGCGTGCACCGGCCAGGTCGCGTTCGGGGTTTCTTTCACGCGCTTCGCGATGGTCGCATGCTGGAATTCGCTCTGCGGGATACCGCCGAGGATACCGTAGGCGTTGCGGGTCGGGCGGAAGTAGATTGGCGTAATGTCGCTCATCATCATCAGATGGGTCAGCGATTTATGGCAGTTACGGTCAATCAGCACGGTGCTACCGGCCGGGGCGGAATACATGCCGACAATTTTGTTGGCGGTAGAGGTCCCGTTGGTCACCATGTAGCTGCGTTCCGCGTTGAAGACGCGGGCGATGTACTCTTCCGCTTCTTTGTGCGGGCCGCTGTGGTCCAGCAGAGAACCGAGTTCAGAAACCGAAATCGAGATATCGGATTTCATGGTATTGGAACCAAAGAAATCGTAGAAGATGCTGCCGACCGGGCTTTTCTGGAACGCGGTACCGCCCATATGGCCTGGGGTACAGAAGGTGTATTTGCCTTCACGCACGTATTTAAACAGCGCTTTGGTCAGCGGCGGCAGAATGGTGTCGATATACTCGTCGGTATTCTGTTTGATTTTGTTGGCAATATCTTCCGCTGCGCCCAGCGCATATTCGAAGAAGCGAACCTGCATCCGCAGATCGTTGAGGCTCACGTCCAGCGTTGAGTAAGTGTTCGCAAAGGCGTACAGCGGCATGTATTCGTTCATTTTGCTGATGTCTTCGCACAGTTCGAGATTGTATTTATCCCAGTCGAAGATCACGCCGCACAGACGCGCATTGTTTTCGATAAGTTTTAATAAGTCTTCACGGTCGTTCGGGTAGACAATACGGAAGTCCAGGCGTTCGAGGGCGCGATGCAGTTCACGGATGGGTTCTTCTTTGAAGTAGACACCCATGTGATTCATGATTGCGATAACGTTCATAGTCAAATCTCCAGATAAAGAAAGCCCCTCCCGCCACGTCGTGACAGGTGATGGAAGGAGCCTCAGGAATAGGGTTGCTGATTAATGCGCGCTGGCGGTGCTGCTATCAGCGGAGTTGTCGTTGTTCTGGCGCTGGTGCATTTTGCGACCGTAGAACATCAGGATAATCAGGCTGACGATAAAGGTACCGGCCAGTTCGAAGGAGCTTGCCCCCATCAGGGCGATGAAGCAGAACGCGCAGCCGAGTACGGAGCAAATCAGGCTGACGAAGTTGCGTACATTGATGCCTTCGAAGCGAATCAGGTCAACGCAGGAGTAGAAGTAAGGCAGCATGGTCAGCAGTACCGCGATACCGGTCAGCTCACCGAACAGGTCAGACGCTTTGCCGCCGGTGGAGTTCATCAGGGTAATCAGCACCATCAGCGCGGTCATTTTCACCGCGGCCAGCAGCAGGCCTTTTTTCGGAATACCGTTGCTGTCGAGTTCGCCATACACTTTCGGGAAGTTACCGTCATTGGCGGCACGTACGCCAGCCTGACCCACCAGCATCATCCACGAACCCAGCGAAGTCAGGCAGGCAAAGGCGGTGAAGGCGGAAACCATCGGCGCAGCCCAGCCGCCGAGAATGGTGGAGGCGCTCACTGCAAACGGCGCACCGGATGCGGCCATCTGAGAGGCAGGATACATACCCGCAATCACCTGGGTCGCGGCGATGTAGACGATACCGGCCATCGCGGTGCCCAGCATGGTGGCCAGCGGCACGGTGCGTTTCGGGTTTTTCACCATCCCGGTACTCACGGCGGCAGATTCTACCCCGACAAAGGCCCACAGGCAGAGCAGGATACTTTTGATTACCGCGTGGCTGTCAGTGGTGCTGGAGGTGTTCCAGTTTGCCTGATAGGTTGCGGCATCAAACCAGTGCCAGCCGACCACCGCGGTCATGACCACAGGAATAAGTACCAGTACCAGGCCAATTGTTGTCAGGCGGCTAACCCAGGTCCCGCCGAGCATATTCACGAAGGTGAAGATCCATACGATGGCGATACAGGCAATACCTGCCGGCACCGGGTTATTTAAAATTGGGAAGAATGTTGATAAATAAGAGACGGCGGTAATACCGATTGCCAGGTTACCGATCCAGTTGGCGTGATAATAAAGCACGCCGGTCTGGAAACCGAACGCTGGGGATATTTCACCGGCGTAGGCAATTGGGCCACCCTGCTGCGGATTCTTGGTCGCCAGCCGGGCATAAACATAAGCCAGAGACATTGCGCCAATAATAGAAATCACCCAACCCCAGATGGCAATACCACCGATGCTAGCGAGGTTTGCAGGTAATAATGCAATACCGCTCCCCATCATATTACCGGCGACTACGCCGGTACAGGCAAATAGCCCGATCTTCTTGGCAGAACTCATGTTTGCTTTTCTCCTAAGTTTATTTGGGAGGTACAGATCATGATGATGAACCTTTTATTGACCCGACCAACTGCCAACAAGATTACGGATTAGTACGAGATAAGTCCTAAAGATAAAGTGAAATAACTGCAAACATCAGACAAATGATATTTTGACCTTTTTCGCGCAACATATCAGGATGACATGTTGATATCAGGAAAAGGTAAATTTAGATATTTTTCATTAGGTTATAAGGTCAACTTCATGTTGAAAAAGTGTTACATGCGGAACCGGAGAGGTTATAAAAAATAACAACCCGGTGGCTCATGAGAAACATAATTTTAACCTCACCACGGCCAAAACCATGACCATGATGAGGGTTTACTTATTCTGAAGCGAGGAAGTTATCGAGATACGGAACCACGCGGGTCACGGAGGTCTGGAATACGGCGTTTTCAATCCAGTAAAATGTATTCTCACCCGGGCGTAAATTAAACGCCGTCAGGTAGGCATCGGCAGCTTCCCGGTTCTGCCCTTTCATTTCGTAGACTTTGCCCAGCAGCACATAATTCATCCACGACATTTCCAGATCAATCCCGGCATTAATCGCGTCATAGGCTTCATCCACTTTTCCTTTGCCCAGCATATCCACCGTTTTAATCTGATAAAATATTGCCATATCTTTAATCCCCGGCATATTACCCACCCGGGTTATTTCGCTGTACAGATCGGCGAGCTGTTTCTCATCCAGCGGCTGCTGAGAATGACGCAATACGTCAACCAGCGCTTTTTCCGCCCACGCATAGGTAAAGTCCGGCGACTGCTTATTCACGTCGGCAAGCAGGCTACTGGCTTTGCCCAGCGAATCAACGTCTCCGTTCATTAATAGCTGATGCGCCTGATAGAAATGGGTAAGCGCGATACTTTGCGACGGCTGATACTGCTTTAACATCTCCTGCATCCGCGCCGGCCACGGCTGCTTCAGCGCCTCAGAGAGGCTGCTCAGCAGGTCGTTCTGAATCGAAAGCTGGTTGTCGCTGGTGACAAAGTAACGCTTATCCATCATGGTCGAGCCGTCGGCGTTATCCACCACCTTCACCGACATGAAGCACTGCTGTGCGCGATAGTGCCGCTGGTTGACGAACTCAATGGTCAGGGTTTTACCGGAACTGCTCGGCTCATTGATGTTGTAGTTGGTTTTGTCGTGCACCATAAAGGTGGAGAAGGTGTTCAGCGAGGTGGTAATCAGGCTCCCCAGACCGATGGCATAGGAGTGCTGCGATGACCAGTTGTTGCAGGTGTTGCCGCTGAGCAGGTGAATATCGACATCACGCGGGTTAAGCAGCAGCCGGGTTTTCGTGACCGGCGGGCGCGACTGCAGGGTTGACAGGGCCACCAGCGCCACGCAGCTCGCGAGGGCCAGCAGGAACAGACCCCAGACGATAAACGTGGTCAGCCGCTTACGTTTTTCCGGCTTCGCCACCGGTGTGCTGTCTGGCGCAGCCGCATCGGGCTGCGGGGAGGTCAACGGCGCCTCAAACCCGACCGTCTGCGTTTCTGCGGGAATAACCGGCGTCGGCTCCTCCCCCTCTTCGGTACACCAGATCACCGGCACCGTCAGCTTATAGCCGCGTTTGGGTACGGTAGCGATATATTCAAGGCTGCCATCGTCGCCATCTTTCAGCGACTTACGTAGCTCGGAAACGCTTTGCGTGACGACGTGACTGGTGACAACGTTGCGGGTCCAGACATTATCGATGAGCTCATCCCGACTGAGTACTTCGCCGGGATGACGGGCGAAGAAAACCAGAAGATCGATTAAGCGCGGTTCGAGAGTTAGCTGACGCCCCTTGCGGCTAATTTGGTTAACAGAGGGAGTAACCAGCCATTCTCCAACGCGAACAACAGGTTGTTGCATAAAAAAGAGCCCCAGGACGAAAAGGGAAAGGCGCGATGATACCACATTTACCCTACCTATTAATGATAGGGGTCATGACCATGAACGCAATATATTCCTCTTCGTTTTTGATGACTGGCAAACTTTCATTTGCTAAAGGCGTCTTTTGCCTGAGGGCGATGTTCCCTGGGGCGACGAAAGCGCGCCATTTTTAGCCCTATTTTTCCCGAATGTGTGACCTGAGCAAAGCTTAGGCGCGACAATCGTCGCCCATCCGTGGGGATATGCTATTTTTAGCTCGCCCGACAGAGATCGGACCGCCGAACAGATGGCCGAAAACAGTGCCTCACCCGCAGCGTAAGGAATGTCGACGATGAACTACAAATTAGATAAGCAAATTGTGCACAATGACGTGTTAAGAAATAGCTTCATTGACCTGGCGATTAAAACCTTCGATCTCTCCTTTAAAGAGTGGTACCGCAAAGGGTACTGGACCGACGCCTATATTCCCTACGCCCTGGTGAGCAACAATAAAGTGATTGCTAACGCCTCCGCCAATATTATCGATCTGATCTGGCAGGGTGAACCCCGCCGCTATATTCAAATCGGCACCGTGATGACCGATATCGATCATCGTGATAAGGGCCTTGCCGGGCAGCTCGTCAGGGAGATTCTGACGGACTGGCAGGATAAGGCCGACGCCTTTTTCCTGTTTGCTAACCCGACAACCGTTGATTTTTATCCGAAATTTGGCTTCGAGCGCACCGCCGAGCATCAATATATTATGCCGGTGGTACCGGCAGCGGGCGACTTCCGCAAGCTTGATATGGACCAGCCGGAAGAGGTTGCGCGATTACAGCGGTACTATCAAAAATCGAATCCGTTTTCACAGCTGCGGGTACAGGATAACTTCGGTTTATTGATGTTCTACTGCTCCGCCTTTATGAAGCACTTCGTCTATTATTCCGACAAAAACCAGGCCATCGCGATTGCGATGCAAAACGGTCCGGCGCTGATCTGTTTTGATATTTTCTGCGACAGCGGACGCTCCCTGTCGGCCATTATTAACGAGCTCGCCGATGAAAATACGTACCAGGCTATCCTCGGCTTTACCCCCAAAGAGAATCGGACCGGCGAGTATGAGAAAATCGAAGGCGAAGATATTCTGTTTATCTACGGACAAAAAGAAAATATCTTCAAAGAGAATAAGCTGATGTTCCCGCTTTTATCCCACGCCTGAGGCTGCGCTTAACGCGTCTACGGCCCGCGCCCGGGCCTTATTGCGCCAGTAACCACTGTTCAAACGCCTGTAGCGCCGATTCGTTGACGCCGTTTTCCAGCGGCCTCACCAGGCAAAAGCGCTTGCTCAGGCTGCGGGCCTGCGGCCAGGGCGCAGCCAGCGTCCCGTTTTCGAGCGCTTTTTCAACGTACACGTGCGGTACCAGCGCAACGCCCTGCCCGGCCAGCGCGGCGGCTATCGCCATCTCATGCAGATCGTAGCGCACCCCCTGCGCCGGATTATCCAGCGCGATCCCGCACTCTTCAGCATAGCGCTGCCAGGCGTCAGGATTCTGCCGTCGATGAATACGCGGCAGCGCGTTCAGCTGGCTGGCGAGATCTTCCCCCGTAAGTAGCCCGGCGTGGCATACCGGCACCAGTCTCTCTTCAAACAGAAACCGCAAGCGCATTCCTGCCCATGCGGGATGCTCGAAATGAACCGCCGCGTCAAAACCGCTGCCGGTGAGGATAAACGGGTCGGTTCTGACCGCGATATTCAGGGTGATATCCGGATTCCGGCGCTGAAAATCCCCCAGTCGGGGAATGAGCCAGCGGCTGGCAAAGGTCGGCGGCGCGGCGATTTCCAGGCTTCGGCTGCCGTCCGCAGCCCCCATCAGATACTGCGTATCTCGCTCAAGACGTTCCAGCGTCTCGCGGACATGGTGGGCATAGCGCGCGCCGTTGGGGTTCAGCCGCACCCGGCTCCCCGTCCGTTCAAACAGCTTGCAGTTTAACAGCGATTCCAGGCGGGCGATTTGCCGGCTGATCGCGCCTTCGGTAAGCGACAGCTCTTCCGCCGCGCGGGCAAAGTTACCGTGCCTGGCGGCAGCCTCAAAGGCCTGCAGCGAGGTACTGCTGGGGAGTTTTTTTCGCACGAACGCCGCCTCTGCTGAAAGTTTATCAATGACGAAATGTCATTGAGTGGTGAAATAATATCGTTTTATAGCGCTTAATGCCCAACGTAGCATGATCAAACGTCAATAACATCATTCCATCATGCAGAGGTCAGCCCATGTTATATATCGTTGAGTGCAGCTACGCCGACCCGCAAAGCGAAGCCGGCTGGAACAGGTTTTACAGCGAGGACAAGCTGCCTGCGCTGGTGTCCGTCAGCGGATTCCGCGCCTCGCAGCGCTTCAGGGCGCTCTCCTCCGGCTGCCCGGTCTATCTTGCTATTCATACCATCGAGCATGGCGATACGCTCGCCAGTGAAGCGTATCGCCAGAAAGGCGGCGGCAGCTTTTCCCGCTGGCAGGCGCATATTCGCGACTGGCGGCGAAACCTGTATCGCTACGGCGGCGTCTTTCCTGCCGTCGCTGAGGGGGATGTTTTGCTACTGAGCCCCGAGCCGCTGGACGTCATTGAGTCGGAACCGGGATATCCGCCAACAAAACTTTCGGCCGCCGGGCTGGATAACAACCCGCCGCAGCGCGTGGCGTACGTTCTGCCGCGCCGGGAAGCCATGCTGCTGGCGGGACGGGAAAACGTCTCAATTTATGAGCCCATGGCCGGTCAGTTGCAAAGCCCGACTGAAATACAGTCCCCATCACGCTAAGAGGTTGATATGCACAAACCCGCTTTTCTCTCCCGCCAGATTGGCGATTTTCAGGTGGCGCCCCTCAGCGACGGCAGCATGGCCGCTGGCCTGGCGCTGCTGTCGGGTATTAATATCGACGATGCCGCAGACATTCAGCGCAGCGCGGGCGTCATCGACCCCGGCAATATCGACATTAGCGGCTATCTTATTCGCGGTCGGGGAAGAACGATTCTGGTCGACGCGGGTACGGGAGGCGGCGTGCTGGAAACCAGCCTGCGAGCGGCGGGGAGTGCGCCAGACGACGTGGATACTGTCCTGCTGACCCACGCTCACCCGGATCATATCGGCGGCCTGCTGGATGCCAACGGCGCGCCGCGCTATCGCCACGCCCGTCTTTATCTGCACCCTCTGGAAGCCGAATACTGGCAGGACGACGCCATGCTAAACCGGGCCAATGCGCGGGGGCAGCGCAACTTCACGCTCGCCCGCCGCACCCTGGACGCCTATTCCCGCAGCCTCGGTTTTCTGGATGAGCGCGAGGCCGTCGCGGGTATCCGCCCGCTATGGCTACCCGGGCACACGCCAGGCCATAGCGGGTTTCGCATCGACGCCGCGGCGCAAAGCCTGCTGATCTGGGGCGACATCGTCCATTTTCCGCATGTTCAGACCGCACGACCCGCCGCCGCCGTTGCTTTTGATTGCGATCCCGCGCAGGCCAGAGCGACGCGGGAAGCGATCCTCGCCCAGGCCGCCAGCGAAAACCTGCTGATTGCCGGTATGCACCTTGGCGGGTCGGGATTTGCGCATATCGTACCGACCTCGCACGGCTATCGTATTCAATATTCCGCGCCGTAAAGAGAAAGCAGGCCGGAGGTTAACGCCCTGGCCGCCTTTTCTTATCCAACAACGCTTTATTTTTCACCTGCTGAAAGATTGAACTGACTCGCGTTTATTTTTTGCCATAAACATAAAATGTCATTTTATTTTAAATGAATTTGTATTTTGTTTTTTACAGGCGATATGACATTAAGGGAAATTTATGCGCAATACCTTTGGACCTTCACGCAGTATGCTGGCGCTGGCTATCGCGCTGGCTGGCCTCGCGGGCGGCTGTAATGACAGCGGCGGCCCCCGCGACAATCAGCAGGATGCGCCCGCCTCCGCGCCGCAGAATGTCTTCGTTCCCGCGCTTTCTGCCGATGAAAACAGCCTGGTGCTGGTCTGGGAAAAACCGGAGTCGGAAACCGAGCAGGTGGTGGACTACGCCGTCTATCGTCAAGGCCAGCGGCTGGGTCAGGCGCGTGAAAATCAAAACCATTTCTCCCCGGCAAAGCCCTATATTGATAACTTCTATCAGCGGATTGCCAGCGACGGCTGGCAGCAGCCAATCGATTTGCGTACCTTTACGGTCACTCACCTGGAGCCGGATACGGAGTACGCATTTACGGTACGTGCGGTCTACGCCAATGGCAAAGAGTCGCCGGATAGCGCGGTGATTAAAGCGCGGACCGGCAAAACGCCGCACATCATCAAAGCCAGCACGTTCGGCGCGAAGGGTGACGGCACAACGCTGAATACCCAGGCGCTGCAGCAGGCGATCGATAGCTGCACCGTCGCGCACTATCCTCAGGGCTGTAAGGTGATGATTTCCGACGGCGAATTCAAAACCGGCGCGCTCTTCCTGCACAGCGATATGACCCTGGAGATTGCCGCTGGCGCCACCCTGCTGGGTTCGGACGATCCGGCCCAGTATCCGCTGGAAAAAGGCTACTCTCTCTATCCCTACAGCGATCATCCGCAGCCCCGTCGCCCGCCGTCATTAATTAACGTGCTGGAAGCGGACGATAAGGGCGAATCTCCGGCCGGGACGTTTCGCAATATTCGCATCGTCGGTCAAGGCACGATTGACGGCAACGGCTGGACCCGGGGCGTCAAAAGCGGCGGCGAGGCCACCATCATCGACGAAATGGGGAACGCGCTGCCGCAGTACCGGGCCAGCAATGCGGCAAAAGTCAGCGCGGACGGCATTCTGGCAAAGTATCAGACCGAAGCGGCCATTGCGGAAGGGATTGAAAGCAATAGCGCCTATAAGAACCGCCGCTCCAGCCTGATGACCCTGCGCGGCGTGCAGAACCTCTACCTTGCCGGGCTGACGATCCGCAACCCCGCGTTCCACGGCGTGATGGTGCTGGAGTCAAAAAATATCACCCTGAATGGGCTGGTCCACCAGACCTTTGACGGCAATAACGCCGACGGCGTCGAGTTCGGCAATAGCCAGAATGCGCTGGTTTTCAACAACTTCTTTGATACCGGGGATGATTGCGTCAATTTCGCCGCCGGGTTTGGTAAAGGCGCGAAAACGTTTCATCAACAGCCGCAAAGCGGGGCGTGGATCTTTAATAACTATTTCCGCAAAGGCCACGGCGCCGTGGTGACCGGTAGCCACACCGGCGCGTGGATCGAAAAAGTCCGCGCCGAGGATAACGTCATGTATATGACCGATGTCGGCCTGCGCATGAAAAGCCGCCCCTACTATGGCGGCGGGGTGCGGGATGTGTTGTTCCGTCATAATGCGATGAAAGATATCGCCAAAGAGCCGTTCGTTTTTACTATCAAATACAGTGCCGACGTGAATGATACGACCCCTGCCGACGAGCCCGCTCAGTTCCGCGACGTTCAGGTACAGGACGTCACCGTCGATGGTACTTCGGCTAAGCACAGCATCCTGATTGACGGCATGACGGTAGCCGAAATGGCAGAATCATTTGGGCTGACCTATTCTCGCGATGCCTATCACCAGAATCTGCGTTTTTCCAACGTCAGCTTCCGTAACACCAAAGCGACCAGTATCTCCTTCCTGCACGACAGTCGGTTTGATGAGGTGACGTTCGCCAATACGCCGCAGGCCTGGGCTTTTTTCGCCGTCAATGACGTGACGCTCGCTGACAGTCTGCATCAGCAGAGCATCACCCGCGGAGAAAAGGACAAACTTATCCTTGAGGGGGCAATGAAGTAATGGCGTTCCCGGCGGCGTAAGTCGCCGGGTTTTATCAGCGCTTCTGGCCTCGACAGATATCTGTCGCTCAGTGGTCCAAAGTAAAGACGCAGGTCATAACCGGCGTATTCAGCGTTCCCCGGACGATATAATTCCATTACATCCCAAATGTGCTCGCCAGCTTAGTGTTCAAGAGCGAGCGCGCAGACATGCTCAACATGAGACAGATCGTGGTATAAGTCAGGTAAGGTCATTTTCTGGCGAATAACCATTTTCAAATTAACCTCAATCTTTCCCTTTTTAAGGTCTCTAATCGTAATATTCTCGATAATATTTTTTTGCTGATGAATACGGCTTATCAGCTTTTCAAGGGCCCCTCGTTCATCAAGAACCACCCGTACTTTCACTTTTCCAGGGAACTGATTTTTAGTTTGCAGGAATATAATGAACGGGCTTAATTTTATCGCCAATAAGAACAAACCCGTGGCGAAAAAAGCATGAAAATAAAAACCGGCGCCGCAGGTAATTCCAACCCCGGCAGATGCCCAGACAATGGCCGCCGTCGTCAGGCCTGAAATAGCATCGTCGTGTCGATGCAGAATCACTCCCGCCCCCAGAAAACCGACGCCGCTGATAATCTGGGCCGCCAGGCGCATCGGATCGCTACGAATGTTCATCGAAATTTCAGCATAGTATTCCGCCGACTGTATTGAAACGATGGTTAACACACAGCTGGCGACAGACAAAATGACGCAGGTTTTGAATCCGACAGGTTTCCCTTTCGATTCTCTTTCCAGGCCAATGATGCCTCCCAGAATAAACGCAATGCTGATTTTGACGATGGTCAATAACGGAAACCATCCGTGATCGACGATCGTGGCGGCCAGATTATTCATATTATTACCTTAATGAAAGATCCGTTATCAATCAGGAATTCGCTTTCTTCAATGCAAGATCCGTTTTGCGTTTTGACAGATCGTCGCGAAAGAAAATCAGGAAGAAGACGCTCACTACCGCGGCCACACCGGCAGAAACTAACCAGAATGTTTCCCATTGCGGTAACGCTTCCGGCCCTTGCTCTGTCACGGTACTGTTAAAAATCTGCCCGCAAACGGTAGAAGCAAACAGCAGCCCGACGCCGTTGGAGACGATAAACCTCAAGCTTTGCGCCTGCGCTTTGATCTCTGGCGCGGCTTTGCGGTCAACATAAATATCGCCGACGGTAAAGAAAAAGTCCCAGCAGAATCCCTGTAACATCAGGCCAATCAGCACAAACATCATGTTGGCATCCAGCGAGGCATGAGCAAACAACAGCGTGCGGATGATCCAGCAAACGGCCCCCAGCATCAGCGTGATTTTAAAGCCGGCTTTTAATAAGAAGAACGACAGTAGGAACATGAAAATCACTTCGCAGGCAATCCCGATCTGCATCATTGATGCGGCATTATCGAACCCCAGCGCTTTCAAAAAGACCGGAATATAGGCGGAATATGCGGTTTTGGGGATCATTAAGACAAAGATACTCAGCATCAGCACGCTGAAGCTACGATCTTTGAAGAGTGCCAGAGCATCGAGACATAACAGATCGCGCAGCGCAAAAGCATTTCCTTTTGCTTTTGGCGGCGTATTCGGCAATGTGAAGCAATATAAGCCCAGGACGACGCCGGAAGCTGCCGCGATATACCAGGTAACCGTGTTGCCGGAATATCCCATTTCACCAATGATAAAGCCGATTGCCATAAAGCCGAAGGTGCCAAAAACGCGGATGAATGGGAAATATTTAACCCCATTGATATGGCTAAAACTGATACTGTTAGCCAGCGCAGTTGTCGGATAAAACAGCAGACCAACGAGGAAAATCATGGTCAGCGTCATGCCGGTATTTTGTGCTTCAATAAATTGCGGAACAAACAGCAGAACGCCAGCATTGACTAAGTGCAGGATCGCCATGACCTTTTGTGATGCAAAGAAGCGATCGGCCACCATACCAATAAATAACGGTGAAATAATTGTCGCTAATCCGAGCAAGGCATAGGATGAGCCGATTATAGTCGCCATTCCATAGGTACTTAATACCAGCCCCATGGTCATATTCCAGGCACCCTGCATAAAATACTGTATGAACATCATAATTAACAGGCGTGGTGTTTTATTAAGGTCCATATTGCATATCCTTTATTGGTTAATGCTCAGGTTAAGCCCGTCCCAGGCAACAAGAATGTTCTCTTTATCGCATGCTGCTACTAGCTCATCGTGCAGAAGACCGCCGCTGTGTGAAATATGCGAGACGACAAGCTGACTTGTTTTCTTCAGGCAGCCCAGTTCCGCCAGTCTGTCTCTGGCAGCGAACACCGTTTCCAGACTCATATGGTTATTGGTACGATTTTCTCCATTAAAGCCGTAGGTACACTCCAGAACGGCCAGATCGATTTTTTTCCCTTCCAGCCACTGCCAGGTGAGCTCAGGAAACCAGCCAGAGTCATGACCGTAAAATATTGACTGGCCCTCTTTTTCGATAAACCAGGTATAACAAAGCTCCCATTTAGCATGGTTAGCCAGCAGCGGAGTTATCCGATAACCACGGGTTTCTACGGTGACGAAGGGCACCAGGCAATGAAAGGCAAAGCGCTCTGCGCTATAGCCCGGCAAAACCTCTGCCGCGCCGTTAATCGCACGATCGTTCCCAAAGATATTCAGCGGATGGGTAATCTCAAATCCGTAACCCTCCATTCGGCTGAAAAGATCGCCGACGTTGAAATGATCGGGATGAGTATGGGTAAACAGAAGCGACCTGATTTCAGTTGCGTCCATGCCGTCGCGCAGCAGCTGCTGGCTAAATTCCGGTGCGACGTCAATCAACAGTTCATCATCAATAATCGCGGAAGAGTGTGTCCGAATGTCTTTTCCCTTACGTATACGGGCTTGCTGACAGTGCTCGCAGCGGCAAAACGGGTTAGGTATCCCTTCAGACGCTGCCGTTCCCAGAAAATGGATCTTCATGATTTCCTCTTATCACTAACAGGTTGCTGTTTTTATCATCAGAAATGTAATCAAACGTAATTGGAACGTGTCAATTATGATTCTGCCGTTTAACAGGAACAATGATCTTTTATCCCAGAAGTGATCACCTTCAAAAACTTATTGTATTTATCTTAAATTTCAACAAATTGTAATCTTTATCACATGGTTACTCGTCTCAAGCCGAAAAAGATTAATATTTTTAATGTCTATAAATCACACAAATTTATTTTGTAACGTTCAAATAACATCGGCAACGATAGTTTTCAGAGGTGTGCCGTGCTAGCATCAACGCATGAGGGTAAGGATTAAAATATGCCAACAATCAAAGACGTAGCAAAGCTAGCCGGTGTGTCACACGGCACTGTCTCGAACGTACTTAATGGCAGAGGTAATGTCAGCGTTGAGAAGATTGAAGCGGTTCAACGAGCGGCTAAGGAAGTGGGCTATCAGTTAAATGCGCAGGCGCAATCGTTAAGAGCCAGTAAAAGCCAGGGGTTGGCGCTACTGCTGCCAGACATTAATGCGGAGCAGTATTACCAGCTTTACCGGGGCTTACATCAGGTCTGTCAGCCATCATTAAGCGAACCGCTGGATCTTTACCTGACCAACGATCTGCCCAACCTGGAACTGGAGATTCTGCAAACGCTGGCGGCAAAATCTTACCAGACCATTGTTACCGTCAGCTGCCTGAGCAATAGCCAACCTTATTATGAAATGCTTAAGCTGCCCGCGGAACAGATCCTTTTTGCGTACCGGCAACCTGCCGGAGCTGACAACTATTTCAGCCTCGATTACGTCACTGCGGGTGAACACCTTGCGAGAAGAGCGCTCGCGCAGCGGCCGGGCCATATCGGTATCTTCTGCGAACCACTTGAATATGCTCATAGCGCATGTTTTATTCAGGCGATACAGGAGACCTGCCGGACAGTAAGTCCGCAGACTAAGCTCACCGTTTTATCCTCGCAGGCGGGCGAGTCTAACACCGTAGCGTTTGATTTTTTCCGCGGCGTTCCCCCCGATATTTTCATCACTCAGGATAGTGATAAAACGCGAGCCGTGACGCAGGCAGCCTGGTTTGGTAGCGCGCACTCCTGTCCGCAGATACTGCAGTTGAGTGATAATCTTCCGGCAGCCTTCGACGGCGTCACAAACTACCAGATGGACTATGGTCGCCTGGGTACCGCCATCGCTTCCCATATTCGCCAGCCTAAAAAACAGGTAACGCAGCGAATTCTGACAAATAGCGGATTTTCATTAGATGGCCAATCCGTCCAGCCGCCTGAGACTGAGGCGACGCTGAATATGTTAATTTTGCCCAGCCCCTCAACCGATGCGCTGAAAAAACTGTTACCTCACTTTTATCGTCAGACCGGTATCAAGGTAAATCTTGCGGTTTATCCTTATGATGAAGTGTTTGAAATTCTTTCCCATCTTCATCTGCATCCCTATTACGATCTCCTGCGCATCGATATGGCCTGTTTTCCCTGGTTTGCAGAAAAAGCGTTATTGCCGCTGGAGTCGATTTCCCCTGCGCTGCCGCAGCTGCTGACTCATTTTTCTGACCAGATTCAACAGCACTTCAGCATGGTGAATGGCACCGCGTGGGCCATCCCCTTTGATGCCAGTATGCAGCTCCTGTTTTACCGACGCGATCTCTTTGAAGATGCGACGATAAAACGGATGTTCTACGAAACGACGGGCAAAGAGTTAACCCTACCCGAAAACTTTGCGCAATTTGATGAGTTAGCGGCTTTCTTCAGTCGCCAGCATCAGCCGGATAACAGGCTGCGCCCGATGGGCACGGCGGTGACCTTAGGCAGCTCAGGGCTTATCGCCACGGAATATCTGCTGCGTTACTACGCGCTCGGCGGACGTCTGGTTCGCGAAGGCGAACCAGTTCACCTGGAGACTTCGCTTGCCGCTACGGCGCTTGAACAATACCTGCAACAGCTCTCCGTCGCCGTGAATCTCTCAGGAGAATGGTGGAGTGACGCCGTTAAGCAGTTTGAGCGCGGCAACCTCGCCATGTTGATCATGTATCTCAATTTGTTCAACGACGTCGCGCATAGCCCTATCGCTCCCACTATCGGCTATGCTTCAGTCCCGGGACAGCTTCCACAGTTGGGAGGGGGATCCATTGGGATGTCCCGCTACAGCAAAAAGAAAAAGCAGGTTGAGCAGTTCTTCAACTGGCTTTATTCCGATGAAATTGCGCGTCATCTGGTTCTGCTCGGAGGAAACTGTGCCTGGTCAGGGGTTTGTCACGATCAGAACGTCCTGAACCTCTATCCATGGTTTAATTTATTGAATGAAAAGGGCATGGTCGGGATAAGAGAGTCGCAGGGTACGCAGGGTAAGCCCTTCAACCTGCGCCAGGCAGAAATTATTATCGGCCAGGGCGTGACGAACGCGATAAATGGGATTATGGATGTCTCTCAGGCCGTGGAATACATTAACAGGCGAATAAAAAATGAAACCGGCGCCTGAGGCCAGGAAAACGAGCGTACCATTCAGCGTTTTTCTTCCGGCGTGCCCCGGTGTCCTGGCAAAATGCTGTTTTAGCTGCGGCTGCACCCGAGACGAAGCTCAATCGCATGGATAGCGTGTCAATCCACTTCCAGGATGCTCTCTCTGCAGCGCAGGCGCGACATCCAGTTACTGATATTTTTTAACACGGCGATTGAGTAGAATGCACCATTAACGTCATGTCATCAGCCTCTACTAATATCATCCAAAAGCAGGGATTCGCTTCTTCGCAGATAGCAAAATATGCAGCTTAAACCACTCACCAAAGGTCGTTTTCATAGCATTTGGCAACAGGATGATGCATTTATTGAGAGAACGTTTCGCGAGCTACTCTCAGATAAACAGCTTATTGCCGAAAATGAGCATCTTTATCATCAGGGGCAGGTTGTTGACCGCTTAATCATGGTCGAATCGGGCAGAATATCTCTGCGTTACAGCGCGGAAAACGGCCGCCGCTTCCAGCTGGGTGC
Source organism: Klebsiella sp. GW_Kp182 (assembly GCF_040062275.1). Taxonomy (NCBI): domain Bacteria; kingdom Pseudomonadati; phylum Pseudomonadota; class Gammaproteobacteria; order Enterobacterales; family Enterobacteriaceae; genus Klebsiella; species Klebsiella sp. GW_Kp182. The sequence goes on along the minus strand of NZ_JBEAFQ010000012.1, from coordinate 151,913 downwards.
GATGGAATGCGATGAGCAACTCTTTGGTGAAATGGAGTTTTTCACAGGCTATCGCTGTCAGCTGGATATCGTAGCGGAGGAGCCACTTACCGTTGCGGTATGCAGCTGCGAGCGGCTCGAAGAAGCATTGAATCAACACCCTAAACTGGCGATATTTTTTGCCAGCGCCATGGCGGTAGACTACCAGGATATGCTGGAAATCTTCTTGCATCGCATGCTCTACCCCATCGTTCATAATGTTGCCTATGACCTCTACCGGCAGCACCTGAACAAACAGCCAATGGATGGATTCAGTAAGAATTATCAGGAAGCGGAAAGATTCGGCACCACCGACCGCGTTTATCGCCGCGCGGTTAAAGCGCTGATTGATGCCGGACTGGTAGTACGAACTAAACAAGGCATTGCAATTCAGGATCTTGATGGATTGCGGAAGTTTCTCGGCAACGATATTGCTGAATGACGCGCCGGTGGCGGCGCGCCATTCATATCCAATTAAAACTTCCAGGTGAGACTAAAGTAGTGCCCGAGGCCGGTTGTGCGGCCTGCGCCGCCGTGGTTTTGCATCAACGCCATATTGCGGAAATATTTTAAGCCGTAGCCTACCGCATAGTTTTCCGTGTGCCAGTAGATCCCGTTATACCATTCAATCGCATTGTTACTGTAAAGCGACCGATCGCTATTTTTATTGGCAGCAAATTGATAATCGAAATACCCCTGGTAATTTAAATGACTGCCATTGGAAAACCGGTAAAAGGGTGTTGACCAGTTCGTGGAGAACATATACCCGTCCCACTTGCCTTCGTTTTCCGCGCCATAGTTTTCCCGCACATAGTGAGCATAGATGTTCATACCGACCATGCCGAACCAGGGTACGGTTACATCCGTCCCAAGCCCAACATAGTGCTCAAAGAGCTCGCGATCGCCTATGTTATTGACCGTTGCGATATAAAACTCGTTGAACGGGCCGACGGATAAATCTGTATTGAAAAGAGCATCCAGCGAAAAACGCGGTGATAGCTTAGCAAAAAAATTATCCCCACCATGGCGATCGTCGTGTTTGCTGTCAAACACATCAAAAATATCAACGTAGCCGTAAAGATCGACAATACCCGAGCGCGCACCGAACTCCAGTTCAAGATAAGTGTCGTTACGAATTCCATATGGAACTTTGGCATCAACGCTCTGCATTAAATTCATTTGCATCCAGCTAAAATCATTTTTCCTGGTATTTCCGTCGCGATAGTCTGCGGCTATTGCCTGCGAACAGCCAACGCTAACGACCATTGCCAATATCGTTTTTTTGACATTAAACATATTCCATTCCTTAGATAAAGCCTGAAGCTCATCGCTCGCCAAATGGAGCAATGTCAACAGATTAAATTGAAAAGAGAGATGCGTTTACTGTACTGATTTACGTTTTAATTTAAGAGTGGCAATCAGCATAATAAAGATAATCAAATATAAAACGGGTATGGCATACATAATTTTCTGCAGGCCCATCGTTTTTTCCATTAACGCACTGATCGCCGGGCTGAACATGGCTCCCGCGCTTCCGCTGATTAAAATATATGATACATTCTGACTGCTGGCGCGTTTAACAAAGGATACGCCATAGGCAATAAACGAGTTGTAAAGCGCTGCACATACAAAACCATAGCTGTAAGCCAGATAATCTAATCCAGAGATTGTTTGCTTAGTGACAATAATCGTCGTAATAACACAGGCCAGTAAAATAATGCTTAGCAAGAAATAATGTATCCTGACCCGGGCAACGATAACGGTTGACACTAATGCGCCCACCAGCGCAGCTCCCCAATATTGAGTGATGATATTTCCAGCCTCTTCAAAGGGAATACCAAATTTGTTTTTCACAAACAGCGGCGCCCAGGTCAGGAAGGTATAGAGTGCCAGCATACCGAGAAACAGGCCAATCCCGCCGCTGATAATCCCAGGGTTCCACTCGGACTTAACCGTATCAGGCTGTTCCGCTGAGGGCGTCGCTTCACAGGCGCTAAAGCGGGTCAGAGCCACAATGCCGAGGGTGACAAGCGCCACCATCCCCACGCTCAGGTAACTGTAGCTCCATGACATATTGTGGGTCAGTGCATAGGTGGTGATCAGCGGGAAGACCACGCCCGCCACGTTAAAGGTGGCATCCTGGACGACCAGCATCGTGCTCTGGATACGGTCCTGCCAAACGGAGACCACGATGGTACCCGCTACGCACAGGCCAATGCCGCCGCAGAGCCCCACCAGGGTCATCGCCACCATCACCGGCCATAAACCGCTGCTCATATGCATCAAGAGCGCGCACAGGAACACCACGGCGTAGATAATCAGCGTCATGCGTTTTACGCCGACTTTTTCAATAAGGAAAAAAGCCGCAATCGTCCCTGCTAATGCGCCACCGTTGAGTAAAGAAAAAATAGACGCAACCGCGTTGATATCCGCATGATAATGCTGTGCAATGGGTTCAATCAGCATGCCAAACTGACTGGCAAACCCGGCCATAATAAAATTGGCCAGAAAACTAATTAAGGTCAGTGAGAGTTTATTTTTCATATAACACATCCCTGCAGGAGTTAATGAACGAAAGCTAAGCCGTCATAGCCGTATTCAGAGCCAGCTCAATCATGTTATTGAACGTTAGCTGTCGCTCTTCCGCCGTGGTTTCCTCGCCGGTCAGGCAATGATCGGAGACCGTTAAAATAGCAAGGGCTTCAATTCCGAACTGATGGGCTAAGGCATAAAGCCCGGCCACTTCCATATCAATCCCCAGTACCCCAAACGCCTCTAATGCAGGGATCAGATTTTCATCCGGGTCGTAATAAAGATCGCCACTAAATACGTTGCCCACTTTGACATCGACGCCATTTTTTTGCGCAACTAACCATGCCTGATGTAATAGTTTAAAATCCGCAGATGTCGCCATTGAATATCCAGAGCTGCGTTTCAGATTCGTGACAGAGTCAGTCCCGGCAGCAACCGCCAATATTATATCGCGCATTTTAACATGATGTTGCGTCGCCCCCAGGCTGCCTACGCGGATGATTCGCTTAACGCCATAATCATTAACCAGCTCATGGGCATAAAGCGTCATTGACGGTATTCCCATACCGTGCCCCATTATCGATACACGCTGTCCGGAATAAAAACCGGTATATCCCAGCATGTTGCGAACATTGGTCACCTCCTGATAATCCTGCAGATAGTTTTCCGCAATAAATTTAGCGCGTAATGGATCCCCGGGCATAATAACAGTTGAAGCAAAATCACCGAGCCGGGCATTAATATGTGCAGTCATAACAACTCCAGAAATTTCATAATAAAGAGATGCTGGAATTGTAACCGGCGACAACGCGAGCAGAGAGGACAAAAGTCCTGCTCAAACGATCGGCTTCGCATTTTCGAGAGTTATTGTTTGTAAGGGGTACACCTTTTCAGACGCTGTCGGCGAGCCCCATTCTGGGCAGGAGATGCGGTAAAGAGCGGCAGCTTCGCCCATAAAATGTCGTGATGACCTTTATTCACTTACAACCCGTGACCGTGGCTGCTCTATGCAGTTATCTGCTCACATAGCCCTGCCACACTCCCCGCCTCAATCCTGTGATTTGTCGTGATGAGAGCCTGCCGGAAATGTCGCCCGTAATCCTGCCACGCCACCCGCGGTCATCAACATACCGAAATCAGCAGGTTGCCCGTGGTGTTGTGTCAGAAAAGTACGTTTTTCCGAGATGGTTGATTCAATACATTACGTAAGGTGTAAGTATTTTCCTCCAACATAAATAAGAGAGCAAAGTATCGCTTTTAAGCGCCAGTGCCTTTCTTCACCTTAAGCATATAGTCAGCCAGCGCAACGGACTCTGAAGATTGGCTGTTGATTAACCCCTGCAGCGTTCCTCGCTGATCGGCCTGAGAACGATGCTGCCCCAGCTTTTCTTTGGCCTGAAATTCCTCAATTTCAATTTTGAATCCAATAATATTTTTTAATTTTTCTTCGATAAATGCCTTTGGCATAACGTCTTTCTGCGCCTGAAGGGTTGGTTCATGTTTATGAACTAAAGCGTCCATCATCGTGCGCAATTCATTGACGGGAACAAGGCTTACCGTGCCATAACAGTGAATGGCGGTATAGTTCCACGTTGGCACCGCGGGAGAAGTTTGATACCAGGTTGGAGAAACGTAACTATGGGGCCCTTGAAATATGGCGAGAACCCTCTTTCCGTCAAAGTCTTTCCATAGAGGATTCGCACGGGCCATATGGGAAAGAAGAATTCCCTGCGATGAAGAACTACGATCGAGGATAAAAGGAAAATGGCTGGCGTTGAGGGTGGGAGAAACGACTAATCCAAAGCTATAAGTGTCAATAAAATCAAAAATATGCTTTTTATCTGATAGCTTCATTGCATCAGGTGTATACATTATTTACCTCATCATGTTGACCCGCCAGGTAGTTTCTTTGAAAAAGATAATGCCCCCTTTTTATTAAGCAATGATTTAGTGTATCAAAGCGTTGGCGCCAGGGAACGTCATCCACTTCACCTCCCCTTATCGCACTGGTTAGTAATATTTTTTGTTGTTTTTATCGTTTTAGTTAGAATTGTATAAAGTTTTTATGTATTTTTTAATGATATTAATTATCAACACCTTTTTAACCAATTGAATATAATGATCTTACATAGATATACACATTCTGTGTTCGTATTATCTACATATTGATCTCTTGCCAGACTATTGTGTTTTTTTGATCTACCGGGAAAGCATCGAAATGGTACGCCGTTATGCCCAGCTGGCGCCTAACCATTTAACGGAACACGCAAGGCAAATTGACTCGATTTTTGCAGAAGATGTCCCAAATGTGTTCCATGAGAAAACATCAGCGAGAGGAGGAAGTTGATAACTTATTGATTTTAAATGGTACGCCCTACAGGGTTCGAACCTGTGACCTACGGCTTAGAAGGCCGTTGCTCTATCCAGCTGAGCTAAGGGCGCATTGAGAAGCGAGCTTCATGATGTGCAATCGCCGGAATTATACGGTCCACGCCTGATGAGTCAATGTATTTTGCCGCGAAACTGCGCTTGCCTGTGCAGGCTGGCGGCTTATGCCGCAAAAGCAGTATAAAGTTTATCCAACCTTATGTTTCTGCACGTTAACTTTTCTCCGGCTCTCGGGCTCCTTTTTGCGCCATTCGCGGCGTGGTCAGGCCCGTTTTTCAGCCGCCGTAACGCCAAAGAAAGATAAAATCTTAAACGAAGACTGACAGCGGGGCTGGCTTCTGACAAAATATCGCCATCCCCCTTTCGTAAAGATACAGATGGAATCCTCTCTCTGATGGCAGCAAAAATTATTGACGGTAAAACGATTGCGCAGCAGGTACGCTCTGAGGTTGCGGAAAAAGTGAAGGCGCGCGTTGCGGCCGGATTTCGTGCTCCAGGGTTAGCCGTCGTGCTGGTCGGCAGCAACCCGGCATCGCAGATTTATGTCGGCAGCAAGCGCAAAGCGTGTGAAGAGGTAGGCTTCGTCTCCCGCTCGTACGATCTCCCGGAAACCACCAGCGAAGCGGAGCTGCTGGAACTTATCGACACCCTGAATGCGGATAGCGCCATCGACGGCATTCTGGTCCAGCTGCCGCTGCCCGCCGGCATTGATAATGTCAAAGTGCTGGAGCGCATTTCGCCGGACAAAGACGTTGACGGTTTCCACCCGTATAACGTGGGCCGTCTGTGCCAGCGCGCGCCGCGTCTGCGTCCGTGCACGCCGCGTGGGATCGTCACGCTGCTTGAGCGTTACAACATTGATACCTACGGCCTGAACGCGGTGGTCATTGGCGCCTCCAATATTGTCGGACGCCCGATGAGCATGGAGCTGCTGCTGGCAGGCTGCACCACCACCGTCACCCACCGTTTTACCAAAAACCTGCGTCATCACGTCGAAAACGCCGACCTGCTGATCGTGGCCGTAGGTAAACCGGGCTTTATTCCGGGCGAATGGATTAAAGAAGGCGCGATCGTGATCGATGTCGGCATTAACCGCCTGGAAAGCGGCAAAGTGGTCGGCGATGTGGTCTATGAAGATGCCGCCGCGCGCGCGTCGTACATCACGCCGGTTCCCGGCGGCGTCGGCCCGATGACCGTAGCCACCCTCATTCAGAACACGCTGCAGGCGTGCGAAGAGTATCACGACATTCAGGAGGCCTGAGATGGCGAATTTTTCTTTAGGCAAACACCCGCACGTTGAACTGTGCGACCTGCTGAAGCTGGAAGGCTGGAGCGAAAGCGGCGCGCAGGCGAAAATTGCTATTGCCGACGGCCTGGTCAACGTTGACGGCGTGGTGGAAACCCGCAAGCGCTGCAAAATCGTCGCCGGTCAAACGGTGAGCTTTGAAGGTCAGAGCGTTACCGTCACCGAGTAAAACGTTCAGGCGCCGCAGCCGGCGCCTGTCCCCCCACCCCGACAGATGGTCTCTCGTTTTTCTGCACTTCAGTCAGCGCCGCCATCTTCCGATATCACGTCCTGTGTAGTACAGCCGCTCCCCTGGCTGCCCCGGCAACCTGCGCTTCCGCCTGATACCTCTTCTTCCCGATGAATGCTGCAGCCGCTGGCCGGGAACGTACGCAGGCGAAATCAGGACCGCGCTTCGTTTCTTAGCCTGAGTCAGGGCAAAAAAATGCCGGGGATGGCCCCGGCTAAAAAGAGAGAATGAGACTACTTACGGCGCCAGGTGGTGCCCTGCGGGCCATCTTCCAGCACGATGCCCATCTCGTTGAGACGGTCACGCGCGGCATCCGCCGCCGCCCAGTCTTTCGCTTTACGCGCGTCCAGACGCTGCTGGATCAACGACTCAATTTCCGCCACTTCCCCGTCGTCCGCCTGCGCGCCGCTCTGCAGGAAGGCATCCGGCTCCTGTTCCAGCAGCCCCAGCACCGAAGAGAGCTTGCGCATATGCGCCGCCATCGCGTTGGCCGCGGCGGCATCTTCGGTTTTCAGGCGGTTAACCTCACGCGCCATATCGAACAGCACGGAATAGGCTTCCGGAGTATTAAAATCGTCGTCCATCGCTTCGATAAAGCGCGCCTCAAACGCCTCGCCGCCGGCCGGCTCTGCGGTTTTGTCGGTTCCGCGCAGCGCGGTATACAGACGCTCCAGCGCGGAACGCGCCTGCTTTAAGTTCTCTTCGCTGTAGTTCAGCTGGCTGCGATAGTGGCCGGACATCAGGAAGTAGCGAATGGTTTCCGCGTCGTAGAACTTCAGCACGTCGCGCACGGTAAAGAAGTTGCCCAGCGATTTTGACATCTTCTCGCGGTCAACCATCACCATCCCGGAGTGCATCCAGTAATTGACGTACTCGCCGTCGTGGGCGCAGGTGGACTGGGCGATTTCGTTTTCATGGTGCGGGAACATCAGATCCGAACCGCCGCCGTGAATATCAAAATGGTTGCCCAGCTGTTTGCAGTTCATCGCTGAACACTCAATGTGCCAGCCTGGACGGCCCGCGCCCCACGGCGACGGCCAGCTTGGCTCGCCCTCTTTCGACATTTTCCACAGCACAAAGTCCATCGGGTTATGCTTGACGTCAACGACATCAACCCGCGCGCCGGCCTGCAGCTGATCGAGATCCTGACGCGACAGCTGACCGTAGTTCGGGTCGGTCGGCACATCGAACATCACGTCGCCGTTGTCGGCGACATACGCGTGGCCTTTGGCGATCAGCTGCTCGGTAATCTCAATGATTTCCGCGATATGGTGGGTGGCCCGCGGCTCCATATCCGGGCGCAGGATATTCAGCGCGTCGAAGTCTTTGTGCATCTCGGCAATCATGCGATCCACCAGCGCAACAAAGCTTTCGCCGTTTTCATTAGCACGCTTAATGATTTTGTCGTCGATATCGGTGATATTGCGCACGTACTTTAGCTTGTAGCCCAGGAAACGCAGGTAGCGCGCGACCACATCGAATGAGACGAAGGTACGGCCATGGCCGATGTGACAGAGGTCATAAACGGTAATACCACACACGTACATGCCAACTTCCCCGGCATGGATAGGTTTAAATTCTTCTTTTTGGCGCGTCAGTGTATTAAAAATTTTTAACATCGAAGATTCCGTGTAGACGTGTGTGGATATAAGTCGCGTATTCTAACCTTAATTCAACCCCGAAGCAGCACACATTGCAAGGTGATCCAACCCCGCGGTTATGCTATAACAGCCCCCTATATCTCACCCGACTCCGGGTGCAGGCACCACAATCATCGGAACAGGATGCAAAAATGGTTACTTTCCACACCAATCATGGCGATATCGTAATCAAGACGTTTGACGACAAAGCGCCGGAAACAGTTAAAAACTTCCTGGACTACTGTCGTGAAGGTTTCTACGACAACACTATTTTCCACCGTGTAATCAACGGCTTTATGATTCAGGGCGGCGGTTTTGAGCCGGGCATGAATCAGAAAACCACCAAATCTCCTATTCAGAACGAAGCGAACAACGGTCTGAAAAACACCCGCGGTACGCTGGCGATGGCCCGTACTCAGGCGCCTCACTCCGCCACCGCGCAGTTCTTCATCAACGTCGCCGATAACGACTTCCTGAACTTCTCCGGCGAAAGCCTGCAGGGTTGGGGCTACTGCGTATTCGCAGAAGTCGTTGAAGGGATGGACGTGGTCGACAAAATCAAAGCGGTCGCCACCGGCCGCAGCGGCATGCACCAGGATGTGCCGAAAGAAGATGTTGTGATCAAAAGCGTCACCGTTAGCGAATAATTCGTGGCGACACTTTTTATTGCGGATTTGCATCTGCAAACGGAAGAACCGGCGATTACCGCCGGTTTTCTGCGCTTTTTACAGGGGGAAGCCCGCAGGGCGGACGCCCTGTATATCCTCGGAGATCTCTTTGAAGCCTGGATCGGCGATGACGATCCAAACCCGCTGCATCGGCAAATCGCCTCAGCGCTCAAAGCGCTGGCCGATTCCGGCGTCCCCTGCTACTTCCTTCACGGCAACCGCGACTTTCTCGTCGGCAAGCGCTTTGCCCGCGAAAGCGCGATGACCCTGCTGCCGGAAGAGAAGCTTCTCGACCTCTACGGGCGCAAGGTGCTGATTATGCACGGCGACACCCTCTGCACCGACGATGCGGGCTATCTGGCGTTTCGCGCGAAAGTCCACAATCCCTGGATCCAGCGCCTGTTTCTGACCCTGCCGCTGTTTATCCGCCGCCGTATCGCCGCCAGAATGCGCGCCGACAGCAAAGCGGCCAACAGCAGCAAGTCGATGGAAATTATGGATGTGAATCCCCAGGCGGTCGTTGACGTCATGGAGAAACATCGCGTTCAGTGGCTGATTCACGGGCATACGCACCGCCCCGCCGTCCACCCGCTAGAAGCCAACGGCCAAACCGCGTACCGCGTGGTGCTCGGCGCCTGGCATAGCCAGGGCTCTATGGTCAAAGTGACGCCAGAAGACGTTGAGCTGATTCATTTTCCTTTCTAGCCCCGGCAAGGGCTGATTCTTTATTTTCCGCGATTTATCCGGGCCGCACGATGAGCGCGTTGTGCAAATCTACCTGCTGGTGATGGGCATTCTTATGCTGACCCGGGGACGGGGGCTGGTTTTACTTTTTGCCCGTTCATAACCGGCGCGTTTCATCGAATACCGACAACACAAAGGCGGCTGGCCATGCGCACGCAACCGTTTTCCTTGCCGGGAGTTCATGCTATTCTCTGTGGCCTCTAAAGCAGTGTGAAACACACCCACAGGAGTTTTAAGACGCATGTCTTCCCGCAATAATTCGGCGCGTATCGCCATCGTGATGGGGTCCAAAAGCGACTGGGCTACCATGCAGTTTACCGCAGAAATCCTTGATGCCCTGAACGTTCCGTACCATGTCGAAGTGGTCTCCGCCCACCGCACGCCCGATAAGCTGTTCAGCTTCGCCGAAGGCGCGGAAGAAAACGGTTTTCAGGTGATTATTGCCGGTGCCGGCGGCGCGGCGCACCTGCCGGGCATGATTGCGGCGAAAACGCTGGTGCCGGTGTTAGGCGTGCCGGTTCAGAGCGCGGCGCTGAGCGGCGTAGACAGCCTCTACTCCATCGTCCAGATGCCGCGCGGCATCCCGGTGGGTACGCTGGCCATCGGCAAAGCCGGGGCCGCCAACGCCGCCCTGCTGGCGGCGCAGATCCTCGCCCAGCACGATGCGGAACTGCACCAGCGCCTCAGCGCCTGGCGCCAGGCGCAAACCGATGACGTGCTGGATAACCCGGATCCGCGGGGTGCGGTATGAAGCAGGTTTGCGTTCTCGGCAACGGCCAGCTAGGCCGGATGCTGCGCCAGGCCGGCGAGCCGCTGGGTATTGCGGTCTGGCCGGTCGGTCTGGAAGCCGACCCGGAAGCGGTGCCGGTACAGCAAAGCGTGATTACCGCAGAGATTGAACGCTGGCCGGAAACGGCGCTGACCCGCGAGCTGGCGCGTCATTCCGCCTTCGTTAACCGCGACGTTTTCCCGATAATCGCCGACCGCCTGACGCAAAAGCAGCTGTTCGATAAGCTGGCGCTCGCCACCGCGCCGTGGCAGCTTCTGGCGGATAAAAGGGAATGGCCTGCGGTATTCGCCCGCCTCGGGGAGCTGGCTATCGTTAAGCGCCGCGTCGGCGGCTACGATGGCCGCGGCCAGTGGCGTTTGCGGGAAAATGAAACCGCGCAGCTGCCGGAGGATAACTACGGCGAGTGTATCGTTGAGCAGGGGATTAACTTCTCCGGCGAGGTGTCGCTGGTCGGCGCTCGCGCCCGGGACGGCAGCACGGTCTTCTATCCACTGACCCGCAACCTGCATCAGGACGGTATTTTACGCGCCAGCGTCGCTTTTCCGCAGGCCAACGCCCGCCAGCAGGCGCAGGCGGAGCAGATGCTGTCGGCGATCATGCATGAGCTGGGCTACGTTGGCGTGATGGCGATGGAGTGTTTCGTCACCGCTGATGGCCTGCTGATTAACGAACTGGCGCCTCGCGTGCACAACAGCGGCCACTGGACGCAAAACGGCGCCTCTATTAGCCAGTTCGAGCTGCATCTGCGGGCGATTACCGATCTGCCGCTGCCGCCGCCGGTGGTGAACAGCCCGTCGGTGATGATCAACCTGATCGGTACCGATCTGAACTATGACTGGCTGAAGCTGCCGCTGGTGCATCTGCACTGGTACGACAAAGAGGTACGTCCGGGTCGTAAACTCGGCCACCTGAACCTGACCGACAGCGATACCGACCGCCTGAGCGCGACGCTGGAAGCGCTGAAGCCGCTGCTGCCGCCGGAATATGCCAGCGGTATCTTCTGGGCGCAGGCGCAGCTGGCGTAATCCTCTCTCCTTTATCCCGGCTTGCGGCGCGCTGCGCCTTAGCCGGGCTACCCAACTCGCCAGCCCCACGGATGCTTAAATCCAGCCATTCCTGACGCTATTCAGCGATACACCGTGAAAAATCAATTCAGCAGGGCGCTCACCGCGTACAATAGAGGAATTATCGCGTCGAGCGACGCGTCTGAATGGCTTAACGGTTTAAATGATGGAATTAGTACCACAGAATATTCGGCAGATTCTCGCCAGCGATACGCCGCTGATTGACGTACGCGCCCCGGTTGAATTCAGGCAAAGCGCCATGCCCGCGGCGATCAACCTGCCGCTGATGAACGATGACGAGCGCGCCGCCGTCGGCACCTGCTATAAGCGTCAGGGGCCGGACGCCGCCCTCGCGCTGGGCCATCAGCTGGTCAACGGCGAGATTCGCGCCCGCCGCCTCGCCGCCTGGAAAGAGGCCTGCGCGCGCTATCCCGAGGGCTACCTGTGCTGCGCTCGCGGCGGCCAGCGTTCACATATCGTCCAGCAGTGGCTGAAGGAAGCGGGCGTGGATTACCCGCTGATCGTCGGCGGCTACAAAGCGCTGCGCCAGGCGGCGATACAGCTTACCGAAGAGCTGGTGCAGCGCCCTATCGTGCTGATCGGCGGCTGTACCGGTAACGGTAAAACCCAGCTGGTCGGCGCTCAACCGGACGGTATCGATCTCGAAGGGCTCGCCCATCACCGCGGCTCTTCATTTGGCCGAACCCTGCAGGAGCAGCATCAGCAGGCAACCTTTGAAAATCACCTGGCCGTGGCAATGCTCAAAAAGTCAGGGCAGCAGACGCGCTGGGTGCTGGAGGATGAGGGGCATATGATTGGCGCCAATCACCTGCCGGAGTGCATGCGCCTTCGCATGGCGCAGTCGCCGCTGGCGGTGGTGGAAGATCCGTTCGCTGTCCGTCTTGAACGGCTGCGGGAAGAGTATTTTGCGCGCATGCATCATGATTTCCTGGCGGCCTACGGCGAAGAGCAAGGCTGGCAGGCGTATAGCGAATATCTGCATCATGGTCTGTTCGCAATCCGCCGCCGCCTCGGGTTACAGCGTTTTGCCCAGCTCACCGCCCGGCTTGATGAAGCTCTGCTTGAGCAGCAGCGAACCGCCAGCACCGAAGCCCACTTCAGCTGGCTGATTCCCCTGCTGAACGAGTATTACGATCCGATGTACCGCTACCAGCTCGGCAAAAAAGCGGAGAAGGTTATTTTTCGCGGCAGCTGGCAGGACGTCGCCGCCTGGCTGGCGGAGTAATCACATCCTCTCCTGTCCCGGCTTGCGGCGTAAACGCCTTAGCCGGGCTACGGGTCCGCAGACGGCGGTGAACCTGTAGCCCCGGTAAGCGCAGCGTCACCGAGGAAGTGTCAGCGCTTAGAAGTCGTAGCGCAGACGCACCAGGTTCATATCGCCCAGGTTGTCGGTGCTCGACGTGAAGACGTGTTCATAGTCAACGCGGAAACCATAATCCAGCTGGAAGCTCACGCCGACGCCGTTATCAATCCGCTGATAGTTGCGGCCGTTCACGTACTGCAGGCGGTCGCCCATAAAGTACGGCTGAATAGATTTCACCGCATACTGACCAATCGGGAATTTATAACCGGCAAAGTACTCAATACCCCAGGCATCGCCCGCGAAGTAGTTATGAACATCGGTTTTTTTGGTGGTCAGGAAGTTCTGATACCAGCCGCCGCCGAAGGAGAAGGTCCAGTTATCCGGCGTCCAGCTTAGCGCGGTACCGACGATATTCTGATCGTATGATTTGCTGTCTGAACTGGAGGGGTTACGCATATCGGCGCGGGTATAGTTCCACGCTGCGCCCCAGGTCAAATCCTTCATGATGTGGTAATCGGCGCCGATGGAGCCGCCGCCTTTACGCTTGTAGCGCAGGCCGTTGCCCGGCAGATATTCGCTGTCCTCAAACAGATAAGAGGCGTAAAGATCGACATCACCAACGGTTTTCTTATATTTCAGCATATTGCGTGAGCGGTAGGAGCCATCGTAGTCGCCGTTGATGCCGTTACCCGGCGCCTGGCCTATCATGTCGTAATCCCAGATATCGGTTTTTACCCCGACCACGTCGTAATAAACGCTGTTCTGCTGACCGTAGGTTAACGTCCCCCAGGTATCGCTTTTCAGACCGGTATAGAGCATACGGCGGCTGGTGTTATTCGCGCCTTCGGCGTAGTGGTTATCCCAGTCGAAAAGCGCCGGAATATTGACGCCCAGCTCGTAGTAGCTGATCCAGCTAATATCATCGAACAGATAGTAGTCGGCGGCGAAGCGGAAACGGGTACCGCCATCGAAGCCGTTACGTTTATAAGAGCCTTTGTCTCCGTCGCCGGACATCATGTTGAACTGGGGACGGATACTCCCGCCGACGGTGAAATTAAGCCGGCTTAACGGGTCGCCCGCCTGCGGATCTTGTTTTAAAAGCGTAATTTCCGCCTGGGATGCAAAAGAGGTTAACGCCAGGGCTGCGCCGATCGTTATCGCCAGCGCTTTTATTTTATGTGCCATACTTTTTCCTTGATTAATAAGCAACCTTATATTTGCCAGTTGAATATTAACTGCGATCGAGTATGGCGTGTTGTTGAGTTTTTAATGTTTCGTGCGGTTAAAAATCAGTGACTTACCATTTTGTGCCATTAAAAAAACTGTGGTTATCTTTTCATCGCCATGTCATTAAAATGGTCTATTACCGCGCAAACATCATCCATGGAGGAAGTATGTCGAAAAAACTACTGCAGCTGCACTTTGCCTTTAACGGTCCCTTCGGCAGCGAGATGTCCCGTCAACTCGTGGAGCTGGCCGAGTCCATCAATCAGGAGCCGGGGTTTATCTGGAAGGTCTGGACGGAAAGCGAAAAAAATCAGGAGGCGGGCGGGATCTATCTTTTTGCGAATGAAGAAACCGCGCTCGCTTATCTCAACAAGCACACCGCGCGCCTGAAATCTCTCGGCGTAAACGAGGTTATCTGCAAAATTTTCGACGTTAATGAGCCGCTCACCGCGCTGAACCACGGTCATCTGCAATAGCAACGCGCATCCGTACCGGGTACCCCCCGGGTTGCGGCTGACGCCTTACCCGGGCTACTTTCCCGCATACAGTGAAACCCCCGGGTGGCGGATAACGCCTTACCCGGGCTACATAGCTAACCCTATCCCTGACTAAACTGGCGGAACAACGCCTTACCTTTCAGCAGACGCAGCCCCAGCCAGCCGCCGCACAGCGACAGCAGTATCGCCCCGCACAGCGGCAGCATCACCCACAGCCGCCAGTCCGGAGACCACGGGAAGTCAAAGATTTTGCTTTGCAGCAGCGCCAGCGCCACCTCAGCGCCAATCGCCGCCACGACGCCGGACACCACGCCCAGCAGCGCGAACTCCGCCCACAGCGTGGTGCGCAGCAGAGACTTCCCGGCCCCCAGCGTGCGCCAGACCACCAGCTCCTGATAACGCTGACGCATCCCGACCTGTACCTGCGCCAGCAGCAGCAAAACGCCGCAGGCGGTCACCAGAATCACCATCACCTCAAGCGCGCGGCTTACCTGGGTCAGCACCTGGCCAATCTGCTGCAAAATCGCGCCGATATCCAGCAGGCTGACGGTGGGGAATTCGCGGTTGAGCTGCGTGAGCATCCCGTTGCCGTTATCCCAGCGGAAGCTGGTCAGCCAGCTTTGCGGCTGGCCGTCGAGCGCCCCCTGCGGGAAGATAAAGAAGAAGTTCGGCCGCAGGCTCTCCCAGTCGACTTTACGCACGCTGGACACCTTCGCGCTAAAATCCTGAGTATCCCCGGTAAAGGTCACGCTATCGCCGAGCTTGACGCCCAGACGCTGCGCCAGCCCCTCTTCAATCGACACCTCGCCCGCCTTCGGCGGCCAGCTACCGGCAACCAGCGGATTATGATCCGGACGCTCGCGGCTCCAGGTGAGGTTAAGCTCCCGGTTCAGGGCTTCATCTTTATTGCCCTCCGTCACCTGACCGTTAATTTGCGTCAGGCGGGCGCGCACGATGGGGTAGAACTCGGTGGCGCGGGTCTGATGTTCGGCGAGGAAGGTTTTCACCGGCACCACCTGCTCCGGCGCGATGTTAATCAGGAAATAGTTAGGACTTTCCGGCGGCAGCTGCTGCTGCCAGCGGTCAAGCAGATCGCCGCGCAGCACCAGCAGCAGCGCCAGCAGCATAAACGACAGCGAAAAGGCCGCCAGCTGGCTCAGGGTCGACCACGGCTGACGCAGCAGACGGTTCACCGCCAGGCGCAGCGGCAGCGCTTTTAACGTCAAACGCTTCAGTAGCCACAGAACGCCCCATCCCGCCAGGCCGCACAGCAGCGCCAGCACCACGGCGCCCGCCAGCACCGCCCATAGCAGGGGGCTGCCGCCCATCAGCAGCGCCAGCAGGGCTACCACCACCGCGCACACCACTGGAATATAGAACGTCAGCGGCCAGACGTTGGCGACGACATCCTGGCGCAGCACCCGCAGCGGCAGCGTCGCCAGCAGCAGTCTATAAGGACGCAGCCCGACCAGCAGGGAAATCACCACCATCGCGCCGATCGCCCACAGCCACGGCCAGCCGCTCGCCGCCGGCAGCGCCGCCGGGAGCACCGGCTTAAGCATCAGCAGCAGAATATGCTCCAGCCCGACGCCCATCGCCCCGCCGGCGACCACCGCCAGCGCCAGCAGCATCAACCACTGGCCGACAATCAGCTTGCGCAGCTGCGCCCGCCCGGCGCCGAGGGTTTTAAGGATCGCCACCAGATCGTAACGACTGCGGCAGTAATGACTCATCGCCACCGCCACCGCGGCGACCGCCAGCAGCAGCGTTAACAGCGCCGACAGCAGCAAAAACTGCTGCGAGCGCTCCAGCGATTTACCCAGCGCGCTGTCGTCCTGCTCCAGGCCGATCCAGCGATGTTCAGG
This sequence comes from Klebsiella sp. GW_Kp182, assembly GCF_040062275.1. NCBI lineage: Bacteria > Pseudomonadati > Pseudomonadota > Gammaproteobacteria > Enterobacterales > Enterobacteriaceae > Klebsiella > Klebsiella sp. GW_Kp182. The sequence continues at coordinate 135,621 of NZ_JBEAFQ010000012.1, read as the reverse complement.
CCCCAGCTTCGGCAGCAGCCACTTTTCGTAGTCCGTCAGCTGCTGAGGGGTTCCGGCATACTTATAGCGCCAGGAGACGCGGCTACCGGGCTGCACCGCGCCGGTTTTCGCCACGTCTGCGGTATTCATCATCAGCCGCGGCGCCATCTGGAAGGGGTTAAATCCGGCATCCGGCTCCTGTATCACCTCGCCGGCGATGCGCAGCGTGGCGTCGCCCACGTCGATGGTGTCGCCGGTTTTCAGATTCAGCAGCGCCATTAATCGCGGCGCCAGCAGTACGGTGCCGGCGTGCGGCTTCAGCCCCGGCGGCTGGGTCTGCAGCTGACCATATAGCGGATAGGTGTCGTCAACCGCTTTGACGTCCGCCAGCTGCGGCGTATCGCCGGAAAACGTCATAGTGGCGAAGCTCAGCTGTTCGCCGACGGTTAAACCAAGGCGACGCGCTTCGTCAATCCATGCGCCTGGGACTTCGCGCGAGCTGCGCAGCGTGCGGTCGCCGGCCATAAATTCCCGGCTCTGCTGGCTGAGTCCTTTCTCCATGCGGTCGCTTATCGAGCCCAGCGCCAGCACGCAGGCCACCGCCAGGCTCAGCGCCAGCCAGACGATCAGCAGCGACGGCGAGCGCCATTCGCGCCAGAACCAGCGGGCGATCATGCTTCCTCCCGCAGCTGGCCATCCACCAGCCTCAGCCGTCGGTCGCAGCGCGCCGCCAGCAGCGGGTCGTGGGTGACGAGGATCAGCGTGGTGCCGTGCTCGCGGTTCAGCGAGAACAGCAGGTCGGCGATTTTATCCCCGGTGTGACGGTCGAGGTTGCCGGTGGGTTCATCGGCGAACAGCAGCTCCGGGCGGCCGTTAAACGCGCGCGCCAGCGCGACCCGCTGCTGCTCGCCGCCGGAGAGCTGTACCGGCAGGTGATGCAGGCGTTTGCCCAGCCCCAGCTGCTCCAGCAGCGCCCGGGCGCTGCCGCGGCTCTGGCTATCGCTTTCGCCGCGCAGCAGCGCCGGAAGCTCAACGTTTTCCAGCGCATTGAGGGTGGGTATCAGCATAAAAGATTGAAACACAAAGCCGACGTGCTTAGCGCGCAGCTTCGCCCGCGCCTCTTCGTCCATCTGGTGCAGCGGCTGTCCGAGCAGCGAAACCTCCCCGCTGCTGCCGTCGTCAAGCCCGGCGAGGATCGCCAGCAGCGTCGATTTACCGGACCCCGACTCGCCAATCAGGGCGATGGTCTGCCCCTGTTTGACAACCAGCTCAACTCCGGTAAGGATGGAAAGCTGATGCTCACCCTGACCGACGGATTTCTTAAGATGATGAACTTCAAGTATGTTTTCCGCTGGCATTTGCCTTTCCTGTTTCTGGTCCTGTTTACCTGCCGCGCGATGGCGGCCGACACGCTGTTGGTTCTCGGCGACAGTCTGAGCGCCGGTTATCGCATGGCGGGCAATACCGCCTGGCCTGCGCTGCTTAACGATAAGTGGCAGACCAAAACGCCGGTGGTTAACGCCAGCATCAGCGGCGATACCTCGCAGCAGGGGCTGGCAAGGCTGCCGGCTCTGCTTAAGCAGCATCAGCCGCGCTGGGTGCTGGTAGAGCTGGGCGGTAACGACGGGCTGCGCGGTTTCCCGCCGCAGCAGACGGAGCAGACGCTGCGTACCATTATTGAGCATATCAAAGCGGCGAACGCCCAGCCGCTGCTGATGCAAATTCGCCTGCCCGCCAACTATGGCCGCCGTTATAATGAAGCCTTTAGCGCAATTTATCCGGCACTGGCCAAAGAGTTTGATATTCCTCTGCTGCCCTTTTTTATGGAAGAGGTTTATCTGAAACCGCAGTGGATGCAGGACGATGGAATTCACCCTAATCGCGACGCCCAGCCGTTTATCGCCGACTGGATGGCGACGCGTTTGGCTCCCTTAGTTAATCATGACTCCTGATAACAGCGAGTCATTTGCAGGTAAAGTTATGCAAAAATCGGTTTTAGTTACAGGATGTTCCAGCGGAATTGGTCTTGAAAGCGCCCTTGATTTAAAGCGCCAGGGCTTTAACGTGCTGGCCGCCTGCCGCAAAGCGGAAGATGTCGCACGGATGCAGGAGCTGGGGCTGACCGGTGTGTTGCTGGATCTTGACGATCCGCAGAGCGTTGAACGCGCCGCCGCCGAGGTGATTGCCCTGACCGACAACCGCCTGTACGGCCTGTTTAACAACGCGGGCTACGGCGTCTACGGCCCGCTGCCGACCATCAGCCGCCGGCAGATGGAGCAGCAGTTTTCCGCCAACTTTTTCGGCGCCCATCAGCTAACGATGCTGCTGCTTCCGGCAATGGAGCCGCACGGCGAAGGGCGTATCGTGATGACCTCATCGGTGATGGGAATTATCTCCAGCCCCGGCCGCGGCGCCTATGCCGCCAGCAAATTCGCGCTGGAAGCCTGGTCCGACGCGCTGCGCATGGAGCTGCGCCACAGCGGAATTAAGGTCATCCTGATTGAGCCGGGCCCGATCCACACCCGCTTCACCAACAACGTCAACCAGACCCAGGCCGATAAGCCGGTGGAAAACCCCGGCATCGCCGCCCGCTTTACTCTCGGGCCGGAAGCGGTGGTGGAAAAAGTGCGCCATGCTTTTGTCAGCGATAAACCGAAGCTGCGCTACCCGGTCACTCTGGTGGCGCATGCGGTCGCCCTGCTGAAACGCCTGCTGCCGACCCGCGCGATGGACAAAATTATCCAGGGCTAAGTTGAAGCGCCAGCCGTCGTCCCCATATATCTATACAAATATCGATCAAAGAGACTTGCTCATGTCCGCACAGAATATTGTCAATATTACCGAAGCTAACCTACACCAGACGCTACAGCAGTCCGCGACAACGCCGGTACTGTTCTATTTCTGGTCCGCGCGCAGCCAACATTGCGAGCAGCTGACGCCGGTGCTGGAGAGCCTCGCCGCACAGTACAACGGCCTGTTTACCCTCGCTAAAGTTGACTGCGATGCCGAACAAATGCTGGCTTCGCAGTTTGGCCTGCGCGCAATCCCTACGGTTTACCTGTTCCAGAACGGTCAGCCGGTCGACGGCTTCGAAGGCCCGCAGCCGGAAGAAGCGGTGCGCGCGCTGCTGGATAAGTTCCTGCCGCGCGAAGAGGAGCTCAAAGCGCAGCAGGCGCTGGCGCTGATGGAGGAAGAGAACTACGCCGAAGCGCTGCCGCTGCTGAAAGACGCCTGGCAGCTGTCGAACCAGGAGAGCCAGATTGGCCTGCTGCTGGCGGAAACGCTGATTGCCCTGCACCGTTCCGATGAAGCGGAAACGGTGCTGAAAACCGTGCCGCTGCAGGATCAGGATACCCGCTATCAGGGACTGGTGGCGCAGATCGAGCTGCTGAAAAAAGCCGCCGACACGCCGGAAATTCAGCAGCTGCAGCAGCAGGTAGAGCAGAACCCGGAAGACGCGGCGCTGGCCTCCCAGCTGGCATTACAGCTGCATCAGGTGGGGCGTAACGAAGAGGCGCTGGCGCTGCTGTTCAGCCATCTGCAAAAAGATTTAGGCGCCGGAAACGGCGAGGTTCGCAAGCTGCTGCAGGAGATCCTCTCCGCCCTCGGCACCGGCGACGCGCTGGCCGCGAAGTACCGCCGCCAGCTCTACTCTCTGCTTTATTAATCGTAAAAAACCCGGCTCGCGCTGCGCTTAGCCGGGCTACAGGTTCTCCGCCGTCAGCGGGACGGTAGCCCGGGCAGGCGCGTTCAGCGCCGCCTCCGGGGAAAAACTTACGCGCGTTTTTTCAGCTGCGTCACCACCAGCTGATGGCGAGCATTAAAGAACTTCAGGTAGGTCAGATACCCGGCGATAATCGTTGACAGGCTGGCGGTCGACAGCAGCATAAACGTCACCATAATCTGGTACTTAATCGCTTTTACCGGATCAATCCCGGCGAAAATCAGCCCCGACATCATCCCCGGCAGGCTCACCAGCCCCACCGTTTTCGCCGAATCTACCGTCGGGATCAGCGCGGCGCGAATGCTATCGCGGATAAGCCTTGCAGAAGCCATCTTCGGCGTCGCGCCCAGGCTCAGCTTCTCCTGGATCTGCTGCTGCTCGCTGCTGAAACGCTGCCCCATGTTGTTGTAGCACAGCCCGACCGCCACCATCGCGTTACCGGCCACCATCCCGGCAATCGGAATCACCTGCATCGGCACAAACGCAATCGATCCGGAAAAAACCAGCACCGCCAGGGTTAATCCGGCGCCGGTGGTTATCGCGATAAACGAAGAAACAAAGGCTTTATCGATATATTTGCTGCGCTTTTTCGCATTCCACGCCGCGTTAAAGCAGATAAACAGCACCATCAGCAGCGTCAGCACGGCGTGATTAACGTTAAAGATATATTTCAGCACATAGCCGACGATAATCAGTTGCACAATCGCCCGGCAGATACTCCAGATAATATCTTTTTCCAGCGCCAGCTTTTCCCGGTAGCTGACGACGATCGCCACCAGCACCAGAACCATGGAGAGCGCCAGCGATTCGTTAGTAATATTATGCCCGTTCATTTTTTTTCTCCTCCTGCGCTTTTCCGCCGGCAGGCTTTAGGGTAATCACTTCATCGGCATGGGCAATTTCATTGCTATCGTGAGTGACCCACAGAACGGCGATATTTTTTTCGGTCGTGTAGCGATGGATAATCTCATTCACGTTTTTTTTATTGCTCTCGTCCAGCGCGCTGGTAATTTCATCGAGCAGCAACACCTGCGGTAAAAACTGCAGATTGCGAATCAACGAAACGCGCTGCTTTTCCCCGCCCGAAAGTTCATTGATTGACTTTTCCAGCGTATTCTCCGCCAGCCCGAAGCGCAGCAGATCGGCGACCAGCGCGTTGGGATCCGGCTGTTGATGACGGATCTGCCACGGGAAGACCAGGTTGTCATACACTGAATCGCCGAACAGCGCCGGGGTTTGCGCGCAGTAGGAAACCTGCTGACGATAGGTTTCCGGCGTTAAGTCATTAATGTTTTTACCGGCGAAGAAAATGCTTCCCGCGGTGGGGCTCAGCAGCGAAGCGATTATTTTTAATAACGTGCTTTTTCCGCAGCCGGAAGGGCCGGTAATCAGCTTAAATTCCCCTGCCCTGAGCTGAAAACTCATCTCATTAAGGATGGTCACTCCATCGGCCTGAAAACCCACATTGTCCAGGCGCAAAATAGCGTTACTTTCGGTCATTATTATTCCCAGTTTTTCGACAACGCCTCTAGTTTACTCCACTTTTCTTTCACCCGGATGCGCGGAAAGATATACTCTGGTTAAACGCGCGCCACTCTCCCGGCGCATCAACAGGCAACAAGACAGGAGGTTTTTGATGCTGATTTTTATCCCCATTCTTATTTTCGTCGCGCTGGTTATCGTCGGAGCGGCGGTAAAAATCGTTCCTCAGGGCTACCAGTGGACGGTAGAGCGCTTTGGCCGCTATACGCAAACGCTGCAGCCGGGGATGAGCCTGGTGGTGCCCTTTATGGATCGTATCGGGCGCAAAATTAATATGATGGAGCAGGTGCTCGATATCCCTTCGCAGGAGGTGATTTCGCGCGATAACGCCAACGTCACCATTGATGCGGTGTGCTTTATTCAGGTTATCGACGCGCCGAAAGCTGCCTATGAAGTCAGCAACCTCGAGCTGGCGATTATCAACCTGACCATGACCAACATTCGTACCGTGCTGGGCTCCATGGAGCTGGACGAAATGCTCTCCCAGCGCGACAGCATCAACACCCGCCTGCTGCATATTGTCGATGAAGCGACCAACCCGTGGGGCATCAAAATCACCCGCGTTGAGATCCGCGACGTACGCCCGCCGGCGGAGCTTATCGCCTCCATGAACGCCCAGATGAAAGCCGAGCGAACCAAGCGCGCCTATATTCTCGAGGCCGAAGGGATACGTCAGGCGGAAATTTTAAAAGCCGAGGGCGAGAAGCAGTCGCAGATCCTCAAAGCCGAAGGCGAGCGTCAGTCGGCGTTTTTACAGGCAGAGGCGCGCGAACGTTCCGCGGAAGCGGAAGCGCGCGCTACGCAGATGGTCTCATCCGCTATCGCCTCCGGCGACATTCAGGCCATCAACTACTTTGTCGCGCAGAAATATACCGATGCGCTGCAGCAAATTGGCGCGGCCAACAACAGCAAAGTGGTGCTGATGCCGCTCGACGCCAGCAGCCTGATGGGCTCCATCGCCGGGATCGGCGAGCTGCTTAAAGAAGGCGCTGGCGCGCAGAAAAAATCATGATCGCGCTGATTCTCGCCCACCCGCATATTTTCTGGCTCAGCCTCGGCGGGCTGCTGCTGGCGGCGGAAATGCTCGGCGGCAACGGTTATCTGCTGTGGAGCGGCATTGCCGGCGTCGTAACCGGGCTGCTGGTCTGGATGCTGCCGTTGAGCTGGGAGTGGCAGGGTACGCTGTTCGCCGTCCTGACCCTGCTGGCGGCCTGGCTGTGGTCGCGCTGGCTGCGTAACCGCGTTAAGCGCCAGAAGCCGGCGGACGCTCAGCTTAATCAGCGCGGGCAGCAGCTGCTTGGCCGCCGCTTTACGCTGGAAACGGCGCTGGTTAACGGCCGCGGACACGTCCGCGTGGGCGACAGTTCATGGCCGGTCATTGCCGATGACGACCTCGCGGCGGGCAGCAAGGTTGAAGTGGTCGCCGTCGAGGGGATTACGCTGCGGGTCAGGGAGCTCCCTAACGGCCGCTAGGCCTGGACTTTGCGGTGACAGCAGCCTGAGAGATTATCGATGATCGGGCAATCCGCGCTGTCATCGCCGGGGCAGGAGTCCGCCAGCGCCAGCAGCTGCGTACGCATGCCCTGCAGCTCGCTGATATGCCGCTCAATTTCCGCGACTTTCTCCAGCGTCCGGCGTTTCACGTCGGCGCTGTGCCGCGAGGGATCGTTGAACAGGAATATCAGCTCGCGACACTCTTCCAGATTAAACCCCACCTGGCGCGCCTGGCGCAGCAGGGTCAGTTCATCCAGATGCTGCTGGCTGTAGCTGCGGTAGCCGTTTTCGCTACGCAGCGGCGGCGTCACCAGCCCCTTCTCCTCGTAAAAACGGATCGCTTTGCTGGTTAAACCGGTCTTTTTCGCCACATCGCTAATATTCATCTTTCCCCCTTGACCTTCCCCTTGCTGGAAGGTTTAACCTTGTTAATACTCGATGAAAGAGTGTGTTCGGTCAATCATTAACCGGAAATTTATTCAGGAGTTATGTATGTCTACCACTATCGACCTCGCGCTTGATGGCCTCTCCTGCGGCCACTGCGTTAAACGGGTGAAAGAGAGTCTGGAGCAGCGTCCCGACGTTGAGCAGGCGGAAGTCACCGTTACCGAAGCCCACGTCACGGGCAGCGCCAGCGCGGAAGCGCTGATTGAGACCATTAAACAGGCCGGATACGGCGCGGAGCTCAGCCACCCAAAGGCTAAACCGCTGGCAGAATCATCAATCCCGCCGGAAGCGCTGACAGCGGCCACCTCTGAGCTTCCGGCAGCCCGTGACGAAGATGACAGCCAGCAGCTGTTAATCAACGGCATGAGCTGCGCCAGCTGCGTATCCCGGGTACAACACGCGCTCGCCGCGGTGCCGGGCGTCTCGCAGGCGCGGGTCAACCTGGCGGAACGCACTGCGCTGGTTATGGGCAGCGCGTCCGCCGCAGAATTAGTCCAGGCCGTAGAGAAAGCGGGCTACGGCGCGGAAGCTATCGAAGACGACCTCGAGCGCCGCGAGCGCCAGCAGGAAACCGCCGTCGCCACAATGAAGCGCTTCCGCTGGCAGGCTATCGTCGCCCTGCTGGTCGGTATCCCGGCCATGGGCTGGGGAATGATCGGCGACAATATGATGGTCAGCGATGATAACCGCTCCCTGTGGCTGGCTATCGGTGTTGTCACCCTGGCGGTGATGGTCTTTGCCGGCGGCCATTTCTACCGCAGCGCGTGGAAAAGCCTGAAAAACGGCACCGCGACCATGGATACGCTGGTAGCGCTGGGTACCGGCGTCGCCTGGCTCTATTCAATGAGCGTCAACCTGTGGCCGCAGTGGTTTCCGATGGAAGCCCGCCACCTTTATTATGAAGCCAGCGCGATGATTATCGGTCTGATTAACCTCGGCCATATGCTGGAAGCCCGCGCGCGCCAGCGCTCTTCGAAAGCGCTGGAAAAACTGCTCGATTTAACCCCGCCGTCAGCGAGGGTGGTCACCGACGAAGGCGAAAAAGATCTGCCGCTGGCTGAGGTTCAGGCGGGAATGATCCTGCGTCTGACCACCGGCGATCGCGTACCGGTCGACGGCGTCATTAGCCAGGGCGAAGCCTGGTTCGATGAAGCGATGCTCACCGGCGAGCCGGTGCCCCAGCAAAAAGGCGACGGTGACGCCGTTCATGCCGGGACCGTAGTGCAGGACGGCAGCGTACTGTTTACCGCCAGCGCCGTCGGCAGTCAAACCACCCTGGCGCGCATTATCCGCATGGTGCGCCAGGCGCAGAGCAGTAAACCTGAAATCGGCCAGCTGGCGGACAAAATCTCCGCCGTGTTCGTCCCGGCGGTCGTGGCGATAGCCCTGTTCAGCGCCGCGATCTGGTACTTTTTTGGCCCGGCGCCGCAAATTGTCTATACCCTGGTGATCGCCACCACGGTGCTGATTATCGCCTGTCCGTGCGCCCTGGGGCTGGCAACGCCGATGTCGATTATCTCCGGCGTGGGCCGCGCGGCGGAGTACGGCGTACTGGTGCGCGACGCCGATGCGCTGCAGCGCGCCAGCACCCTCGATACGCTGGTCTTTGATAAAACCGGTACCCTGACCGAGGGTAAACCGCAGGTGGTGGCGATAAAAACCTTTACCGCCATGGATGAGTCCACCGCTCTGCGTCTGGCGGCGTCTCTGGAGCAAGGTTCCAGCCACCCGCTGGCGCGCGCCATTCTCGACAAAGCCGCGGACCAACGCCTGCCTGCGGTAGAAAACTTCCGCACGCTGCGCGGGCTGGGAGTCAGCGGCGAAGCCGAAGGCCGCCGTCTGCTGCTCGGCAACCAGGCGCTGCTTAATGAGCACAAGATTGCAACGGCTGAAATAGAAGACGACATGACCGCCCAGGCGTCACAGGGTGCCACGCCGGTGCTGCTGGCGGTGGATGGTCAGGCGGCGGCGCTGTTCGCCATCCGCGATCCGCTGCGCGAAGATAGCGTGGCGGCATTAGCCAGGCTGCACCGCCAGGGCTATCGTCTGGTGATGCTGACCGGAGATAACCCCACCACCGCCAAAGCTATCGCCAAAGAGGCGGGCATTGATGAGGTGATTGCCGGGGTGCTGCCGGACGGGAAAGCCGATGCGATTAAGCGCCTGCAAAGCGAAGGGCATCAGGTGGCGATGATCGGCGACGGTATCAACGATGCGCCCGCGCTGGCGCAGGCCGATGTGGGGATCGCCATGGGCGGCGGCAGCGATGTCGCCATTGAGACGGCGGCGATTACCCTGATGCGCCATAGCCTGAACGGCGTTGCCGATGCGCTGGACATCGCCAAAGCCACGCTGCGTAATATGAAGCAGAACCTGCTGGGGGCATTTGTTTATAACTCGCTGGGCATTCCGATTGCCGCCGGGATCCTGTGGCCGCTGACCGGAACGCTGCTCAACCCGGTGGTGGCGGGCGCGGCCATGGCGCTCTCTTCGATTACCGTCGTGAGCAACGCCAACCGCCTGCTGCGCTATAAGCCGAAAGAGTAGATGTTGTATCCCATACGCGCTAGCATGAAGCCTTCACTTCATGGAGCACGTATGGGCCTGTTAAACCGAATAAAAATGCTGTGGCAAGCCGCCGTCGGCTCGTCTTATTCCTGGCCCGCGCTGGATATCACGCTTCCCGGCGAGCGCTATCTGCACCTGGTCGGCAGTATTCATATGGGCACCCGCGACATGTCGCCGCCGCCCGCCAGGTTATTAAAAAAGATCCGCCAGGCCGATGCGCTGATTGTGGAAGCGGATATTAGCGGCAGCGAAACGCCGTTCAGCAACCTCCCCTCCTGTCCGCCGCTGGCGGAACGCCTGAGCGCCTCCCTGCTTGCTGAACTGCAAGAGCGGGCGGGAGAAATGGGGCTGTCCATCGCCCTGTTCGACAGCCAGCCGCTGTGGCAGGTGGCGATGGTATTGCAGGCGACTCAGGCGCAAAAACTGGGCCTAAGGGCGGATTACGGCATTGATTATCAACTGCTGATGGCGGCACGCGAGAGCAATATCCGCGTGATGGAGCTGGAGGGAGCCGACAGCCAGATAGCGCTGCTGCGGGATCTGCCCGACGGCGGCCTGGCGCTGCTGGAGGATACCCTCACCCACTGGCGCACGAATGCGCGTCTGCTGCAGGTGATGATCGGCTGGTGGCTGGAGCAGCCGCCGTCAACGGGTGCAACCTCGCTGCCGACAACGTTTAGCCAGTCGCTGTATGATGTGCTGATGCATCAGCGCAATCTCGCCTGGCGCGAAACGCTGCTGGCGCTGCCGCCGGGGCGCTACGTGGTTGCCGTAGGGGCGCTTCATTTGTACGGGGAAGGGAATCTGCCGGACATGCTAACGTAAAAAAATGGCCAATATTGCTATTGGCCCGTCAAAGAGGAATTTCATCATTATTATTATTCCGGGGTTCGCGCCCCGGATCGTCTGATTGTCGCTCAAAGTGACCATCACTGCCAATACTATTGCGCAAGATGATACTATTTTTTAGACAGCCGTCGGGCGTATGCTTATGTCACATTAAATCGGTTGGTAAGAAGGATAACGATGACTCCCGCCGTAAAATTACTCGAAAAAAACAAAATTAGTTTTCACATTCACAGCTACGATCACGATCCGAACGAAACCAATTTTGGCGATGAGGTGGTGCGTAAGCTGGGGCTCAACGCGGACCAGGTCTATAAAACACTGCTGGTCGCCGTCAACGGCGACATGAAGCATCTGGCCGTCGCGGTGACGCCGGTAGCGGGTCAGCTGGATTTGAAAAAGGTGGCGAAGGCTTTAGGCGCTAAGAAAGTCGATATGGCAGACCCGATGGTCGCGCAGCGGGTCACCGGCTATCTGGTGGGCGGGATCAGCCCGCTTGGGCAGAAAAAACGCCTGCCGACGGTGATTGACGCGCCGGCCCAGTCGTTTGCCACCATCTATATTTCCGGCGGCAAACGCGGGCTGGATATTGAGCTGGCGGCCAGCGATCTGGCGAAGATCCTTGAGGCAAAATTCGCCGATATCGCGCGTCGCGATTAATTGACGGTTTTTCGTCTGATGACACTCCCGGAGGCGGCGCTGACGCGCCTTGTCCAGGCTACAAAATCCAAAACCACTCAGACCTGTCGCCCCGGTAAGCGCAGCGCCACCGGGGCGCTGCTCTGACATTACTGCCAGCTGACCTCGCCTTTCGGTTCATAAGCTGCCGCGTCAAGCGGTGAGTTTTTCTGGATATACTCTTTCAGCACCTCGGCATCGATAAAGCCGGTATTCACATAGCCGGGCTTAGTATCAATATGCGGGTAGCCGTCGCCGCCGGTGGCGTTAAAGCTCAGGGTCGCCATACGGTAGGTCTTCGCCGGATCGACCGGTTCGCCTTTGATAGTCAAATTATTAAGCTTACCGTCTTTGGCCACAAAACCGACGTTGGCAAACTGCGGATAGGCGCCAGAATCGGGCTTCATCTGCGCCACGGCGGTCAGATACTCCGTCACTTCCTTACCGCTCATATCGACATACACCAGCACGTTGCCGAAAGGCTGTACCTTCATCACGTCTTTATAGGTGATATCGCCCGCTTCAATCGAATCACGCACGCCGCCGCCGCTCATCACCGCGAAATCGGCATTGCTGCGCGCCATTTGCGCCGCCAGCAGCAGACGTCCCATATTGGTTTGCACAAAACGCACTTTGCTGCGATCGCCCTCCAGGTGCGCGTTTACGCTACCGATTTTGACCTGCAGCTGCGCTTTGCCCTTATTCTGGAACGGCGTCAGCAGGGAGAGCATCTGCGGATTTTCGGCGATTTGCGGCGTATAGAGCACGCGCTCGCTCTCGCCGTTGTCGTAAGTGACCTTTTTCTTCAGGTTGACCGGGATCAGCTGATAGTGCACCAGCTTCATTTCGCCGTTGCGGAATTCGAAGTCGGCGCGGCCCACATATTTGCCCCACTCATGGGCCTGGACGATCCAGATACCGTTCTGCTTGTCCGGCGCGCACGGGCTGCCCGGAACGTAATCCACCTGTTTTTTATTCTCAGAGGCCATACATACCGGATCCTGCGAGTGGCCGCCGACGATCATCGCCAGCGAACCTGCCGGCAGGCTGCGCGCCATCTCGACGTCGCCCGGCGCATTCGAGCCGTGGGCGCCGTTGTCATAATGGCCCATGTGGGTGGTGGCCAGAATGACGTCCGGTTTTTCATTCTGCTGCAGCTCCTGGATAACGAGTTTGGCCTCTTCCGCCGGTTTGCGGAACTCGATATCCGTAAAGAACTCAGGGTTACCAATTTTGGCCGTATCGTCGGTCGTCAGGCCGATAACCGCAATATTCAGCCCGCCGCGTTTGAACAGCGCCCACGGCTTAAACAGACGCTCGCCGGTGCTTTTCTGGTAAATATTGGCGGAGAGGAACGGGAACTTCGCCCATTTTTCCTGCTGACGCAGTACGCTAAGGGGGTTATCAAACTCGTGATTGCCTACCGCCATCGCATCATAGCCAATCAGGTTCATCCCGCGAAAATCGGGTTCCGCGTCCTGTAAATCGGATTCCGGCACGCCGGTGTTGATATCACCGCCGGATAACAGCAGCACGCTGCCGCCCTCTGCCGCCACCTCTTTGCGAATGCCGTCCACCAGCGTTTTTTGTGCCGACAGCCCGTATTCGCCGTAGTCGCTGCGCCAGAAGTGGCCATGATGATCGTTAGTATGCAGGATGGTAATTTTATAGGTTTTATCCTGCTCATAAGCCTGCGCAGACAGGCTCCCCAGCGATAACGCCGTGAATAGCGCCAGCGCAACGCCTTGCTTCATAAAGTGCATATTTCTCTCCCTGACGAAATGACAAGTGCCGAAAGTATAGCGAGTTAGCCGATTAGACAAATATGTTTTCAGAATTGCGACTTCCTTCAAACCTTAGGGGCAGGTATGTTAGGCAGATAATAATTCCACCTGCATCCTCTATAAAAAATACTTAAGCGAACCTATAGCAATGAATCAGACCGCACAACCCTTATCCGGCCCTGCTGCTGCGCCGCAAAAAGCACGCACCTCGTTTCGCATTCTCGGCGCTATCAGCCTCTCGCATTTGCTAAACGATATGATCCAATCGCTTATTCTGGCTATCTACCCGCTGCTGCAGGCCGAGTTTTCGCTGACCTTTGTGCAGATAGGGATGATTACCCTCACCTTCCAGCTGGCCTCATCGCTGCTGCAGCCGGTCGTCGGCTATCTGACCGACAAACACCCGATGCCGTGGTCGCTACCGATAGGCATGTGCTTTACCTTAAGCGGTCTGGTGCTGCTGGCGATTTCCGGGAGCTTCGGGATGGTTCTGCTGGCTGCCGCGCTGGTCGGTACCGGCTCTTCGGTCTTTCACCCGGAGTCTTCACGCGTGGCGCGAATGGCCTCCGGCGGTCGCCATGGCCTGGCGCAGTCGATATTCCAGGTCGGCGGCAACTTTGGCAGTTCGTTAGGCCCGCTGCTTGCGGCCCTGATTATCGCGCCCTACGGCAAAGGTAACGTTGGCTGGTTTGTCCTGGCGGCGCTGCTGGCGATCGTCGTGCTGGCGCAGATCAGCCGCTGGTATGCCGCTCAGCACCGTATGAACAAAGGTAAACCCAAAGCGGTCATTGTCAATCCATTGCCGAAAAACAAAGTCATTCTGGCGGTTAGCATTCTTTTGCTGCTGATTTTCTCAAAATACTTCTATATGGCGAGCATCAGCAGCTATTACACCTTTTATCTGATGCAAAAGTTTGGATTATCGGTGCAAAACGCACAGTTTCATCTATTTGCTTTCCTTTTTGCCGTCGCGGCGGGAACGGTGATTGGCGGGCCTGTAGGCGATAAGATTGGGCGAAAATATGTTATTTGGGGCTCTATCCTTGGCGTAGCGCCGTTTACTCTTGTTTTACCCTACGCATCGCTGGAATGGACCGGAATTTTAACGGTGATAATTGGTTTTATCCTCGCGTCGGCTTTTTCCGCCATTCTGGTCTACGCTCAGGAGCTGTTGCCGGGGCGGATTGGCATGGTTTCTGGTTTGTTCTTCGGATTCGCTTTTGGCATGGGTGGCCTTGGCGCCGCGGTGCTGGGGCTGTTAGCTGACCATACCAGTATCGAGCTGGTCTATAAAATCTGCGCTTTCTTGCCACTGATTGGCATCCTGACGATATTTCTGCCTAACAACCACCAAAAGTCCTGATTCTTCGGCAGCCAAAGTGTAACTTTGGCTGCCTCAATCCCTTACCCCACCAGCATTACCCCGCATAAGCTGCTGCCATTTTGCGGTCCGTGCTTTTTTGCATGCCAATTCCATCTTTCTGCAAAATTCAACGATTATTCATAAACAAAACCGCTGAAATTGTCATAAACTATTATTCGGTTTTTTGGTTTTATACCCTAAATAATTCAAGTTGCAGGAAGGCGGCGACGCAGGGAATCCCCTGGAGCTTACTGAAGTAAGTGACTGGGGTGAGCGAGGAAAGCCAACGCCCATGCAAATTGAAGTATGACGGGTATATGCCGAAAATGGATCAGCTCACCACTGCAAGGAGACGGAATGCACCACGCAACACCGCTAATCACCACCATTGTCGGCGGCCTTGTGCTCGCCTTTATTCTCGGCATGATTGCCAATAAGCTACGTATTTCTCCTCTGGTGGGATATTTATTAGCGGGCGTGCTGGCCGGACCTTTTACCCCAGGTTTCGTTGCTGATACCAAGCTGGCGCCGGAGCTGGCCGAGCTTGGCGTGATCCTGCTGATGTTCGGCGTGGGTCTGCATTTCTCCTTAAAAGATTTGATGGCGGTCAAGGCCATCGCTATTCCGGGGGCAATCGCCCAGATCGCCGTGGCGACGCTGTTGGGTATGGCGCTCTCTGCCATGCTGGGCTGGTCGTTAATGACCGGGATCGTTTTTGGTCTGTGTCTTTCTACCGCCAGTACCGTGGTGCTGCTGCGCGCGCTGGAAGAACGACAGCTTATTGATAGCCAGCGGGGGCAAATCGCCATCGGCTGGCTGATTGTGGAAGATCTGGTGATGGTGCTGACGCTGGTGCTGCTGCCGGCGGTCGCCGGCATGACCGAGAAAGGCGACGTTGGCCTGGCTACCCTGGCCCTCGATATGGGCATTACCATCGGTAAAGTCGTTGCCTTTATCGCCATTATGATGCTGGTCGGCCGCCGCCTGGTGCCGTGGATTATGTCACGCAGCGCGGCAACCGGCTCGCGCGAGCTGTTTACGCTGTCGGTGCTGGCGTTAGCGCTCGGCATCGCCTTCGGCGCCGTTGAGCTGTTTGACGTCTCCTTCGCCCTCGGCGCCTTTTTCGCCGGTATGGTGCTCAATGAATCCGAGCTCAGCCATCGTGCGGCCCACGATACCCTGCCGCTGCGCGACGCCTTCGCCGTACTGTTCTTTGTTTCCGTGGGAATGCTGTTTGACCCGATGATCCTGATCGATCAGCCGCTGGCTGTGCTGGCGACGCTGGTCATCATTATTTTCGGTAAATCGGCCGCCGCCTTCTTCCTGGTACGAATGTTCGGCCACTCGCCGCGCACCGCGCTGACCATTGCCGCCAGCCTGGCGCAAATCGGTGAATTTGCCTTTATTCTCGCCGGGCTGGGAATGGCGCTGGATCTACTGCCGCAGGCGGGGCAAAACCTGGTGCTTGCCGGCGCCATTATCTCCATCATGCTCAACCCGGTCCTGTTTACCCTGCTGGAAAAATATCTCGATAAAACGGAGACGCTGGACGAACAGACGCTGGAAGAAGTGCTTGAAGATGAGAAACAGATCCCCGTCGATATCTGTAACCACGCGCTGCTGGTCGGTTTCGGTCGCGTCGGGAGCCTGCTCGGTGAAAAACTGATGGCGCAGGGCGTGCCGCTGGTGGTTATCGAAACCTCGCGTACCCGCGTTGACGAACTGCGCGCACGCGGTATTCGCGCGGTATTAGGCAACGCCGCCAATGAAGAGATTATGAATCTGGCGCATCTTGACTGCGCCCGCTGGCTGCTGCTGACCATCCCTAACGGCTATGAAGCCGGGGAAATCGTGGCTTCCGCGCGCGAGAAGTGCCCGAATATCGAGATCATCGCGCGCGCCCACTACGACGATGAAGTGGAGTATATCGTTGAACGCGGCGCCAACCAGGTGGTGATGGGCGAGCGGGAAATCGCCCGCGCCATGCTGCAGCTGCTCGAAACGCCGCCAGCAGGCGAGCTTATTACCGGTTAATGCTTCCGGCCCCGGCTTCTCGGGGCCGGCTTTACTTACCGCTTAGCGATCCCAGTAAGCCTCTTCCAGGCTATCTTCACGCTCCGGCAGTCCCCGGGTCAGACGCGGCGAGTGCTGGTTCAGCACCTGATAGCTCACGCGGTTAGCGTATTTACACACCTGCGCCAGCGATGAATAGGTCAGCCACTTGCACTTGTGCTTGCTGGAGTTCGGCACGTTGTTGCGATGATAGTTATTGGCGGTGATATCGTGCAGCAGCGCCGCCAGCGCGCCGTCGCCCGCGCCGTTGGTATTCATGATCTTCTCCGGCCCGCCCATATAGGGTGCGATATGCGAATAAATACGCAGCGGATTTTCGCAATCCTGATGGCGCATCGCGCGGCTGAATTCATACTGGTTAAACTCGGCAATCGCGCCCGGCAGCAGCGGATGCTGCGTTTTGCGCTTAGCCTCATCCTCGGTAAAACTGGCCATATACAGCCCGGCAGGCCCGGCTGTGCACAGTACCAGGTCAACCCACTCCAGCGCCTTGTCGGAGGCCAGCAGCGGATCGGATAATCCGGTCAGCGCTTCCGCCTCCTCTTCGTTCATCGCCAGAATAGAGACGTGCTCCTTGAGGAACGCCTGCCACCACGCCGGATTATCGGCGATGACGTATTTGGTCCCCAGAGTCAGGACCACTGGTACATCGTGCTTTTTCGCATATGCGATGGCCTGCATCGTCGCGTCCGGCATCGGCTCGCCCGGCTTGCAGCGCACGAGATAGGAGGTCAGCACCAGCGCGGAGGCGCCGGCGATAACGCTTTCCGGAATGCTTTCCGGACGGAGCTTGTTCATATGCCCGGGGCTGATCGCAAAGGTGCGCTCGCCGGAGTCGCTAATCAGCGTAAAGCAGCGCCCAATCGCCCCATCCACCCCCTGCAGGTAGTTCAGATCGGTACGGCTGGAGGTGTTGCACAGGTAGCGGTAGGCGTAGCCGCCGATTTCAATATTGCTGCACATGACGCCAAGCAGAACCGAACGGTCATCCGCCAGCACCGAGTAGTTGTGCATGGTGTTACCGATGGTGCCGCCGGCAAACTGGTGGGTAATCAGGTCGTTGCGAACCAGTTCCTGATACAGCGCTTCGGCGACATCGTCTTCAATCACCAGCGAATGCCCGGCGCTCAGGCCGTAGCGTACGATAAACGCCTCATCCACTTTCGCTTCGATATCGACCAGGGTTTGATCGATGCCGACCACCCAGGCGACGTTAGACTCGTTGTCCGGCTGAATTTGCTGCAGCAGCGGATCGCGAGCGTTGACGGGAAAATAGTGTTTGGATTTGCGTTTACCGGGAAATTTCATAGTGGCGATTTATTGACAGTGAACAAGCGGGGAATAGTAGCATACTCCCCGCCGCACGCGCGATCAGCGATATTTCGCCGTCAGGTTGACCATCATTTCAATATGCGCGGTGTCCGCATTAAGCGCCGGAATGTACTCATATTGTTGGCCGCCGGCTTCGAGGAAGATTTCCCGGTTCTGCACCGCGATCTCCTCCAGCGTCTCCAGGCAATCGGCGGAAAAGCCGGGGCAGATAACCTGAATATGCTTCACCCCTTTCTCACCGAGCATTTTCAACGTTTCGTCGGTGTAGGGCGTCAGCCAGGGCTCACGACCAAAGCGCGACTGGAACGTCATCATCACCCGGTCAGGTGGCAGCCCCAGGGCTGAAACCAGCTCACGGGTGGTATCGCGGCAGCGCTGAGGATAGGTATCCCCTTGCTGGGCGTACCGCTGCGGGATGCCATGATAGGAGAGCAGCAGTAAATCTGGCTCACCGTGCACCGCAAAGGACGCGCGCACGCTGGCGGCCAGCGCGTGAATATAGTCCACGTCATCGGCGTAGTCGCGAATAAAAGAGATGCCGGGGATGGCGCGCTTTTTGGCAAGGATACGCCCTAGTTCATCCCAGACCGCCGCCACGGTGGAGCAGGAGTACTGCGGATAGAGCGGTAGCACCACGATGTGATCCACGCCCTGCTCCAGCAGTTCATCAACCGCGCTCTCCAGCGACGGCGAACCGTAGCTCATCCCCAGCGCCACCGGCGTATCCGGAAGCCGCGCGGCCAGCGCCTGCCGCTGCTGCTGGCTATAGACCATCAGCGGCGAGCCATCTTCCATCCAGATGGACTGATAGAGCTTAGCGACCCTGGGGGCACGCAGGGGCAGTATCACGCCGCGCAGCAGCGGCCACCACAGTAGACGGGAGGTATCCACCACGCGCCGATCGCTAAGAAACTGTCGTAGATAGCGCTTTACCGCGTCGGGCGTGGGCGCATCGGGAGTGCCTAAATTGGCTAATAAGATACCTGTTTTCGTCTGATGCATTACCGCCTCTTAACCATTTGAATCGCTGACAATTGTAGCTGAAATGGCGCTAAACGGAACCAATCATAGAAAAAGGTAAAATGAGAGGAGTTCTCACCCCGCCGCGGCGGGATGAGAACTAACGGAATTAACCGAGGATTTTTTCCAGTTCAACGCGAACGTCGGCCACCGCTTTGGTGCCATCGACTTTCGCGTACTGGGTATTGCCCGCTTCGGCTTCTTTCTGATAGTAGCCGATCAGCGGAGCCGTCATCTGATGATACTCAACCAGACGCTTACGCACGGTCTCTTCCTGGTCGTCTTTACGGGTGGTCAGCTCTTCGCCGGTCACGTCGTCTTTGCCTTCAACTTTCGGCGGATTAAATTTGATGTGGTAAACGCGGCCGGAAGCTGCGTGAACGCGACGCCCGATGATGCGGTCAACGATCAGTTCGTCAGGAACATCGAATTCCAGCACGTAATCCACGGTGATACCCGCTTCTTTCATGGCGTCAGCCTGCGGAATGGTGCGCGGGAAGCCGTCCAGCAGAAAACCGTTGCGGCAATCTTCCTGAGTAATACGCTCTTTGACCAGGGCGATAACCAGTTCGTCGGTGACCAGCTTACCGGCGTCCATAATATCTTTCGCCTGTTTGCCCAGCTCGGAGCCTGACTTCACCGCGGCACGCAGCATGTCGCCGGTGGAGATTTGCGGAATACCGTATTTCTCCATGATGAACTGAGCCTGAGTTCCTTTACCCGCGCCCGGAGCGCCAAGCAGAATAATACGCATTACGAAAATCCCCTCAAAAGTTGATTCAATTTTTCAAAAAACGCTAAACCATACCACCAGAACGCGGATGGCTCAAGGAAGGCGGGGCGGCTGAAACGGTTAATGGTGAGATATTTTACGTAGAGTGCGGTTTGATGCCCTCACCCCGCCCCTCTCCCAGCGGGAGAGGGGTAGAGTGAGGGTAAAGATTACGACGCCAGCAGCTGGTTCATGCGGCGGATAAACTGGTTCGGATCTTCCAGCGTACCGCGCTCGGCCAGCAGCGCCTGATCGAGCAGCAGCTCAACCCACTCGCCGAACTGCGCATCATCCTGGGTATCCGCCGCGCGTTTTACCAGCGGATGCAGCGGGTTCAGTTCAAAGATGTACTTCACTTCCGGCGCGGCCTGGCCCGCAGCGGCAAACAGTTTTGCCATCTGGGTGCTCATTTCATCCGCGTCGGTGGTGACGATGGCCGGCGTATCGGTCAGACGATGGGTCAGACGAACCTCTTTCACCCGGTCGCCGAGCAGCGTTTTGGCACGCTCAACGAACGGCTCCAGCGCCTTCTCGGCTTCTTTAGTGGTTTCATCCACTTCGTCCGTCAGCTTATCCAGCGATTCATCGGCTTTCGCCACCGACTGGAACGGCTTACCGTCGAACTCGGTCAGATAGCTCATCATCCACTCGTCGATGCGATCGGAAAGCAGCAGCACTTCAATGCCTTTCTTACGCAGCAGTTCCAGATGCGGGCTGCTTTTCGCGGCAGCGTAGCTGTCGGCGGTAATGTAGTAAATCTTCTCCTGCCCTTCTTTCATGCGGGAGACGTACTCTTCCAGCGACACGGTCTGCGCGGCGGAGTCGGTATGGGTGCTGGCGAAACGCAGCAGTTTGGCGATGGCCTGCTGGTTAGCGTGGTCTTCCGCCGGGCCTTCTTTCAGCACGAGGCCAAACTGCTGCCAGAAGGTCTGATATTTTTCCGCATCGTCTTTCGCCAGTTTTTCCAGCATCTGCAGAGCGCGCTTGCTCAGCGCGGTACGCAGATTGCGGGTGACGCTGCTGTCCTGAAGGATTTCACGCGACACGTTCAGCGGCAGATCGTTAGAGTCGACCAGGCCGCGGACGAAACGCAGGTAGTTCGGCATAAACTGCTCGGCGTCATCCATGATGAAGACGCGCTGCACGTACAGCTTCAGGCCGTGTTTATGATCGCGATTCCACATATCCCACGGCGCCTGCGACGGGATATACAGCAGGCTGGTGTACTCCTGCTTACCTTCAACGCGGTTGTGGCTCCAGGTCAGCGGATCGCTGTAATCGTGGGCAATGTGCTTATAAAATTCGTTATACTCGTCGTCTTTGATTTCCGACTTATTGCGCGTCCACAGCGCCTGGGCTTTGTTAATTTTCTCCCAGCTAATGACGGTTTCGCCGTCAACGTCTTCGCGTTTTTCAATTTCCACCGGCAGCGCGATGTGATCGGAGTATTTGCTGATGATCGAACGCACGCGCCAGTCGTTGAGGAAATCGTCCTCGCCTTCGCGCAGGTGCAGCGTGATCTCGGTACCGCGATCGGCTTTGTTAATGTCGGCAACGGTGTATTCGCCTTCGCCAGCGGATTCCCAGAAGACGCCGTTTTCGGCGCTGTCGCCCGCTGCGCGGGTACGAACGGTAACTTTATCGGCAACAATAAACGCCGAATAGAAGCCCACGCCGAACTGGCCAATCAGCTGGCTGTCTTTCGCCTGGTCAGAGCCCATGGACTCAAGGAACGCTTTGGTGCCGGACTTGGCGATGGTGCCGAGATGGTCGATGACCTCATCGCGATTCATACCAATGCCGTTATCGGCGATGGTCAGGGTGCGGTTGTCTTTATCAAATGAAACACGCACGCGCAGCTCCCCGTCGCCTTCGTACAGATCCGGCTGGGACAGCGCGCGGAAGCGCAGCTTGTCGGCCGCATCGGAGGCGTTGGAAATCAGCTCACGCAGGAAAATTTCTTTATTGGAATAAAGAGAATGGATCATCAGGTGCAGAAGCTGCTTGACCTCTGACTGAAAACCACGAGTTTCTTGTCCTTTCATCTAAATCAACCTCAACAATGCCATTGTTAATGGTAAAAAAACCGTTGAGGGTGAGATGGGGACAGAGGGAGAAGTTTTCAAGCGGAGGCCCCGAAAAGCGCCTCCGTTTGATTAAAAACGAATCTTATGCCGCCCGGCGAGCGAGTGGGATAGCGTCGTGCCGTCAACCATTTCCAGCTCGCCCCCGACCGGTACGCCATGGGCGATACGGCTCGCATCTACGCCATACTGCGCGCAGAGCTCGGCGATATAATTGGCCGTCGCCTCCCCTTCTACCGTTGGGTTGGTCGCGAGGATCACTTCCTGCATCGATTCGTCACGCAGACGCTGTTCCAGACGATCGAGCCCAATGTCATCCGGCCCGATACCGTCAAGCGGCGACAGGTGGCCCATCAGCACAAAGTAGCGACCGGAAAACTGCCCGGTCTGCTCGATAGCGTAGATATCCGCTGGGCTCTCTACCACGCAGATCTGGCCGTTTTCCTTGCGCCGAGGGTTGCTGCAAATATTGCACACCTCCTGCTCGGTGAAGGTACGGCAATCGGCGCAGTGGCCGATTTCCGACATCGCGCGCGTTAGCGCCTGCGCCAGGCGCATTCCGCCGCTGCGGTCGCGCTGCAGCAGGGTAAACGCCATGCGCTGCGCCGACTTCGGGCCGACGCCCGGCAGGCAGCGCAGTGCTTCCATAAGCTGCGTTAACAGCGGACTGGTCTGCATCAGAACGGCATCTTAAAGCCTGGCGGCAGCTGCATACCGGCGGACACGGACGCCATTTTTTCTTTCTGCGTCTCTTCGATGCGGCGGGCGGCGTCGTTAAACGCGGCAGCCACCAGATCTTCCAGCATCTCTTTGTCGTCTTCCAGCAGGCTCGGGTCGATCTCAACGCGACGGCAGTTGTGCGCGCCGTTGATGGTGACTTTTACCAGGCCTGCGCCGGATTCACCGGTCACTTCCAGCCGGGCCACTTCTTCCTGCATCTGCTGCATTTTTTCTTGCATCTGCTGGGCCTGCTTCATCAGGTTACCCAGACCGCCTTTTCCACCAAACATAGGCTTCTCTCTCAGTAAGTCATCGTTAAGGATGCTGACCGCAAGTCAGACTTGCAATCAAATGGGGCGAATACTCTCTTCATCCAGGTCCGCATCGAAGAATCGACGCAGCGTCTGAATGTTATTATCCGCAATAATCGCTTCACGCGCCTGCGCGAGCTTTTCTTCATAAATTGCCTGCCGCCACTCAAGCGGCGTGCGCATCGCGGGATTATCATCTTCCACGATGGTCAATTCAACCGGCGTACCGTACAAAATACCGAGCGCTTCCGCCAGCTTTTGCTGCGCGCCCGCCGAATTCAGGTGACGCTGGCTCGGACGCAGATGCAGGCAGACGCGATTGCCCTCCTGCTCTTTCCAGGCGTTCAGGGCGACCTGCTCCACCAGTTTGGGTACCGCAAGCCGGCTGACTTCCGCCGCCCAGCTATCGCGCTCGACCGCTTCGACTGCCAGCTTTGCCGCCAGTTCCGGCGTTTTTTCATGCTCCAGCGCTTTTTTCAGCGCCTTCGGCGTCGCCACTTCTTCTTTTACGGCTTCAACAACCGTCGTCGATTTCCAGCGATAGGCTTCCTTTTTCGCCGGCGCTTTCTCCAGCGCAGCCGCCGCCGGACGCGCCTGTACGCGTTCGGTAATTGAACTCAGTCGTTCCAGCGCAGCGTTATTCACCGGCCGCGCGCGGGAAGCGGCTGCCGGTTCACTCTTTTTTGGGGTGGGCGCTCCCTGGCTTCGCTGCAGCTGGCTGCGGGCCGCCAGCACCTGGCTGGTGGTCTGCGGCAAATTCGGCGGCGGCGACGGCGGCGCGGATGCCGGGACAGCCTGCTGGGCCGATGCGGTCTGAATAGCCTGCACCGGCGGCGCCTCCGGTTCCGGCAGCGGCATACGCGGATGGAAAGCCAGCGCACGCAGAAGCGTCATCTCGACGCCCATTCGTCTGTCCGGGGCGTACGGGAGCTCTTTGCGGCCAATCAGTAGCGTTTGATAGTACAGCTGAACATCGGTTGGCGGCACCGTCCGCGCCAGCTCGCGCATGCGCAGCTCAATCGCGGCCATATCCGTTCCCAGCGCCGACGGCGAGAGCTGAACCATCGCAATACGGTGCAGCAGGCTTTGCATTTCCACCAGCAAGGCCTCCCACTCCACGCCGCGGGCGGCAGCCTCATTGACGCCGGCCATGACCCGCTCGCCGTCGGCAGCCACCAGCGCCTCAATCAGCGAAAGCGCCTGATCGTCGTCAAGGGTGCCGAGCATGGTGCTGACGGATTCAGCCGTCAGGCGACCGTCGCCGCTGGCAATGGCCTGATCGGTCAGGCTTAACGCATCGCGCAGGCTACCGTCCGCCGCGCGCGACAGCAGCTGCAGCGCGCGCGGTTCAAAAACGATCTGCTCGGCGCCGAGAATATGCTCCAGCTGATGGCGAATCTGTTCGACGTCCAGCGCCTTAAGATGGAACTGCAGGCAGCGGGAAAGAATAGTCACCGGCAGCTTCTGCGGATCGGTCGTCGCCAGCAGAAATTTAACGTGCGCCGGCGGCTCCTCCAGCGTTTTTAACAACGCGTTGAAGCTGTGGCGCGAAAGCATATGGACTTCATCGATCAGATAGACCTTGAAGCGACCGCGGGCCGGCGCGTACTGGACGTTATCCAGCAGATCGCGGGTATCTTCGACTTTGGTGCGCGAGGCGGCATCGATCTCAATCAGATCGACAAAGCGCCCCTGTTCTATTTCACGGCAGTTATCGCAGACGCCGCACGGCGTGGCGGTAATGCCGGTTTCGCAGTTTAATCCTTTTGCCAACAGGCGCGCGATAGAGGTTTTACCGACTCCGCGGGTACCGGAAAAAAGATATGCGTGGTGAATGCGCCCTAACGACAAGCCGTTCGCCAGTGCGGTCAGCACATGTTCCTGGCCGACGACGTCAGCAAAGGTTTGTGGGCGCCATTTACGGGCTAAGACCTGATAACTCATGGGCTGGCTCTGAAACGCTGGAAGGTGAAATCACGAGGGGTCATGCTATCACAGCCCCGCTCAATCAGCGAGGCTATGTGGCGGGATTTGCTTAGTGGCCCGGGAAAGGGACCAGGCTATAGCAGTTGATTCCCAGTTTTTCCAGGCGCTGCTCGCCGCCCAGATCGAACAGATTAATAATAAAGGCCGCATCGTGCACTTCACCGCCCAGGCGACGAATAAGCTTCACGGTGGCGTCAATGGTGCCGCCGGTTGCCAGCAGATCGTCAACCACCAGGACTTTATCGCCTTCTTTGATCGCATCGACATGGATTTCCAGCTGATCGGTGCCGTACTCAAGCTCGTAGCTTTCTGCGATAGTTTCACGCGGCAGCTTACGCGGCTTGCGTACCGGAACAAAGCCTACGCCCAGCGCCAGCGCAACCGGTGCGCCAAATAAGAAGCCACGCGCCTCGGTGCCCACCACTTTTGTAATCCCCGCGTCTTTATAACGCTCGGCCAGCAGCTCAATGCTGAGCGCGTAGGCCTTCGGGTCTTCCAGCAAGCTGGTGACATCACGGAAAAGGATGCCAGGTTTCGGATAGTCCTGGATGCTTTGGATGCTGTTCTTCAGATATTCAAGCTGCTGTGCTGTTGCGGTCATAAGTGTATGCCTGATTAAAACGGTGTTACTCGCGGGCATGCCAAATGGGCCAAAGAAACTTTTGTTTAACCTTTGACCAGGCTTACCCGCGCTCGAAAACGCCAGAATTTACTGGCTGTCAGCGACAATTGCAACCATCATTATTGCGCATCAGTGCTTTTGTTGCTTTGCATCAACCACCGGAATGCGCCACATAAATATCAGCAGACAGGTCAGAATGATCAGCAGCAAGATGCGCACCCAGGTAAGATTAACCAGCCACAGCGAAATGGCAAAGGTCAGCAAAATCATCGCGACCGCCCGCGGCTTTGCGCCCGGCGGCATGGCGCGGTATTTCTGCCAGTGACGCAGGTAGCCGCCAAACCATGAGCGATACAAAAGCCAGTGGTGAAAGCGCGGCGACGAGCGCGCAAAGCACCAGGCGGCAAGCAGGATAAACGGTGTCGTCGGCAGTAGCGGTAAAAACACGCCCAGCGTTCCCAGCGCTACCGCCAGCCAGCCAATGATGATCAAAATAATACGTGGCATAATGCGAATCGTTATCACGAAGATAACGCTAATGTAGCACAGTTGCTTATCAGGGGATGGAGGAGTTATTTGAAAACCGCCCGGCTTTTACATTCACTGGAAAACCAGCTTGCGGAGCTGGCCGCTCAGGTGGCGCCCATGGCCAATCACGCGACCCTCAGCCCGCGCTTCGATCGTCAGCTGTTCCGTACCCGCAGCACGCAGATGCAGGCTTATCTCAATGAGGCCAGAGACGGCTTAACGGCGTTAAAACAGGCGGCCGAACGCCAGCAGCTTGCGCAGGTCGCCTGGCTGGCAGAACGTCTCGTTGCTCAAATCGCCGCGATTAACCGGGAAACGGCGACCTGGTCATTACGCGCCTGGGATAGCGCGTCGCCAACGCTTAGCCGCTGGCAGCGCCGACGTCTACAGCATCAGGAGTATGAACGGCGCCTGCTGGCCATGCGCAACGACCGACAGAGACGACTGGCGCAAGCCATTAGCCTTGATGACCAGCAGCGGCTGGCAAAGGAAGTTGAAGCCTATACCGGGCGCCTGGCCCGCTGTCGCGACGCGCTGGAAAAAATTGAAAACAGACTGGCCCGCTTAACGCGCTAACGGGAGGAAGAAGTATGTCGCTGGAAAATGCCCCTGACGAAGTCAAGCTGGCCGTCGATTTAATTATGCTGCTTGAGGAGAATAAAGTTCCTGCGCAAACCGTGCTAGCTGCGCTGGAAATTATCCGTCGAGACTATGAAAACAAAGTAAAAAGTGCGGAAGAGGCCTCGCAAAACGCACAGGAGTAGCCTGTTGGCGGATCTTTAGGGGTGGCAGAGTTGTCGCCTGCCCCTTACCACAACGGATAGATGCTCATGGAAAGATTCTCACGTACGCCGCACGATGCTATTTTTCGTCAAATGCTGGCCCAGAAAGAGGTCGCTCGCGATTTTTTACAGCTTTATCTTCCCGCGCAGTTTTTAAGTATCTGCGATCTCAATACGCTGCAGCTGGCTTCCGGCAGCTTTATCGAGGAAGACCTGCGATCCAGCTACTCCGACATTCTCTACTCCCTACAAACGCAGCACGGCGCGGGATATATCTACGCGCTGATTGAACATCAAAGCTCGCCGGATAAGCTGATGGCTTTTCGCCTGATGCGCTATACGCTGGCCGCCATGCAGCGCCACCTGGATGCCGGCCACAATACGCTGCCGCTGGTGGTCCCGATTCTGTTTTATCACGGCACCGTCAGCCCCTGGCCACATACGCTCAACTGGCTCCAGCTTTTTGACTATCCTGAGCTTGCCGGCGCGCTGTACGGCGGAGATTTTCCGCTGGTGAACCTGACCGTTATGCCAGATAATCATATCCTCCGCCACCAGCGTATGGCGATGCTGGAACTGTTGCAAAAGCATATCCGCCAGCGCGATCTGGCCGAACTGCAACCGATGCTGATTACGCTGCTGGCGCAAGGATATCTGACGGAAAACCAGATCAATATCCTCATCAGCTATATGCTGCAGGCGGGAACCTCGGAAAAACCCGGGCCCCTGTTTCGCGAGCTGGCGAAGCAGTCGCCCAGGCACAAGGAGCTACTGATGACAATTGCCGAATGGCTGGAAGAGAAAGGCCGTAAAAAAGGTAGAAAAGAAGGCAGACAGGAAGGTTTGCAGGAAGGTTTGCAAGAGGGCCGTAGAGAAATCTCGCGCAGCATTGCCCTGAAAATGCTCGCCTGCGGGCTGGAGCCGAAGATGGTGATGGAACTGACCGGTCTGAGCCAGGAAGAACTCTCCTCGCTCAGCCATTAACATCTGCGGGGCGGATACCCACCGCCCCGTTATGCTTAGCTTATCGCCGGGGAGGCATCGTCGCCCTTATCCCGCTTCACCTCTGTCACTTCATCGCCCTTCTCATTGCGCAGATGCACCTCCAGCTGGTTAAAGGCGATGTCAATATTGTTCTCGCGGCACAAACGATCGATAGCGCGGTTAAGCTCATCCACCGCATAGCTGCGATCGCGAAGTTCACGCACGTACAGGCGCAGTTCATGATCGAGCGTGCTGGCGCCGAAGGTGGTAAAGAAGACCGAGGGCGCGGGCTCTTGCATCACTTTCGGATGCTCATGCGCGGCCTGGAGCAGCACTTCTTTAACCTTATCCAGGTCGGAACCATAGGCCACGCCAAGGCGGATGACCACGCGGGTGACGGTGTCGGAGAGCGACCAGTTGATCAAGCGTTCCGTCACGAAGGCCTTATTCGGGATAATGACCTCTTTACGGTCAAAATCGGTGATCGTCGTGGCGCGAATGCGGATTTTGCTAACGGTACCGGAGAAGGTACCAATGGTCACCGTATCGCCAATACGCACCGGGCGCTCAAAGAGAATAATCAGACCGGAAACAAAGTTACCGAAGATTTCCTGTAAGCCAAACCCTAAACCAACCGACAGGGCGGCCGCCAGCCACTGAAGTTTGTCCCACGAAACGCCCAATGAGCCAAATACCGTCATCGCGCCAATAACAATAATGGCGTAATTAAGGATGGTCGTAATTGCATACGACGCCCCCTGGCGCATATTGAGTCTCGATAGCACCAGCACTTCCAGCAGGCCCGGCAGGTTGCGGATTAACGCCCAGGCGACCATCGACGCGACAATCGCGAACAGCAGGCTGCCCATGGTGACGCTTTTCACGGCGCTGACGCCGGCTTCCGTACCGTTGTAATGCCACAGCGTAATACTGTCGAGATAGGCGAACACGGTGATCAGATCGGACCAAATCGCCCAGAACAGCACGGCAAACAGCGCAATCATCACCAGCATCGTAATACGCAGCGTTTGCTGGTTAACCTGCTCCAGGGCAATCGTCGGCTCTTCCTGGGGTTCGGCCCCTTCAGCGCCCTCTTTAACCAGATGCTGACGACGCGCCAGCGCACGGCGCCAGGCAATACGCCGGGCGGCCACGCTCAGGCCGCGCAGAACGGTCTGGTACAGCAGGTTCCACAGCATCACCAGGTAAACGGTTTCAATCCAGCGGCCGGCCAGACGCAGCGTCGTGTAGAAGTAGCCGGTTGCCGTCAGCACCATCAGGGCGATGGGCACAATCGATAGCACGGTGACGGTGATAAGGCGCAGGCTGTGGGACTCTTTATCACGCCAGCTCTCGCGGCACATCGGCAGAACAAGCACCGCAATCAGCAGCAGGTTGAGGAAAATAACAAACTGCCCGAGCACGTCATCCATCAGGTGCAGCGGCGACAGCTCCGACATCACCGACCAGAAATTGAGCGGCAGCAGCGCAAGGCTGACGCGGACAATCTGCCGCCGCCAGTGGCTGGTCAACTGCGACGGCATATTAAAGTGGCGCACCGCCACGCCGTCTTTTTCCAGCACCTTCCAGCACAGGCCAAACACCAGCCAGAACAGCGCCAGCTTCTTACTATAGGCCCACAGCAAATCGCTGATATTCAGCTGCATAGTCAGCAGAATCAGGCCAATGGCCAGAATCACCAGCACCACAGGCAGCGCGCGGATCAGATCGATAAGAATCGCTTTCGGCGTATGAAGCTGAGTGTCATTGCGCAGTTGCCCCACCTGTGAAGCCAGCTTCGCCTGATACGCTTTCAGCCAGTTAAGACGCCAGCGAATCAGACCGGCAATCAGCAGCAACGGCAGGCCGGCAAGGAAAGCGATAAATACCGCAGGCCAGGCTTTTTCCCAGTTTACGGTGATTTTCATCGCCTTAAACTGCCCTTTCAGCGCTTCCGGGAAGGCTTTAACCCACTCCCAGTCCATCGGACGGTTACTGTTTACCCAAAAAATCTGCTGCGTCAGAATGGCTTTCAGGTTGGTCGACACGCTCATTAACTGCTGCTGATTGATCTGCAGGTTAATGGCCATCATCAGCTGGTTACCCAGCTGTTTGTTGAACTGATCGAGCAGCTCCCGGCGCATATCAACGATTTCAAGAAGCGCGCTATGCACTTCGGCATTGACATCGCTGCTGTGCCCTTCCTCCAGCTTCGCGACGTACGCATCGCTCTGGAACAACGCATCGCGCTGCTGGTTAACCTCAAACTGTTCGAGGCGCAGGTCGGCGATGCGGTTCGTCATATCGCTCAGCTCCTCCGCAGAGGGCAGCGTTTGCTGCTGCTGATAAAGGATACGCGACAGCAGCAGGCTACCTTTCAGCACGGAAATCTGCTCTTTTATGTCACGCTCGGATTGCAAAGCGCGATCGAGCCAGGTCTTCACTTTGATGTTGCGCTGAACCAGCTGATTACCATTTTCCGTCGCCGAAATCAGTCTTTCGCTAAGCTGGTGGTTAATCTCCAGCTCCTGCTTCACCAGCGGGTTTGCCTGAATACGCGCCGTTTCGTCCGGGGAAACCGCTTCCTGAGCCGTCTTTTCCGTCAGCGTCAGGCGCTTGCTATTCACCGCTTCCTGCAATAACTGAAGCTGGTGTTCAAGACGGTTGCTGTAGGCGGTGATGTAATCACGCTGCTTTTGCAGGGTATCCTGCAGGACCGTGTTACCTTCCAGGCTTTTGCGCTGCTGGTCTATCTGCGCATTCAGCAGAGCCTGCTGAGCCAGCAGCAAACTCTGCTGGGTAGGACGCAGCGTCTCCTCGCCCGTCGAGGTGCCATTCAGGCGGTTACGGATCTGCTGCAGCTGCTGCGAAGCGGAGTACATCGCATTCTGCACACGTTCCGGCTGGGTTTGTAGGGAGACTAACTGGCTGTTATAGGTTGCCAGATCGTTCTGCGCGTTTTGCAAATCGTCCAGCGTCTGAGAGACGCGTGATTCCAGCTGACGTAGCGATAACGTGCTCAACGTTTTACGCGTCGCCTCATCATCGGGAACATCGCTTAGCGCGTTGAGGCTATCGATAGCCTGATTCATTTTCGCTGGCGCCTGAGCCACCTGCTGACGCAGCTGCGTCGTTTCCGACTTAATGCGTTCGATTTTATCGAGGGTTTCCAGGGTCTGGGTCAGGTCCTGCTGAACCAGCTTGTCCTGCGGAGTCAGCTCTTTTTGCTTATTCAGCGTCGTGAGCTGGCTTTGCACCTCGGAACGTTCAGGTAAGTCAGCCGCCAGCGCCGTGTTAACGCTAATACAGCCGATAAAAAACATCAGGGTAAGAACAAAAGCGGATATGGCGTTTCGCCAACGGATAGTATGCAGCATAGTGTTAACATGAGTGATTGCAAAAGCCGGAGAATACCGGGGATCGTCGCAGCGCGAAGAATAGCACTTCTGTTATCGCGCGAATAGCGGCGGACAGCAGGAAAAATACCCCTTTTGTCCGCGAGGATACTTAAGCTTCCGCGCCTTCAGAACTGCGCAGAGAGGGGCACAATTGATACATTTCAAGCAGCGTTTCGACATATGCCCGCGCTTCATGCTGCAGATCGAAAGCGTTGGGCGCCAGCAGCCAGTTCTCCATCAGGCCAGAAAGATAGCTGCGCATTAAAATCGCCGCCCGCCGGGTGAGTAAATTGGCGGGCAGCATCTTCGCCGCAATGCACTCGTTTAATGTCTGCTCGATACGATCGTAGCTCTCAAGGCATAAACTTCGCTGCGCTTCTTGCAGCGTGACCATCTCTCCGACGAACTCGCATTTATGGAAAATGATTTCCATCATCAAGCGCCTGCGTTTTTCTGTCACCGTTGCTTCAAGGATATACACTAAGATCTCTCTGACAACTGACAGTGGATCGTTGGGGAATTTTGCCCGATACTCAACTTCGAGATCGTTGATGTTGGCTTCTGAAAGCACCCATATTTCATTAAATAAATCTGATTTATTTTTGAAATGCCAATAGATAGCGCCCCTCGTCACACCGGCCTCTTTTGCAATTGCGGCCAGCGAGGTGGATGATACGCCTTGCTGCGAAAACAGACGCAGAGCAACATCCAGAATATGTTGCCGGGTCTCAAGCGCCTGTTGTTTGGTTTTTCGTGCCATAGGTCGATGAGTTTACAGAGGTTACGTTTACATACATTTGTGAATGTATGTACCATAGCATGACCATAATAGAAACACAGCAGTGGGTTTGTGGTCGATTGAGCCACTGAACAATTTGAAATTGGACACTCGAGGTTTACATATGAACAAAAACAGAGGGTTAACGCCTCTGGCGGTCGTTCTGATGCTCTCAGGCAGCTTAGCGCTAACAGGATGTGACGACAAACCGGCTCAGCAAGGAGCCCAACAAATGCCGGAAGTCGGTATTGTGACGCTCAAATCCGCTCCTCTACAAATTACAACCGAACTGCCAGGCCGTACCAGCGCCTATCGCGTTGCGGAAGTTCGTCCTCAGGTCAGTGGCATTATTCTTAAACGTAACTTCACCGAAGGGAGCGATATCCAGGCAGGGGTGTCTCTTTATCAAATCGATCCGGCGACCTATCAGGCCACTTATGAAAGCGCGAAAGGCGATTTAGCCAAAGCGCAGGCCGCGGCAAATATGGATCAGCTGACGGTTAAACGTTATCAGAAACTGTTAGGCACTAAGTACATCAGTCAACAGGATTACGATACTGCCGTCGCAACCGCGCAACAGAGCAACGCCGCCGTGGTTGCCGCCAAAGCAGCGGTTGAAACCGCGCGCATTAATCTGGCCTACACCAAAGTCACCTCGCCAATCTCAGGCCGCATTGGTAAATCCGCGGTCACAGAGGGTGCTCTGGTGCAAAACGGCCAAACCACCGCCCTGGCGACCGTGCAACAGCTGGATCCTATCTATGTTGACGTGACGCAATCGAGCAACGATTTCCTGCGTCTGAAACAAGAGCTGGCCAACGGCAAGCTGCAGCAGGAAAACGGTAAAGCGAAGGTTGAGCTGGTGACGAACGACGGTCTGAAATACCCGCAGAACGGTACGCTGGAGTTTTCTGACGTCACCGTTGATCAGACCACCGGTTCTATCACGCTGCGCGCCATTTTCCCGAACCCGGATCACACTCTGCTGCCGGGGATGTTCGTCCGCGCGCGTCTGGAAGAAGGCGTCAACCCGGATGCGCTGCTGGTTCCTCAGCAGGGCGTAACCCGTACCCCGCGCGGCGATGCCAGCGCGATGGTCGTCGGCGAAGGTGATAAAGTCGAAGTTCGCCAGATTACCGCCACTCAGGCTATTGGTGATAAATGGCTGGTCACCGAAGGGCTGAAAACGGGCGATCGCGTCATCATCACCGGTCTGCAAAAAGTCAGACCTGGCGTGCAGGTTAAAGCGCAGGAAGTCGTTTCTGACGATAAACAGCAAGCCGCAGGCAACGCTCAGTCAGAACAACCCAAGTCTTAACTTAAACAGGAGCCGTTAAGACATGCCTAATTTCTTTATCGATCGCCCCATATTTGCGTGGGTGATCGCCATTATCATCATGCTGGCTGGGGGGTTATCGATCCTCAAGTTGCCGATAGCGCAATATCCGACGATTGCGCCGCCGGCAATTTCCATTACAGCCATGTACCCCGGTGCCGATGCTGAAACCGTGCAGAACACCGTGACCCAGGTTATCGAACAGAACATGAACGGTATCGATCACCTGATGTACATGTCTTCTAATGGCGACTCCACCGGTACAGCAACCATCACCCTCACCTTTGAATCCGGTACCGATCCGGATATCGCCCAGGTACAGGTTCAGAACAAGCTGGCGCTGGCAACGCCGCTGCTGCCGCAAGAAGTTCAGCAGCAGGGTATTAGCGTTGAAAAGGCATCCAGCAGCTTCCTGATGGTTGTCGGCGTTATCAATACCAACGGCACCATGAATCAGGATGACATTTCTGACTATGTTGCCGCCAACATGAAGGATTCGATTAGCCGTACCAGCGGCGTCGGTGACGTACAGCTGTTCGGTTCCCAGTACGCGATGCGTATCTGGATGGATCCGAACAAGCTTAATAACTTCCAGCTGACGCCGGTTGACGTGATCAGCGCCCTGAAAGCGCAGAACGCCCAGGTCGCAGCCGGACAGTTAGGCGGTACTCCACCGGTGAAAGGTCAGCAGCTGAACGCCTCCATCGTGGCGCAGACCCGTCTGACCAATACTGAAGAGTTCGGCAACATTCTGCTGAAGGTTAACCAGGATGGTTCCCAGGTGCGTCTGCGCGATGTCGCGAAGATTGAGCTGGGTGGCGAAAGCTACGACGTCGTTGCGAAGTTTAACGGTCAGCCCGCGTCCGGTCTGGGTATTAAGCTCGCGACCGGCGCGAACGCGCTGGATACCGCCAACGCCATTCGTGCCGAACTGAAGAAAATGGAACCTTTCTTCCCGTCAGGCCTGAAGATTGTTTACCCGTATGACACCACCCCCTTCGTGCAGATCTCCATTCACGAAGTGGTGAAAACGCTGGTTGAAGCCATCATTCTGGTGTTCCTGGTGATGTACCTGTTCCTGCAGAACTTCCGCGCAACGCTGATTCCGACTATCGCCGTGCCGGTCGTACTGCTGGGGACGTTCGCTATCCTCGCGCTGTTCGGCTTCTCGATAAACACCCTCACCATGTTTGGTATGGTGCTCGCCATAGGCCTGCTCGTGGATGATGCCATCGTTGTGGTAGAAAACGTCGAGCGTGTAATGGCCGAAGAAGGGCTACCGCCGAAGGAAGCTACGCGTAAATCAATGGGCCAGATTCAGGGCGCGCTGGTGGGTATCGCGATGGTGCTTTCCGCGGTATTTATCCCGATGGCCTTCTTCGGCGGTTCTACCGGTGCGATTTACCGTCAGTTCTCGATCACTATCGTTTCCGCGATGGCGCTGTCGGTACTGGTGGCACTGATTCTGACCCCGGCGCTCTGCGCCACGATGCTGAAACCCATCCAGAAAGGCAGCCATGGCGCCACCACCGGCTTCTTCGGTTGGTTTAACCGCATGTTCGATAAGAGCACGCATCACTACACCGATAGCGTAGGCAATATCCTGCGCAGTACCGGTCGTTATCTGGTGCTGTACCTGATCATCGTTGTCGGCATGGCCTGGCTGTTCGTTCGTCTGCCAAGTTCGTTCCTGCCGGACGAAGACCAGGGCGTCTTCCTGAGCATGGCGCAGCTGCCTGCTGGCGCAACTCAGGAGCGTACCCAGAAAGTTCTGGATGAGATGACCGACTACTATCTCACCAAAGAGAAAAACAACGTTGAATCGGTATTCGCCGTAAACGGCTTTGGTTTCGCGGGTCGTGGGCAAAATACCGGTATCGCGTTCGTTTCACTGAAGGACTGGAGCCAGCGTCCGGGCGAAGAGAACAAAGTTGAGGCGATTACCGGTCGCGCAATGGGGTATTTCTCGCAGATTAAAGACGCAATGGTCTTCGCCTTTAACCTGCCGGCAATTGTTGAACTGGGTACCGCAACGGGCTTTGACTTCCAGCTTATCGACCAGGCGGGACTGGGCCATGAAAAACTGACCCAGGCACGTAACCAGCTCTTTGGTATGGTCGCGCAGCATCCTGACGTCTTAACCGGCGTGCGTCCAAACGGACTGGAAGATACTCCGCAGTTCAAAGTGGATATCGATCAGGAAAAAGCGCAGGCTCTTGGCGTGTCTATCAGCGACATTAACACGACGCTTGGCGCGGCATGGGGTGGTAGCTACGTCAACGACTTCATTGACCGCGGTCGCGTGAAGAAAGTGTATATCATGTCTGAAGCGAAATACCGTATGCTGCCGGAAGATATCGGCAACTGGTACGTACGCGGCAGCGATGGACAGATGGTGCCCTTCTCCGCCTTCTCGACTTCACGCTGGGAATACGGCTCGCCGCGTCTGGAGCGTTACAACGGTCTGCCATCAATGGAAATCCTCGGCCAGGCGACACCGGGCAAGAGTACCGGTGAAGCGATGAACCTGATGGAAGAGCTGGCGGGTAAACTGCCTGCGGGTATTGGCTATGACTGGACCGGTATGTCTTATCAGGAACGGTTGTCAGGCAACCAGGCACCAGCGCTGTACGCTATCTCGCTGATTGTCGTCTTCCTGTGCCTGGCGGCGCTGTATGAGAGCTGGTCGATTCCGTTCTCGGTCATGCTGGTTGTTCCGCTGGGGGTTGTGGGTGCGCTGCTGGCGGCTACCTTCCGTGGATTAACCAACGACGTCTACTTCCAGGTTGGTCTGCTGACCACCATCGGCCTGTCGGCGAAGAACGCGATACTTATCGTTGAATTCGCCAAGGACCTGATGGATAAAGAGGGCAAAGGCCTGATCGAAGCCACGCTGGAAGCCGTTCGTATGCGTCTGCGTCCGATTCTGATGACCTCGCTGGCGTTCATCCTTGGGGTCATGCCGCTGGTTATCAGCTCCGGCGCAGGCTCCGGCGCGCAGAACGCCGTCGGTACTGGCGTAATGGGTGGGATGGTGACCGCGACGGTGCTGGCGATTTTCTTCGTGCCGGTGTTCTTCGTGGTGGTTCGCCGCCGCTTTAGTAAGAAAAATGAGGATATTGAGCACAGCCATCCGGTTGAGCATCATTAATCTCTCTCCTCTCAGGGCCGCATTTGCGGCCCTTTTCTTTTGTTCCTCGTTAAAACGCACGGATTGTTATTGTCTAATTTATAAGCTGAGATATAATATTTAATGATGAGTCGCGGTGCTTATCTCCATTTTTTTTCCACAATTTTCTTTCCTGCGCCCCTAACTCAGAATATTCTTAATCACTGATTTTGTGTATGGTTGTCTCTCTATAACGGCTAAACGCGTCGGCTAACCTGATGAAATATAAGGTCAGTATTCGTTTTTTCCGATCGGGGTAACGGCACGATATAATAAAGTCCGAGTCATTGAAGATAAAAGGACGCTGATAATTGTAATTTTTCGTAATAGCACGATGAAATCTTTTTAAGAGTGGATTATAGTTAAACAGCAAGATTACAATGTATGTGTCAGGTCTGTTAGTCGTGTTCATCCCACAACGGTGTCGATAATCGTCGTTTAAACCACTCAAAAGGGGATGCGTTATGGACGAATACTCGCCAAAAAGACATGATATTGCGCAGCTTAAATTTCTCTGCGAAACCCTGTATCATGACTGTCTTGCAAACCTGGAAGAGAGCAACCACGGCTGGGTTAATGATCCAACCTCGGCTGTCAATCTTCAACTTAATGAATTGATCGAGCACATTGCCGCGTTTGCACTTAATTATAAAATTAAGTACGCAGAGGATAATAAGCTGATTACCCAGATTGACGAATATCTGGATGACACTTTCGTCTTGTTCAGCAACTACGGCATTAACAGCGCAGATCTGCAGAAATGGCGTAAATCTGGCAATCGGTTATTCCGCTGCTTTGTCAACGCCAGTCGGGAAAACCCGGCCAGTCTTTCTTGTTAGTATTATTACAATCAAAAGGTGAATTTATGTCTGATAAAACATTAACCAAAATAGACTATTTGATGCGTTTACGACGCTGTCAGACAATTGATACGCTGGAGCGCGTAATTGAAAAAAATAAATATGAACTTTCCGATAATGAACTGGCGGTATTTTACTCTGCGGCCGATCATCGTCTTGCAGAGCTGACGATGAATAAACTGTATGACAAGATCCCCCCTTCAGTCTGGAAATTTATCCGCTAGTTTATTTCAAATGAAAGTCATACATCTCGTGCCGAAAACGCCCCTCTCTCGTGATGATAATAAGTGTGACAGTGCTCACAGATGTTGGCTCAATGCGAATATGAAACCGGTTTCTTTTTTATACTATGGCGGCCTAACGATAAGGAAATAAGGAAAGCCTCCATGAGCGAAGAGAAACAAAAAATGATTGCCGGCGAACTGTATCTGGCAGGTGACGCCACGTTGAAAGCCGATCGTCTGCGGGCCAGACAGCTGCTGCACCGCTACAATCATTCGGCGCCTGAAGAACGTGAATTAAGAAACGCATTACTTTCTGAACTGCTTGGGCACGCGAGTGACGCGTATATCGAACCCACATTTCGCTGTGACTATGGCTACAATATCTTCCTCGGCAAAAATTTCTACGCTAACTTTGATTGCGTCATGCTTGACGTCTGTCCAATTCATATTGGCGATAACTGCATGCTGGCGCCGGGCGTGCATATTTATACCGCTACGCATCCCCTTGACCCTGTCGACCGCAATAGTGGTCAAGAGTACGGAAAACCCGTCACCATTGGCCACAATGTGTGGATTGGCGGCCGGGCAGTGATTAATCCAGGCGTCACTATCGGCGATAATGCCGTGGTGGCGTCGGGGGCCGTCGTAGTAAAAAATGTGCCGGCAAACGCCGTCGTCGGCGGAAACCCGGCACGGATAATCAAAATGCTGGAGAGCGAAAAACGGTAACTGTTATGCTTTTCTGCAACCAATCTGTTACTTTCCCCATGGATTTACGCAACATAAAATAGCCTTCAGGCTGAGCCCGGTTTGTCACGCCTGGATACGGGCTCATGGCAGAATTTGGGGAATAAGATGACAGAAATACAGCTGCTGCTGAAGAGCACCATTGATGAGCTTAATGTGAAAGAGAAGCGCGACAACCGTCCGCGCTTTAGCATTAGCTTTATTCGCAACCATCCATGGCTTTTTGTCGCCATGTACGCGGCTTTCCTGGCCACGCTTATTGTGATGCTACGTTCCGAAACGCTGGTAGATTCTGTCTGGCTGTTAATTGTGTTATTTGTTCTGCTAAACGGTTTCTTCTTCTTCGACGTCTACCCGCGCTATCGTTATGAAGATATTGACGTTCTTGATTTCCGCGTGTGCTACAACGGTGAGTGGTACAACACCCGATTTGTCCCTGAGCAGCTGCTTGAACACATTCTGCAATCGCCACGCGTCGGCAGCGAACAAAAGGCTCAGCTACAAAAAATGATCGCCACCAAAGGCGAACTCTCCTTTTACGATGTGTTTTCTCTTACCCGCGTCGGTCCAGCGCAATAAGACGGCTCAGCGTCCGTACCGCAGCCATAAAATGCGAGGCGGACGTATTACCGTAGCCCAGAACAAAGCCGCTTCGCGCCGTGTTTACATCCAGGTAAAAACGGCTTAACGCCCCGGGTGCCAGCTGAAACCGCCGGGCCTGCTGCACAATCGCCAGGTCATCCACGTTGTCGATAGCAACGGTCAGGTGCAGGCCCCCCTCGCCGCCAAACAGTTCATAAGGATGCCTGAGCTCTTGAGCCAGAATCTCCCGCAGCTGCTGCTGACGTTTACGGTATAAACGGCGCATGGCGGCTAAATGACGTGCGTAGTGCCCCTCTTCAATGAACAACGCCAGCGCCCTCTGTTCGGCCCGATGGCCGCCGCGTAATAGCGAACCA
This sequence comes from Klebsiella sp. GW_Kp182, assembly GCF_040062275.1. NCBI lineage: Bacteria > Pseudomonadati > Pseudomonadota > Gammaproteobacteria > Enterobacterales > Enterobacteriaceae > Klebsiella > Klebsiella sp. GW_Kp182. The sequence goes on along the minus strand of NZ_JBEAFQ010000012.1, from coordinate 96,511 downwards.
ATGGCGCCACGTGCGGCCTCCGCCAGCGCGGGAGGCATCACCATAAAGCCAATGCGCAGCGACGGAAATAGCGTTTTGCTGAATGTCCCCAGATAAACCACCGGCGCCTGCCTGGCCATCCCCAGCATGGCCGGAATGGGCTCACCGCTGTAGCGAAACTCGCTGTCGTAATCATCTTCAATAATCCATGAATCATGCCGGCGGGCATACTCCAGTAGCGCCAGTCGCCTCCCGGCGCTCATCACTGCCCCGCAGGGGTATTGATGGGAAGGTGAAGTAAAGATCAATCGCGGCACTTCACTATCATTATGACTATCAAAACGCATCCCTTCATGATCAACCGGCACGCCCTCTATATGAAGTCCGGATTTGAGAAAGATGCTTTTTGCTCCCGGATAGCCGGGTTCTTCTACCCATACCGTATCGCCAGCGACGCTCAGCAAATGCGTGCATAAATCGACGCCTTCCAGCGCACCTTCCGTAATCACAATCTGGCTGGCTTCACAGCGGATCCCCCGCGAGAGCGCAAGGTGGCGGGCAATGGCTTTTCGCAGTACGAGCTCTCCCTGCGCATCGCCGTAGCCCAATAATGCGCTTCCCTCTTCACGCAGTACGCGATCCAGGAGCCGGCGCCAGATGGAAAGCGGAAAGTAGTTAACCGCAGGCATTCCCGGCGTAAAGAGCAGCGTGGGTGAATCACGATGGATTGCCGCTGGTAATCCCTGTAAGTATTCAGGGAGCACAATATGGCGCGCCTCAACGTCCCCCTCTCCCTGAGTTCCTAAAGGCGCGACGGACGTCCCCTGGCGGCTACGTAATAAATACCCCTCTATCGCCAGCTGCTCCAGCGCGCCGTTGACGGTGTTGCGCGACAGTCCCAGACGCTGGGCCATGGCGCGCGAGCCGGGTAAACGGCTATCACCTGCCAGCGCCCCCTGCAAAATCGCCTCGCGTAGTGTCTGATAGAGCGTACGCTGCAGGGTTCCACCTCCCCTGCCGCGCAGGGCCTGCTCCAGTAAAGCAAAAAAAGCATCATCCGGAATATTCATCATCGCTCCTCGTGGCACCCTAAAAACATACTCCTGTGGTTCTTTTTATGGAACCAACAAGCGCCTAATCTCGCAGCATTCACCTGCCAAAGGAAAACCTCATGAGCCATCTTAATCAATTCGATCAACCCGTTGGCGCAGCCCTGCCCGACTGGCTGCCCCGTCCGCATCCTGAAAGGTTGAATCTGCAGGGCCGCCTTTGCCGCCTTGAGCCATTGCGCTCCACGCACGCCGGTGCGCTGTTTGACGCCCATCGGCTGGCCCCGGACACCCGAAGCTGGACGTGGCTGCTGCGTGAGCCGGATAACAGCGTAGAGGAATACCGCGCGTGGATAGAGCACGTTTCCGGGCAGGCCGATCCCATTCACTTTGCCGTGATAGATCAACGGACAGACCAGCCCGTCGGCTCACTGGCGCTGATGAGAATCGATGCTAAAAATGGCGTTGTTGAAGTCGGCCACGTTCACTTCTCGCCTTTACTAAGCCGGACGGCGATGGCCACCGAGGCCCAATGGCTGCTGATGCATTATATTTTTGCAACGCTCGGCTATCGTCGCTACGAGTGGAAATGCAACAGTTTGAACGAGCCTTCACGCCGGGCGGCGCTGCGGCTGGGATTTCAGTATGAGGGGCGTTTTCGTCAGGCGCTGGTGATAAAGGGCCACAACCGCGATACCGACTGGTTTTCGATTATCGATTCCGAGTGGCCGCATATTGACAAGGCAATGCAGCAGTGGCTGGCCGCCGACAACTTTAGCGCCGACGGCCGGCAGTTACGAACGCTGGAGAGCTTCCGTTAACGTCTCTTCTTGCGCCCCTGGACGGCCTTAAAGCGAGGATTACTTTTGCAGATAACGTACAGCCGCCCTTTACGCTTGACGATCTGGCAATCCGGGTGGCGCTGTTTCGCGCTACGCAATGAGTTGAGCACCTGCATTATTTACTCCTTTTCGCATCAATAAAACCGCCGAAGCGCTGGCGGAAACGCGCGGTGCTGCCTTCATTGTTGAAGGCCTTCTGTTTGCCGGTGTAATACGGATGCGATTTGGAGGAGACATCGAGCGTTACGTAGGGATACGTCTCGCCTTCCAGCTCAATTTCGCGCTCGGTACGGATCGTTGATCCGACTTTGAAGTATTCATTGGCGCTGGTATCGTGAAAAACCACCGTACGATAATGCGGATGAATATTGGGTTTCATAGCGACCTCAATCATTACGTTATAACATAACATTATGGTACGCCGGGTGAATACAAAGATCAACCCTGAGAATGGAAGGGGCTAAAGGGCGGCGCAGGCCGCCCGTTGCGGATTAAGGATTAAGCTGATGCGCCAGCGCTCTGAGCTGTTCGGCAATAGACTGCAGGTTTTTACCCGGCTCCGTTTTTGGCCCGGTAGAGTGGCGCACGACCAGACGAGCCGGAAGGATAGAAGAAGTATGAGATGTCTCGTGATCGCCGCTATCGAGAAGGCGCCGGACGGCCTCTTTTCCTTGTAAATCAAGATCCAGCGAAACGGTGGTGAGCGCCGGGTAAAAGAACGAACTCTCATAGGTGTCATCATAACCAATAACCGATTTTTCCCCCGGAATCGGCACCTGATGTTGGTGAAACGCGCTCAGTACGCCCAGCGCCATCTGATCGTTACCCACCAGAACGGCGGTAAAGTTTGGCGTCTCCCGCAGCATTTGCAGCGCGCCGGCATAGCCGCTCTGCGCATCCCAGTTACCGCGAATCACCGTGACCGGCTGCAGGCCATATCCCTCAAGGGTCTCAATCCAGCTTTTCAGACGCAGTTTGGCCGATACCGAGCTTTCCGGGCCGGCTAGCAGCGCGATCTCCCGATGCCCCATTTCATAGAGATATTTGACGCTGGCCCGGGTGCCGTCAGCCGGGTTAAACGAAACGTTAAACACGGAGCTGTAGGGGTCAACATCTAAAAAAAGACAGACGATATCATCGTTATCAGCGGCAATTTTTTGAGCCAGTTCAGTCTCCAGCGGCACGTTGATGATGACCTTATCTACCAGCTGAGACTTAAGTTCATTAATGGAATCTTGAATACTTTGGTTGACGCTCTCATCAATCATAGAGATGAGCACCTGATAGCCTTCTACATTCGCATAGCGTTTTACCGCAGCAGCCACCTGAGAAGGCGCGTGCAATGCGAGGGAGATGGTGACCAGGCCCACGGTGCGGCTTTGCTTTCCTACCAGCTGCTGCGCCAGGCGGTTTGGGACATAGCGCAGCTCCTCGATGGATTTCTCCACCTTGCTGCGTGTGGCTTTGGATACATTAGCAGATTTATTGAGTACCCTGGACACGGTCTGATAGGAGACGCCCGCATGGCGAGCAACGTCTTCTAAGGTCGCGCTTTTAGACTTCATAGTCCGGTTCCTTATGTTGTTATCCCTGGATTGTAACAGGGGCAATGTGAAAAAACGCTCATCGCCGCGTCCCCCGAACCACAATCATCACAAAAAGTATTACGCTCACAATACAACAAATTGTGAATGGACTCACTAGTCGTAACAAAACCTGCCAATTTATTTGCAGTTAATCACACTATAGCGATCATTTAATTGCCTGAATTCGGGTTTAAGCATTTTATGACATCGGTTATGTGAACGTAATACAAAACAATAAGAGGATAGACATGAACACTACGCTGCGCACACTCTCCGCTGCGTTGGCCGCTGCGCTGATTTCACCATCCGTGTTTGCTGCTTCCGCCACGCTTCCGGGTATCGATTTTCATGGCTATATGCGCGCCGGGGTTGGGGTCTCCGGCGACGGTAGTCAGGCCGAATGGCAAAAAAACAAAATTGGCCGTCTGGGTAATGAGTCCGATACCTACGGCGAGCTGGAGCTGGGATCAGAGGTCTATAAGAAGAATGACGTTAGCTTCTATCTTGATAGCATGGTCAGCATGGTCTCTGACGGTTCTAACGATAACGAAACCACGCTCGATGATGATGCCCAATTCGGCCTGCGCCAGCTCAACCTGCAAATCAAAGGGCTGGTCCCCGGCGATCCGAACGCGGTCATTTGGGGCGGTAAACGCTACTACCAGCGCCACGATCTCCACATCATTGATACCAAATACTGGAACATTTCCGGATCCGGTGCCGGGATCGAAAACTATACGCTTGGCCCGGGGGCCGTTTCATTTGCCTGGATCCGCGGAGATGCCAATGACGTCGACTACCGCGTCGATGGCGATAGCAACGTCAACATTAACTACCTCGACCTGCGCTACGCAGGCTGGAAGCCGTGGGCCGGTTCGTGGACCGAATTTGGTATCGACTACGCGATGCCGAATACCACTAAAAAGCAGGACTCCTACGGTGGTCTATACGATGCTGAAAACGGCGTCATGCTAACCGGTGAAATCAGCCAGGATATGCTGGGTGGTTACAACAAAACGGTGCTGCAGTACGCCAACAAAGGGCTGGCGCAGAACATGGTTTCCCAGGGCGGCGGCTGGTACGACATGTGGAACTACGTCAATGACGCCACCGGATACCGCGTGATTAATACCGGTTTAATTCCGATTACCGAAAAGTTCTCCATTAACCACGTTCTCACCTGGGGCTCCGCGGACAACATCACCGATTACACGGATAAAACGCGCATGCTGTCGCTGGTGGCTCGCGGGCAGTATCAGTTCACCGAATACGTGCGCCTGATTGGCGAAGTGGGTGGCTTTTACCAAAAAGATAGCTACAAGAACAATACTGATTATAAGCAGGCCGGTGAGAAATATACCATCGCGCTGGGCCTGGCCGATGGCCCTGACTTTATGTCCCGCCCGGAACTGCGCATTTTCGCTTCGTATCTGAATGACTCTGAAAACGGTAAACCGTTCGAAGATCAAACTGCCAATAATACGTGGAACTTTGGTGTACAGATCGAGGCCTGGTGGTAGTCGTCATTTAACTGTTTTATCTCCAGCTGTAAGGTCGTTAATTACCCTCCGGTAATCATTATTGCCATTGAATGCTTTGTTTTCTTTTCGGGATAACTCATTATTGCGTTATCCCGTTTTATTTTATTTACGGCTGGCAAAGTGTTCGTCAAGTAATTGACGCAAAGCATCCGACTGTTTACCGAAAATAGCATGCACCTGCTGCCCAAGGATAATAACGCCAAGCGCTCCCTGCTGCTGTAGCCCCTGAGAGTCAACAATCGACAGATTATTCACCGTGACGCGTAAGCGGGTGATACAGGCGTCAACGTTGACAATATTCGCCTCGCCGCCAAAAGCCTGAATTAAACGTTCAATCTGTTGTTGTTCCGCCGGGCTTAACGTTACCGCCGGACGAGACTGGGAGAAATAATTCAGAAAGGATTTTAAACTCACCATAATAGACTCCTGATAAGCAGATAAAAAAACGCCTGCTCTTGCGAGCAGGCGTGGATAGAGAAAAATTACGCGTGACGGCTGAGAATGCGGCAATCCCACGCTTTTAAGGTCAACGGCGCGTTCAGTGCCGTGCCGGTGAGGCTGTCCTGATAGCCCTGCGGTAAGGTCACCTGCTGCTGCTGCGCGCTGTAGTTTTGCAGGAACACGTAGGTGGTCTCACCGTCCGTCCGTGCGGTCGCCACCACGCCCGGCGGGAAATCGGCTGCCACCGCACGCGGCAGCGACAGCTCTTTACTTATGGCGGTGAAGAAGTCCCGCTGGAAAGCCAGATCGTTGCGCGAAGCGACGTGCCAGGCCTTACCTTTACCCACGTGATTGACGGTAACCGCCGGTCTTCCCGCGTAAAAATCATCGCGGTAGGTCGCCAGCGGCTGCGCCGTTTCGACATGGATCAGTTCACACAGATGGCGTACCTGATACGGTCCCTGCAGGCCCCCTTCATTGCCCGCCAGCCCCTGTACCAGGTTGCGTTCGCCGTCGTTCAGGCAGTCAATCTCTTCCGCCCAAATGCCCAGCAGTTTACGCAGCGGGCCCGGGAAACCGCCGAGATGGCAAAGGTCGGATTCGTTAACAATACCCGTCCAGTATGTTGTAACTAAATGACCACCGTTAGCCACAAACGCTTCGGCACGTTCGGCAAATCCCTCACGAACCATATACAGCATTGGCGCAATGACCAGTTGATAAGGACTCAGGTCAACGTCAGCATCGATAACATCAACCGCAATCCCCTGCTCCCAGAACGGACGGTAATGTTCGTTGACGGTATTTTCATACTCCATGCCGAGATTTCGCGGCCCCTGCGCATCATCCAGCGCCCAGCGATTTTGCTGGTCGAAGATAATCGCCACTTTCGCATCCGTCCGGCAGCCCACGACGCCCGGCAGCTGGCTTAACATCTCGCCGAGCGCCGTCACTTCACGGCCCACGCGCGTATCCAGATGACCGACATGATCGATAATCGCGCCATGAAACTTCTCAACCGAACCGCGGCTCTTACGCCACTGAAAGTACTGCACCGAATCCGCGCCGTGCGCCACCGCCTGCAGAGAAGAGAGAATATGCATTCCCGGTTTCTTTAGCTTACTGGTCGGCTGCCAGTTGGTCGCGCTCGGGGTGGATTCCATTAATACAAACGGTTTGCCGCCCTTCAGGCTGCGCATCATGTCATGATACATGGCGGTGTAGCAGGCCAGCGTGGTTTCATCTTTATCACGGTGCCACATGGGGTAGCTGTCCCATGAGATAAAGTCCAGCACCTTCGCCAGCTGCCAGTAGTCGTAATCGTAGAAATACTCCATAAAGTTGGTTGTTACCGGCAGCGCAGCATTCGCCGCTTTCAGCGGCGCAATTTCGTGGCGGCAGAAGTCCGTTACCTGAGCGGTATTAAAGCGATGCCAGTCCAGGTTCAGACCATGAATGGAGACTTCCCCCTGCGGGGCCGGAGATTCGATCTGCGACCAGTCGCTGTAGGTGTGGCTCCAGAAGGTGCTCCACCAGGCGTGATTGAGGTTATCCAGCGTTTCATAGCGCGCTTTCAGCCAGTCGCGGAAACGCTCCTGGCACAGGCTACAGTGGCACTCTCCTCCGTATTCATTGGAGATATGCCAGCCCAGCACCGCCGGATGCTGCGAGTAGCGCTCCGCCAGCAGGGAATTTATTTTCAGGGTTTTATCACGGTAGACCGGCGACGACATACAGTGATTATGACGTCCACCGTGCAGCGCAGGCACCCGATCGCGACCGACGCGCAGGACCTGAGGATATTTCTGCGACATCCAGGCCGGGCGCGCGCCGCTTGGGGTCGCGAGAAAGACATGAATGCCGGCGGCATAGAGTTTATCCAGAATACTGTCCAACCAGCCAAACTCAAATACGCCTTCCTGAGGTTCAAGTTTCGCCCAGCTAAATATCCCTACCGACATAACATTACATTTTGCCTGCTGCATCATGGCAATATCTTTATCGATAATATCGGGATAGTTCTCCCACTGCTCCGGGTTATAGTCGGCGCCATGCAATAGCGCATTGACCTTCGGACTCAAAGGCGCAAATTTTTTCATAATAAACATCCTGAAGTGTAAAGCTGAATAATTAATTGAATACCTTCATCGACGGCAATGCTTTTCCCTGGCAATCAAACAGCGCCTGATTTTCCCGGGCATTCCCCTCTTTCCATTCATCATGGATATATTTCATTCCGGCAGGCGTCGCCCAGGTATTTCCCGGTACGGCAATCCACGTCGGCTCCCAATAAAAAATACCTTTACCGCGGTGATCCGGTACGTCCGCAACGGCCTGCATTAAGTCGTGAATATAATTATATTGCCCCTGTACGGTGGCAGGATAACCGCCATCCTTTTCCTCTTTCGCCTGGAAACTATTTTCGGCGTTGTCGCAGTTTTCCAGGGTATAGGCATAAGCGGCTTCCACCACTATCACGTCTTTGTTATAGCGCTTGCTGATATCGTCCATATTGGCTTTCAGCGCGCTAATCGGACCATTCCAGTAGGTGTACATCGACAGACCAATGATGTCGTAAGGCACGTTGCGCTTGCTGATTTCATCAAACCACCAGCGGAAGGTGTCGTTTTTCGTGCCTTCGGCCAGATGAAGCATAATTTTAATCTGCTCGCCGCCGGTGAGGTTTTCCTTCAGGCCGTCAATGGCGGCGTTTAGCAGCCCCGCCAGGCGATCGAACTCGCCGCCGCCCTGCCCCCAGCTTTTGCCCTCCGGCCACAGCATACCGCCGTTGATCTCGTTGCCGATCTGGACCATATCCGGCAGCACCCCCTCCTGCTTAAAGCGGGCAATCGTGTCGCGGGTGTAGTCGTGGATCGTGGTTTTCAGCTGCGGATAATCCATTTTCTCCCAGGCCTTCGGCTTGAACTGCTTGCCCGGATCGGTCCAGAAATCGCTGTAGTGAAAATCAAGCAGCAGCTTCATACCCTGTGCTTTTGCGCGCTTCGCCAGCGCCAGCGTCGCCGCCAGATCGTTATCGCCGCCGCCGTAACGCTGACCCTGGGCGTCTTTTGGATCCACCCACAGGCGCAGGCGAACATAGTTCACGCCGTCGGCCTTCAGAATCGCGATCGGATCCTGCGGCTGATTGTTGTGGTTAAAGAACTTCGCGCCGTGCTTTTCCGCATCCAGCAGCGTGGAGATATCCGCGCCTTTAATAAAATCAGCGGGCATATTGCTAAACGCCTTCGTTTGCAGCGCATCTGCCGCCAGCGTACCGGCGGAAAAACAGCATGCCAGAGAAACAGCAAGCCACGCGGGTGTTAATCTTTTCATGGGGTTATCCTTTTGTACTGCCTGAGGTGAGGCCGGAAACAAAGTATTTTTGTAGCGCCAGATAGAGAATTGCCACCGGGACGGCAATCAGCACCGCGCCCGCCGCGTAGGTGGTATAGCTGGCGCCCATTTTCTGCGCCACCAGGTTATACAGGCCAATCGGCAGCGTGTATTTATCCGGGGTACGCAAAATGGTGCTGGAGAGGATGAAATCCCCCAGCGGGCCGGTGAATGAAAACAGCGCCACCACCGCCAGAATCGGCTTCGACAGCGGCATAATGATTTCGATAAAGATGCGGAAGCTGCTGGCGCCATCCATCCGCGCGGATTCATCCAGATCTTTGGGGATCGCGTCCAGATACCCCTTCATGAGCCAGGTATTCATCGGGATCATGCCGCCAACGTAGATCAGCACCAGCGCCAGATGGCTATTGATCAACCCCAGCAGCTGAGAGAGAACAAAGATCGCAATCAGCGCCGAGAACTGCGGGATCATCTGCAGCAGCAGAAACAGCATCAGCCCGTTCTGCCGCCCTTTGAAACGAAAACGGGAGAACGCATAGGCCGTGAAGCTCACGCTGATTAAGGTCAACGCCATGGTCATGAAGCTGATTTTCATCGAGTTCCAGTACCAGGTGAGATAATTCACATTGCCGTTAAACAGATCCGCGTAATGCTGGAACGACAGGTTTTCAGGAATAATCGACGTACTCAGCAGACTGTTCCCGGCGTTCAGAGACGCCCCTACCGTCCAGACCAGCGGATATATAATGATCGTCGATACAAAGAGGACCACCAGCCAGGTGAGAGACAGGCGAATCCACTTTTCGCGTTTAATACTCGGTGATTTAGCCATGTTGCTTCCCTTACGCCATGTCGTCGTTTTTGAAGGATTTCGTGGCGCGGAACTGCCACAACGCCAGGCCGACGACAAAAATCGACAGCAGAATCGTGATGGTGGCCGCGATGGCGTATTGCGAAGACGACATCGTTAATTTGTAGATCCACGACACCAGAATATCCGTACCGCCGGCATTCGACCCGGCTACCGCCGGTCCGCCGTTATTGAACAGGTAGATGATATTGAAGTTGTTAAAATTGAAGGTGTACTGAGTGATGATGATCGGCGCAATGGAGTAGAGCACCAGCGGCAGAGTAATGGTCCGCAGGCGGGTAAACGCGCTGGCGCCATCCATGGTGGCCGCTTCATACAGATCGTCCGGGATCGCCTGCAGGACGCCGGTGGTCATGGCGAAAACAAACGGAAAGCCCAGCCAGGTTTGCATCATGATCAGCGCCGTTTTAGTCCAGAACGGGTCGGTCAGCCAGGCCTTCGGCGTGATGCCAAAGAAGGACAAAATGGCGTTGTTAATCACCCCGAATGAATCATTGAACATGCCGGCAAAAACCAGAATCGTCACGAAGCCCGGCACCGCCCACGGCAGAATGAAAATTGTGCGGATCAACGGCTTAAAGCGCAGATCTTTCTGGTTGACCAGAATCGCCAGCAGCACGCCGACGGTACATTGCAGGGTCGTCGCCAGCAGCGTCCACACCACCGTCCACTGCAGTACGTCAAAGAAGGTCGAGCGCCAGATGGATAATGTGAAGATATTGATGAAGTTTTTGAATCCCACCCAATCCACCAGCTTCGCCGGCGGCGTGTGATAAAGGTTGTAGTTAGTAAAGGCGATAGCAAAACCAAACAGGATCGGGAAGATGACCACAAACACCAGCAGTATGAAGCCGGGCGTGATCATCAGATACGGGAAACCCTCGCTGAGCAGCATCTGATACTGCTTGCGTACGCTATTCAGCGCCATGCCTTCATCGCGCCTTTTGCCGTTAACCCAGGCATCGCGCAGCGAGAGGAAATAGACCAACAAACCGAATGCGATAATCAGTACGCTGATTATCCCTTCCGCCAGCAGGAAAATAGAGTTATCCCGCGGGACTTCCTCGCCTAAGGTATATAACCCCCACAGGCCTTCGCTGAGAAAGTCATAGAAAATGCTCATAAAACTGCTCAGCAGCACCAGGAAGACAATCCCCTTCAGCCACTGGCGGTGATAAAACTGCCCAAAACCCGGCACGATAGCCAGCAACAGGCCGCACCACGCATGGCGTCCTGCGCCGCGCGCTTCGGCAATATTTTCGCTGGGATTGATAATCACACACGACTCCTTCTGAAAACGGGAGGACGGCCCTCCCGTTCTGTTACATCACCGAATTATTGATTGCTGGCCTGCATGGCTTCGATCTGCATCTTGATCTGCTTTTCAGCGTTATCGAGCGCCGCCTTCGGCTCCTGTTTACCGGTCAGGCTAAGCTCGAGCGCGGCGTTCGCCGGGCCCCATACCTCTCCCATTTCCGGGATCCCGGGCATCGCCGTCGCCCGCGCTGACTGCACCGCCACCGCGCTGGCCTTTTCGTCATTCTTAATCAGCGGATCGTCAATCATGGCCTTCAGCGGCGGGATTTCTCCGGTGGCGACATAACGCGCTTTCACGTACTGCGGCTGGTTAATGAACTCGATAAACTGCTGCGCCAGCGCTTTATCTTTACTCCACGTCGAGACGACATAGCCCTTCACGCCGAGGAAGGAGCTCATCGGTTTGCCATCCGGCAGCGTCGGCAAAGGCGCGACGCCATAATGAATGCCTGCCGCTTCATACGGCTGGAAGGCCCACGGGCCGTTAATCACCGCAGCCGCTTTCTTCTCGGTGAACAGCGAGTCGATGGCGTTCAGCCCGTTATCGCCGAGGATCCCCGCCGGGAATACCTTGTCGGTGTAGAATTTTTTCAGGAAAGTCACCGCTTCCACCGCGCCTGGCTTATTCAGGCCGACATCCTGCGGGTTGAAGCTGCCTTTGTCGTTTTTGCCAAAGATATAGCCGCCCATTGGGCCAATAGCGCCCCAGCTGTAATAGATCTGGTCAAACTTCGCCAGCAGGCCGTACTTACCCTCTTCGCGCTGCTTCTTCGAATAGTCGAACCAGGCCTGCAGGCTATCCAGCGGCTTATCGATCAGGTCTTTGTTGTAAATCAGCACCAGGGTTTCCACCGCTTTCGGTACGCCGTAAAGCACGTTATCCATATGGAACGCGTTGATTGATGCCGGCGTAAAGGCCTCCTGCTTCGCCTGGTCCAGCGTCAGGGGAGACAGCAGTCCCTGGACGACCGCACCGCCTAGCTGGTCATTAGGGATCACCAGCACGTCCGGGCCAATGCCCGCCGGGCCATCAAGGCGTAGCTTTTCCAGCTGCTGGGCGTACGGCATTTCCTGCACGTTCACCTTAACGTTGAACTGCTTTTCAAAATCGCTTACCGCGGCCTTAATGCCGTCGGATTTTTTGATGTCTTCCCAGACGTTGAGCTGTCCGGCCGCGTGCGCCTGCAGGCTAACCAGCTGCCCGGCAGCCAGAGTAGTAAGGATCAGTGCAGCAAGAGTGTTCTTTTTCATTACCAACCTCATGTGAAGGTATAACAATTTAATGGTTTTTATTGGGCGATGTGACTTCCGAGAATCTTTCAGTTAACTGATAAACGGTGATTCATAAACAAATATGCCGTTATTCCTGATTTGTTATACGGTACGCTTTGAATGCTGACAAAACTACTGAAAGCTGCCAGTTGTGTGATCGTGATTGCAGAAATGAAACATCGATATAGGGCGCTAAAACTCTGGAAGTTATAGTCACTGCATGATTTTAGTGTCGTTGAGCATCGCCCGGCTGAATTGTTACACGTTATACAAATAATGCGTCACAGCCCAAATCCCAACGGCAAAAACGGCTACTAACCCGGGGAGTGTTGATGTCCAATATACGACTGAGGAATGTCACCAAACGGTTCGGCAGTACAGTGACGCTGCATCAGGTAAATCTTGATATTGAAGATGGCGAGTTTGCGGTTTTCGTCGGTCCGTCAGGCTGCGGCAAATCGACGCTACTGCGAATGATTGCCGGTCTCGAAGAGGTGAGCGAAGGTGAAGTGCTTATTGGCGATGAGGTGATGAATGATGTCGTTCCTGCCCATCGCGGCGTCGCCATGGTATTCCAGTCCTATGCGCTCTACCCGCATATGACGGTAGCGGAAAATATGGGCTATGGCCTGAAGGTGAATAAAGTGCCAAAAGATGAAATTCGCCGCCAGGTTGAAATGGTGGCGAAAACGCTGCAGCTCTCTCATCTGCTGGATCGCAAACCTAAGCAGCTTTCCGGCGGCCAGCGCCAGCGCGTGGCGATCGGTCGCGCCATCGTGCGTAATCCGCGGGTGTTTATGTTTGATGAACCCCTCTCCAATCTGGATGCCGAGCTGCGCGTTGAGATGCGCCTGCATATTGCTAAACTGCATCATGAACTCAAAACCACCATGGTTTATGTCACCCACGATCAGGTTGAAGCGATGACGCTGGCCGATAAAATCGTGGTGATGAACTACGGCAAAGTTGAGCAGATGGGTTCGCCGATGTCGCTGTATTACAACCCGGTCAATAAGTTCGTTGCGGGATTTATCGGTTCGCCGAAAATGAACTTCCTGCCCGCGACGGTCACCGCATGGCAGCCGGGCCAGCTTAGCGTGAAGATGGCGCAAGATCATAATCTGACGCTCAATATCACCACATCGCCGCTGCAGCCCGGCGCTGCCGTTACCCTCGGTATTCGCCCTGAACATCTCTCAACTGATGTGAATATCGGTACCGTAGTTGAGTTTCAATGTGAAGTCGTGGAGAGACTGGGTAACAACACCTATCTGTTCGGCCAGTGCTACGGCCACGATAACGTCAAAATTCTGCTGCCCGGCGACGTTCATTTCCGTCCATGGCAGAAGATAAGGGTCGCGTTTGACGATCGCTACTGCATGGTCTTCGACGAAAACGACCAGCGGATTAGCGCTGACATCGCTGCGCCGGACGCCCATTAAACGCAACATATGACTGTCATGATTGCGCTTTAGAATATGAATCTGTGCTGACAACGCTTATTGCCAGCATACCAGCCCTCGTTTTTCTCCGCGACGCTCCAGGCCTTGGGCGTCGCGGTTCATCCACTGTTAGCCCGAATTCGTTGCTATCTTGCGGTTCGGGCCTTTTTCTACCCCGTGCTGAATCCTCTTTTATCTTTCGCGTATACTCATCGAACCCCTCAATAAAATAAGGAAATACTCATGACGACCCGGCATCAGGTGAGTCTGGTTACAGGGGTATTGATACTCGCCATTATCCTGCCGGTCGCGCTGAGCATCTGGCTGGCAATGCAGCAGGCCAAAGAGCAATTTTATAGCGAACTGGACAACTTTTCCGTCCGCGTACTGGCCCGCGTTCAGCAGGTTGCCGATCAGGCAAGAGAGGCGCTAAACGAAGCTGATGCGCATGCGGCTACCACCTGCAGTCCGCAGCATTTGCTCACGATGCGACGGATCGCCTATACCCATCGCTACGTTCAGGAAGTGCTGTGGTTACATGAGGGTATTCCGCAGTGCTCTTCCCTCGAAGATCATCAGGTTTCGGTTACCTTTCCTGCTCCCGACCATATCACGGCCGATGGCTATCGTACCTGGCTTACCTCAGTTAACGACCTGGGTCTGAAACATAAAATGACGGCCATGGGCAGCGAGCATCACGTGGTGATGATCGATCCCGTGTCGTTTATCGATGTCATTCCATTAGGCCATGAAGAGATTCACACGCTCTTGTTCGGCACGCAGCACGATCAAATCATCATTAGCAGTAAACCGCTCAACGCTGCCGTCTGGGAGAAAATTAAGCATCAGTATGCCAGGACCCTAACCCTCGATAGCACCGTTTATCGTCTTCATCGTCTCCCGGAGCTGGGGCTGGCCATTGCCACCTGGTCCTCGACGGTGCCGCTGCAGAAAAAGCTACATCAGCAGCTGATGCTGTGGCTGCCGATTGGTCTGTTCACCAGCCTTCTGGCCTCATTTCTGCTGCTTCGCCTGCTGCGGAGGCTGCGCTCACCGCGTAATGGGATGCTGGACGCGCTGAATTCTCATGCCATCCAGGTTTATTACCAGCCCATTATTTCGCTGCAGAGCGGAAAGATCGTCGGTGCAGAGGCGCTTGCTCGCTGGAGGCAGCCCGATGGCAGTTTCTTATCGCCGGATATTTTTATTCCGCTTGCCGAACAAACCGGGCTGATTACCCGCTTAACCGAAGATATTGTACGAAAAATTTTTACCGATCTCGGTACCTGGCTGCGGCAGCGCCCGGAGATACATATCTCGATAAACCTGTCGGTTGATGATTTGCGTTCGCCAAGGCTGCCGATGCTGTTACAAGAGCAGCTTCAGCGCTGGGGCATCAGCGCTCAGCAGATCATTCTGGAAATCACCGAGCGCGGTTTTGTCGACCCGCAAACCACTCTGCCAGTCATCGCCGGCTATCGTCAGGCCGGACACCGTATCTCCATCGATGACTTCGGCACCGGCTATTCCAGCCTGAGCTATTTACAAAAGCTGGACGTTGATACCCTGAAAATCGATAAAGCATTTGTCGATACGCTGGAGTGTGAATCGCTGACGCCGCACATCATTGAAATGGCGAAAGCGCTCAATCTGGCGACCGTCGCAGAAGGCGTCGAAACCGAAAGCCAACGCGACTGGCTGCGCATGCATGGCGTGCTGTATGCCCAGGGCTGGCTTTATAGTAAGGCGCTGCCAAAAGAGAAATTTATTCTGTGGGCCGAGAATAACCTTAAGGCGTATTCATCGCCGTCCGGAACACATGATGACTGAGCCTATTTCAGATAGGATTTTATCACCTGCATCACCACATCAAGGTCAGCCTCACGCTGACCTTCTTCCGGCTCCTTCACGACATGATCCGTTAAATGCCCCTGGATAACCTGCATCATCATGCCGTTTACCGCACCGCGAATGGCAGCCAGCTGCTGTAGAACCTCTGCGCATTCATGCTCGCGGTTAAGCATTTTTTCCAGCGCGGCGCTTTGCCCCTGAATTTTCTTCAATCGGGTCAATAACATCTTCTTGTGACGAACGGTATGTGACATTTCGCGATCCACTATTTGATTAATCGATCGTTTCCACTAACGACCCTTGTATGCAATCAGAACAGCATAACATGCCCTACTCCCCCGGAGTATTTTTCTACTGGGGGGTAGTATTTATGTACTGGGGGGGAGTAGCATACAAGCACTTTTTAGTTAGGGATCACGTTATGAACGATTTCGCTTCACTCTTGCAGCAGGGCAACGCCTGGCTATTTATTCCCAGCGCGATTCTGCTGGGCGCGCTGCACGGCCTTGAGCCCGGGCACTCAAAAACCATGATGGCGGCATTTATCGTGGCGGTGCGGGGAACATTAAAGCAGGCGGTGCTGCTGGGGCTGGCGGCGACGGTATCGCATACGGCGGTGGTCTGGCTGGTGGCCATGGCAGGCCTGTGGTTCGGCCGCGGCTGGAATGCACAAACGTCGGAACCCTGGTTTCAGCTGATCTCAGGGGGGCTTATCGTACTGATTGCCTGCTGGATGCTGGCGCGTACCTGGCGCGAATCGCGTTCACATACCCATACCCATACCCATGACCATACCCATGACCATGACCATGACCATGAACATGAACATGACCATGAACATGAACATGAACATGAACATGAACATGAACATGAACATGAACATGAACATCATCACGATCGCCACCTTGCGCATCAACATCATCCTCACGCTCACCAACCTTCGCGGGTTGCCGCCGATGACTGGCAGGACGCCCATCAGCGCGCTCATGCGCAAGCGATCAATCGCCGCTTTAACGGCCAGCGGGTCACCACCGGGCAGATCGTCTTGTTCGGACTGACCGGGGGACTCATTCCCTGCCCGGCATCCATTACCGTACTGCTCATTTGCCTGCAGTTGAAAAAGTTCTCGCTGGGGGCAACCCTGGTACTGGGGTTTAGCGTTGGGCTGGCGATCACCCTGGTGGCTTCCGGCGCAATTGCCGCCCTCAGCCTGAAGCACGTGGCAAACCGCTGGCCCGGGCTGAACGATCTCTCGCGCAAAGCGCCGTGGATTTCCGGCACCCTGATTATGGTGGTGGGTTTTTATATGCTGCTGCATGGCTGGAGTCATCTGTAGCGCGTCTATCGCCATCCCCAAAAGCTATGGGGATGGCAAAGATGAATTACTCATCCAGAAGCGGGGCAAAGCCGCCGTATATCATTCGTTTTCCATCAAAGGGCATCGATTCGCCAAACTCTTTCATCCGCGGGTCGGCCATCATTTTGGCATTCGCGGCATCGCGAACCTCTTTAGAGGGATACTCAATCCAGCTGAACACCACCTCTTCACTCTCCTCCGCTTTCACCGCCAGGCGAAAATCGGTCAGCTTGCCATCCGGGACATCATCCGCCCAGCACTCGACCACGCGGAGTGCGCCAAACTCTTTAAATAATGGCGCGGCCTTTGCTGCCATCTCGCGGTATGCCTCCTTATTTTCCGCCGGTACGGCAACGACAAAACCATCAACGTACTTCATGAGTCTGCTCTCCGAAGTGAACAGTACGGCCGGAGAATCCGGCCGTATCTGAATTGATAAGTTTAGTCTCCAGGTCTGATGGCAGCGTAAAATCAGGAGATAGCCTCACCGGGTTTCGCCAGAGCCTTCCGCGCGGCTGGCTGATGAAACCACGGCAGACACAGCTGGATTAGCGGGCCGATAGTTAACGCATAGAGTACGGTTCCCACGCCAAACTTGCCGCCCATCATCCAGCCAATCAGCAGGACCGAAACTTCAATCGCGGTGCGGATACCGCGCAGCGACCACCCCGTACGAGCATGCAGACCGGTCATCAGCCCATCGCGCGGCCCGGGACCAAAGCCCGCGCCAATATACATCCCCGTCGCCAGCGCATTCAGTACGATAGCGCCCGCCAGCAGCAGGCTACGCGCCACCAGCGAATCCAACGGCGGCAGCACGGCTAAGGTCGCGTTTGCCGCCAGCCCCAGTACAATCACGTTGCTCACCGTACCCAGCCCCGGCATTTGCCGTAGCGGGATCCACAGCAGCAGCACTGCCGCTCCCGTCAGGATCATGACCGTACCAAAATCCAGATTAAACTGCTTACCGATCCCCAGATGAAAAACATCCCACGGATCGGCCCCCAGATTGGCATGCACAAATAACGCGGTCGACACGCCGTACAGGACCAGACCAATGTAAAGTTGCAACAAGCGACGTACCATTTTTCACCTCAGGGCAATTGCGATTTCCCTTATCATCAGTAAAAATGGATTGATAATTAATGGCCAGTTTTTAAAAAGTGGATTGCTATGTTATCTCGTCGCTTTGGTGCACAATCGCTGGTACGGCTGCTCGGTCACTGGCAGGAGTCCACTTCTCGCACGCCTATCTGGCGTCAGCTTGCAGAAGCGCTGCGCCTGCTCATCCTCGATGGCCGCCTGGCGCTGGAAACGCGACTGCCTGGGGAACGTGAACTGGCGGCTGCCCTGAATATCAGCCGCACCACGGTTGCCAGCGCGCTCGGTCAGCTTCGGGAAGAAGGCTATCTCTACAGCCGTCAGGGAAGCGGTTCGCGGATCGCCTTGCCGGAGCGTCCGGTAGAGGCGGCGGCCAAACAAACGGACCCGCTATCGGTGAATCTGGCCGTTGCCGCCCTTAGCGCCGGCCCCGAGATCCATCAGGCCTACAGCCAGGCCTTAAAGATCATGCCTGAACATTTATCCAACACCGGTTACGATCAACAAGGGCTCCCGCTTCTGCGCGAAGCCATCGCCCGCCGCTATAGCGAACGCGGGCTGCCAACCCGCAGCGATGAAGTGATGATCGTCAACGGGGCGCTTAGCGGCTTTGCGCTGGTACTGCGTTTATTCACCGGGCCCGGCGATCGGGTGGTGGTAGATGCGCCAACTTACCCCATGGCGCTTAGCGCGATACAGGGCGCATCATGTCGTCCGGTTAGCGTGGCGTTACCGCAGCAGGGATGGGATTGCGACGGTCTGGCGGCAACGATTGCCCAAACGGCTCCGCGTCTGGCCTGGCTGATGCCGGATTTTCATAATCCCACCGGCCGCTGTATGGATAGCGCAACGCGCCAGCGGGTAGCGGACATCGCCGCACAAACCCGCACCACGCTGGTGGCAGACGAAACGATGGTGGATTTATGGTATGACGCCCCGCCGCCGCCGCCTTTAGCGGCATTTAATCCTGATGCCCCGGTGATAACCATCGGTTCAGCGGGAAAAAGCTTCTGGGGCGGCCTGCGCATAGGTTGGATCCGCGCGTCTTCGCGAACCATTGCTTCGTTGGTTCAGGCCCGCGACTCTCTCGATCTCGGCTCCCCGCTGCTGGAACAGCTGGCCTGCTGCTGGTTGCTTGAGAATGAGCACAGGCTGCTACCGTCACGGCGCGCCATGCTGGCGACTCGCCGGGATATGTGCGGCGCGCTGATGGCGGAATATTTTCCCCACTGGCACTTCACGCCGCCGGAGGGAGGACTCTCTTTTTGGGTGGAATTACCGGGAATGCTGGCGACGCTCTTTTCCGTTCGCGCTGAAAGCCGGGGAATTCACATCGGGACGGGAACTCGCTTTGGCCTGGCCGGCGCGTTTGATCGCTATTTGCGTTTGCCCTTTACCCTTTCGGATGACGAACTGCGCAGCGCGTTTACGACATTGCAGCCGTTGTGGCATAGTCTGACTGAGCAGAAAGAGAGTTTCCGCCTGAGGAAAATCATTTAAGAAAATATCGACGGGCTGGAGCCAGCCCGTCAAAAACCATCATCCATGACGCATATGAGATGTTTTTATAAAATTGCGCTTCAATTTTGTCTTTCTGACGTGTCAGCCCGATGACAAAATTGCAATAGTTTCATTAATGCTGACGCGGGATCGGAAACCCTTTCAGAGAAATAATAAAGCCGTCTTCATCTTTTTTTATTTTTGCCCCTGTGTCACACCAGTCGGAGGCAATGCGAAAGAACTCATCGCTACCGATATTCCAGTTCAGGCGTACGTGCTTAACGTATCCGGAACGCAGCATATCGCAGGCTTCGCTATAGTTGCTGGCTGTAGAGAGTTGTTGTTTCATTTTTTCTTCTTCAGAATTTTACGTAATGCTTTGATTTCTTTAGGGGTTAATGGAGACGCTTCCTCTTCGGTATGCTGGCTATCGATATCTTCTTCCGAAACCCCCGCCTCGTCTGCTGATTCCGCTACCTGAAAGGCCAGCTGCAGCAGTTTCTCCGTAGCTGTTCCTAAATTTTCGTTATTTTCTTCCGCATACTGACGCAGCTTTTCTTTTAACTCGCCATCAATTTTTACGTTCAGAACCACAGTGGTCATAGTCACGCTTCCCGTGAAATAAAATCATCATATAATTAATACACGAAGTTAACATGCTGATCCAGAGATATATTTTTAGCTTATATCAAACAACATTTTCCCATGAATAATCTGCACGTTATATATGACATAAAGATGACAATAATATTTCAGTTAAATTTCAAATTTATGACGTAGTGAATTTTTTGGCATAAAAAATAGAGGGTTTAGAAACCAAAAATACTCACAATATATTTGTGGATATTAAATATGAAGGCTGAGGGAAACCATGGAATGAATGCGAATAGCGAGAGGGCACCCTGAAATGGGTGGGGGCCCTGCCAGCTACATCCCGGCACACACGTCGTCTGCTCTGGCTGCTTCCTTCCGGACCTGACCTGGTAAACAGAGTAGCGTTGCGGGAGAACCAACAGAGCCCCCATTGAGAACGTTAGTTACCTAACGCGCTGGCGCATTATCCCTGCTGAACCCCTGAATTGCAAGCCGCCGGCGATTGGGTGCTGGTTTATTGCGCAAAGTCGCGTCTACAGCGGCTTCTCACCGTAAAATGGCCCCGATCCCCTTATGAGATTGCGAGCACACTCTCAGCGGAAATCCTCGCCAGCGGCCATAATGAGGCTTATCTACCGTCTTTTTTAATCAACGCACTGTCTCAATGGTATATGAATGAGTGAATCACCGCGTTTAATCACTACCCTGGCGATGCCGGCCATCGCCGAAGTGACCGTTTCCTTCCGCGGTTTAAACTTTCTGCGTCCGGAGGTCATCCTCGATTTTGTGACGATTAGCAATAATCAGCTGCTCGCCGTCACCCCGGTCGCGCTGCTCTACTCTACCGTCGGCGTCCTTCAGCACATTGAATTACGTAAACTCCCCATCGACGTCAGCGGTCGCGTGGTGTATCCGATATCAACGCTTAAGCTTCCGGCAATGCGCGCAAAGCTGGTGATTAACGCCCAGTCAAAACGCCTGAAGTTTCTTGAAACACTGCTGAGCAATACGGCGAATGAAAATGTTCATGGCATGCAGGTGCTGGGTCTGGCGCTGGAATTTACCATCGTTAAATCGGCCTGACCCGCTATCTGTACAGCCCGTCATACAACGCTTATCCTGAGCCTTTTCCGGCAACAGGACGTACTATGGATTCTCACGATACTTTTCCGCAGCGGGTCTGGCAGATAGTCGCCTCGATTCCAGAGGGATACGTTGCCACCTACGGCGACATTGCTCATCTGGCGGGTTCACCGCGAGCGGCTCGCCAGGTGGGCGGAGTATTAAAGCGCCTGCCGGAAGGATCGACTCTCCCCTGGCATCGGGTCGTCAACCGCCACGGCGATATCTCCCTTACCGGACCAGATCTGCAGCGCCAACGCCAGGCGCTACTGGCGGAGGGCGTCCAGGTTTCAGGCAGCGGACATATTGATCTCCAGCACTACCGCTGGATTTATTGAAGGCAAAAAAATGCCCCTGTAAAGGGGCATGGTGGGGAGTTACTGGGCAGCAGGAGCGCTGTTGTTCGCCACCGGCACCGCCGTTTGCTGAACCGGCACCAGCACCAGATCGGCCCGGTTACCGCCCTGGTTAATCACCGTCTGCACGGTATCGGTAATAAACATCAGCTGACCGTTAACGGTAATCGCCGCGCTGAGAAGAATGCGGGCATTAGGCTGAATTTGCGCCTGGTTATAGGGCAGGACAAAGTTAAACGGCGCCTGCTTCCCTTCGGTCCTTACCGCTTTTTGCGACAGCACGTGCGCTGGCGCATCGGCCAGAGACGCATCCGACAGGGTTACGGTCAATACCGCGTCCGGCGGTAACGCCACGCGCTGTCGAATATTGATGGTCCCGGATACGTTAGGCTGCTGCTGCGAGGAGCTTAGTGAGGCAATGCCATAAGGATCGGGCGCCGCCTGGTTCGCTGCATTGCTGTTGTGGTTGTTCGCACAGGCAGACAGCGTAGCCGCTACGGCTAAAGCACTTAACATATAGGCAAATTTCATTCTTTTCTCCTTTTCATCCCTTCTTTAACAGGAGTACATCCAGCCACAATCGGGGACAGGACATTAGTATCGTGAATAAGTGTGGCACAGATCTCAGATCTCTTCCTGGAAAAGAGCCCATATTCAGATTATTGAACCCATCGGACCACTTGCGATTCCAGGTTATACTTTGCCTCAATAACGCGCTGCGCCAGGCAGTCATCATTGATTGAGGATAACTATGAGTCAGGCACTAACCCATTTGCTGGCATTGTTAAATCTGGAAAAAATTGAAGAGGGATTGTTCCGCGGACAGAGCGAAGATCTGGGATTGCGACAGGTCTTTGGCGGCCAGGTAGTGGGTCAGGCGCTGTATGCGGCAAAAGAGACGGTGCCCTCAGAACGCCTGATTCACTCGTTTCACAGCTACTTCCTGCGTCCCGGCGATAGCCTGAAACCTATCATCTATGATGTTGAAGTCCTGCGCGATGGCAATAGCTTCAGCGCCCGCCGGGTGGCGGCGATTCAAAACGGGAAGCCCATTTTCTATATGACCGCCTCTTTCCAGGCGCCAGAACCCGGCTATGAACATCAGAAAACTATGCCAGCGGCACCCGCTCCGGACGCGCTTCCCTCCGAAACGGATATTGCCCGCAAGCTGGCCCACCTGCTGCCGCCGCAGGTCAAAGAGAAATTTCTCTGCGATAAACCGCTGGAGATTCGCCCGGTCGAATTCCATAACCCTCTGAAAGGACACGTTGCAGAACCAACGCGTCAGGTCTGGATCCGCGCCAACGGCGCAGTGCCGGAAGATCTCCGCACCCATCAGTCTCTGTTGGGTTACGCTTCGGATTTTAACTTCCTGCCCGTTGCCCTGCAGCCTCACGGCGTCGGTTTTCTGGAGCCGGGCATGCAGGTTGCCACCATCGATCACTCAATGTGGTTCCACCGCCCGTTCAACATCAACGACTGGCTGCTGTACAGCGTTGAGAGCACCTCCGCCTCCAGCGCGCGCGGTTTTGTCCGCGGCGAGTTCTACACTCAGGACGGTACGCTGGTGGCTTCCACGGTGCAGGAAGGCGTCATGCGTAATCGCAACGCATAAAAAAGCAGAGCCTCCCCGAGGGGAGGCTCTGCAGCTTCAGGAGATAACTCGTTTTATCAGGCGTTGTAGGCGTTTTCGCCGTGGCTGTTTACGTCCAGCCCTTCACGCTCTTGATCTTCCGGTACGCGCAGGCCAACGGTCATATCGGCAACCTTGTAACCGATAAAGGCGACGACGCCTGACCAGACGATGGTGATACCGATGCTTTCCAGCTGTACCAGAACCTGATGGCCCATGGTGACGCCTTCCGCGTAGCCCACACCGCCCAGAGAAGTCGCGGCGAAGATACCGGTCAGGATGCAACCTACGATACCGCAGACGCCGTGGACGCCAAACACATCGCACGGGTCATCAACGCGCAGCCAGCGTTTCAGAACGGTGACGCCCCACAGACCCGCAAGGCCCGCAGCGATACCCACAATCAGCGAGCCGCCGACGCCAATATAGCCACAGGCCGGAGTGATGCCGACCAGACCAGCAATCGCCCCTGAACAGGCGCCCAGCAGTGACGGCTTGCCGCGGGTTGCCCACTCGCCGAAGGTCCATGCCAGGATAGCCGCCGCCGTTGCAACCACGGTGTTAACGAACGCCAGACCGGCAATTTCATTCGCCGCGCTTGCTGAACCGGCGTTAAAGCCAAACCAGCCAACGTAGAGGATGGCGGTACCGGTGAAAACCATCGGCAGGTTATGCGGTTTGAACGCTTCTTTACCAAAGCCGACGCGTTTGCCCATCATGTAGGCGCCCACCAGCCCCGCGACCGCGGCGTTGATGTGAACAACCGTACCGCCGGCGAAATCAAGCGCGCCGTGCGTAGCCAACAGACCGCCGCCCCATACCATGTGCGCAATCGGCACATAAGAGAGCGTCATCCATACCACAACGAATATCAGTACCGCCGAGAAGCGAATACGTTCCGCCAGCGCACCGACGATCAGGCCAACGGTAATACAGGCAAAGGAGCCCTGGAAAGCAACGTGGATGTACTGATAGAAGCTCCCCATCAGCGCTTTCAGTTCAATATTTTTCAGCAGTACCCAGTCGAAGTTGCCGAAGAAGCTGCCGCCAGCGCCGAAGGCCAGCGTGTAGCCATAAACCACCCACAGTACGCAGACCAGCGCAAACGTCACGATGACCTGCGTCAGCATGGAGAGAACGTTTTTACCGCGGATCAGCCCGCCGTAGAACAGCGCGATGCCCGGAATCGTCATAAACAGCACCAGCGCGGTGCAAATCATCATAAAAGCGTTGTCGGCTTTGTCCGCGACCGCCGGTGCGGCCATCGCCAGCCCCGGAAGAAGAGCCAACGCTCCCAGACCTGTTTTCATTGTTGCTATCTTCATTGTTTCGTTCCCCATCACTGTGTGGTCTGAAAGTTACAGTGCCGCTTCGTCTGATTCGCCGGTACGGATGCGAATCACGCGCTGCAGCTCGGCGACAAAGATTTTGCCGTCGCCAATCTTTCCGGTGTAAGCCGCTTTACTGATGACATCGACGACTTCGTCCAGCTGATCGTCGGCAATCGCGACGTCAATCTTCACTTTCGGCAGAAAATTGACGCTATATTCCGCGCCGCGATAGAGCTCCGCGTGGCCTTTCTGACGGCCGAACCCTTTAACTTCAGTGACCGTCAGGCCCTGAATACCCATTGAAGATAATGCTTCACGCACGTCTTCCAGTTTGAATGGTTTGATTACCACGGTAACCAGCTTCATAAGTCCCCTCCAGTCAGAATTCGGTAATGGCCGCAGCTAACACGTTTCTAATAAAGCAAGGGCTATGCCAGAAATGAAAAAGGACCGCCAGGCGGCCCTTTTTGAGGAGGAAGGAGAATAATTCGGCGGAAACGAAGCGGCAAAATGCCTCTTTTGCCTGAAACTGCACCATTTCAGTGCGCAGCTTGTGACGATTTTGCACCACCTCAGGCCGCGGCGGCGCAGCTGCCTGTTTATGGTGCATCAGGCGATAAGCGACTCTTCCTGCGCGCTGGCCGCCAGCTCTTCGCCAGCCAGCTGCAGCTGATACATCTGCCAGTAGCGGCCTCTGGCCGCCAGCAGCTGCTGGTGACTTCCGCGCTCAACGGCCTGACCGCGGTGCAGTACCAGGATCGTATCGGCCTCGACGATGGTCGATAAGCGGTGCGCAATCACCACCAGCGTGGTGTGCTCGCGCACCCGAGCCAGAGCCTGCTGAATCGCCTGCTCGGTACCGGAATCGATATTGGCCGTCGCCTCATCAAGAATCAGCACCTGCGGCGTATCGACCAGCACCCGCGCCAGCGCCAGCAGCTGTTTCTGGCCAACGGAGAGATTATTCCCCTGCTCGCCCAGCAGCGTATAAATACCGTTTTCCATTTCACGGGCCAGCGCCGCCAGCTGTACCGCTTCCAGCGCTTCCCACACCTGCTCTTCGCTGATGTCGCGACCGAGGGTGACGTTGGCATAGAAGGTGTCAGCCAGCACCACCGGATCCTGCTGCACCATTGCAATCCCCTGACGCAGCGCGCTGTGGCTTAAGGAAGAAAGCGGACGACCGTCGATGCGAATCTCTCCCTGGGTTAACGGGTAGTAGCCCATCATCAGGCTGGCCAGGGTGCTTTTACCGCTCCCGGTATGACCAACCAGCGCCACAAAGCTGCGGGACGGGATATCGAGATTAATATCCTGCAACACCAGGCTATCGTCGCGGTAGGCAAAAGAGACATGATCGATACTCATCGCCCCGCTGCGCAGCGGCTCGCTATCTTCACCCCACGCCTGACGCGGTTTGTCCATGAGCTCGAAGACGCGCTCGCCCGCCACGACCGCCTGCTGCAGCATTGACTGCTGGGTGGTCAGCTCGATCAGCGGCTCGTTCAGTCGCCCAAGATAGCTAATAAAGGCGTATAGCACCCCGACTTCGATCGTTCCGCTGCTGCTGAAACCAAACAGCATCAGCAGGCCGCAGAGAATTAATGAAGAGAACAGGCTCAGCAGTGGGCGCAGCAGGAAGCCATCAAGACGCAGGGTTTGCATACGCGCCAGATAGTGGGCGTAGCTGGCCTCGCGCATCCGCTCGCCGAACCGCGCCTGCTGGCGGAACTGCTGGATGACGCCCATGCCGTTAATCACTTCATTAAAACCGTCGTTGATGTCCGCCAGCCAGGCGCGAACCCGCCTGACGATGGGCGTGCTGTAGCGCTGATAAATCATCATCACGATCAGCACCGCCGGGAAAATAGCGATAGCCACCAGCGCCATCCGCCAGTCAAGGCTGAACATCGCCACCAGCATCGCGCCAATCAAAGCGGCGCTTCGTAGCACGGTCGCCACCACGGTCACGTAGAGATCGCGAATCACTTCGGTATCGTTGGTAACCCGCGAGATGAGCTGCCCGACCGGCTGCGTATCAAACTCGCTGAGCGGCTGACGCAGCGCGGCGTCCATCACATCGCTGCGCAGCTGCTGCACCACGCCGACCGCCGCGCGATTAAACAGCAGCGCCTGGCAATAATGCAGGCCAGCGGCAAGAAGTTGCAGGCCGATATAGGCCACGGCGAGACCGCAGACCAGCTTCAACGGCAGCGAGTGCTTCGCCACCATATTGTCGATAAAGTAGCTGATCAGCAGCGGGCCGCTGACTTCCGCCACCGCCGCAACCCACATCATGGCAACCGCTATCATCAGCGGTTTACGCCACGGGGAGCCGTAGGCCAGCAGGCGCTTTAAGGTCGGCCAGAGTTCAGTGAAACTACGCACCGGCGACCTCCTTATCTTCCTGCGGGACATCATCCAGCGCCGCTTCCAGCTGCTGATAACGGTACATATCCCGATACCAGCCCGGCTGCGCCGCCAGCGCCTCATGGCGACCGCGCTGGGAAATATGCCCGTGCTGCATCACCAGAATTTCGCTGGCCTCGGTCAACGCCGACAGGCGATGGGCGCTAATGATCACCGTCCGCCCCTCTCCCCACTGCCGCAGGTTATGCAAAATCTGGTGCTCCGTTCTGCCATCCACCGCCGACAGCGCATCATCAAGGATCAGGATCTCCGCCTCCAGCAGCAGCGCGCGGGCGATGGAAATACGCTGTTTTTGCCCACCGGAAAGCATCACGCCGCGCTCGCCGACTTCGGTGTTATACCCCTGCGGCAGGCGCAGGATATCCTCATGCACGCTGGCAAGCCGCGCAACGTGCTCGATTTGCTCCTGCGTGGCGTCCGGTTTACCGAGGGCAATGTTGCTGGCGACGGTATCGGAGAACAGGAACGGTGTCTGATTGACGACCGCCAGCCGGGCGCGCCAGCTATCCAGCTGTAGCCGGGTCAGGGGAACGTCGTGGAAGCGGATATCGCCCTCGGTGACGTCAAAATGACGCTGAATCAGCGCCAGAATGGTGCTCTTGCCGGAGCCGGTCGGCCCGCAAATCCCCAGCATCTGCCCGGGCTGGAGCGTAAAGTTGACCTTTTCCAGCGAGACCTTGTTCGCCTGCGGGTAGATAAACTCGCGCACGGCGACGCTAAGCGTACCGCGCCCTTCCGGCGTCGGCTCGCTGCCGTCGTTCACCACCGGCGCCTCCTCCAGCATGGTGCGAATGCGCGCATAGGCCGCGCTACCGCGCTCCACGATGTTAAACATCCACGCCAGCGCCAGCATTGGCCAGATCATCAGGCCGAGGTACATCACAAAGCTGGTGAGCTGACCCAGAGTCAGGCTGCCCTGGATCACCATCCAGCTGCCGCCGCCGATGGCCAGCAGGTTAGCGGTCCCGATAGCGATATAAATCGTCGGGTCAAAGCGGGCGTCGATACGCGCCACGCGCATGTTTTTCGACCCGGTATCCGCGGCGTCGGCGGCAAACAGCGCCGACTGTCGGTCTTCGAGGCCAAAGGCTTTGATCATGCGGATGCTGGTCAGGCTCTCCTGGGTGCGGTCGTTGAGGCTGGAGAAGGCCGCCTGCGCGACGCGAAAGCGTTCGTGTAATGCATCGCCGTTACGCTTAATCGCCAGCGCCATCAGCGGCATGGGCAGCAGCGCCAGCAGGGTTAACTGCCAGCTGATTTGCGTCGACATGACAATCAGCACCGCGCAGCCCATGACCAGCGAGTCAACCAGGGTTAATACCCCCTCGCCGGCGGCGAACACCACCCGATCCACATCGTTGGTGGCGCGGGCGATCAGATCGCCGGTACGGTGGCGCAGGTAAAAGGCCGGATGCTGGCGGCTGAGCTGGCGATAGAAATCCTCGCGCAGTTCGACGGCCAGCTGATAAGAGGCGCCGAAAAGCAATACGCGCCAGACGTAGCGCAGCAGATAGACCATCACCGCAATAACGACCAGCAGGCCGATCCACATCCACACCTTTTCCGCGGTGTAATGTTGTTTTGTTACGCCGTCAACCACGATACCCACCACCTTTGGCGGCACCAGTTGCAGAATGGCAATGACGATCAGCAGAGCAATAGCGCCGAGGTAACGACGCCACTCCCGGCGGAAATACCAGCTAAGTTGGGCAAATAATCGCAAGCAGTTAAATCCTGAGTGTGTAATTCGTAGCGGCTGATGCCGTTAATCAATCGGCAAGGCAGTGGTGTATTTTATCTGTTCCATGGCAAAACTCGAAGTCACATCCGAGAGCCCCGGCACGCTGTTTACCAGGCGTTTATAAAAATCGTCGTAGTTCTTCATATCCGCCACCTGGACCCGCAGCAGGTAGTCATACTCCCCCGCCATACGCCAGAAACCGAGAACCTCCGCCATCTGCGTGACTTCGCTGACGAAGCGGCAATACCAGTCGCTACTGTGATGCTGAGTCTTAATCAGCACAAACGCCGTCAGCCCAAGCCCGACCTTTTCCGCATCCAGCAGCGCAACGCGTCCACGCAGAATACCTTCATCTTCCAGCCGCTTCAGGCGCTTCCAGCAGGGCGTGGTGGTCAGATTAACGGCATCGGCCAGCGCCTGCAAAGAGAGGGTGCAGTCGGTTTGCAGTAAAGAAAGCAGCTTACGGTCAATTTTATCTAACATAGGGCACCTTGGGAGAAAAATTTACTCCATTCATTGTAATTGAAAGGCTAAATGGCAACAATTTTTCCTTCGATTTCCGCTAAGCTGGGCACAAAATGACAAACAGGAATTTGAGATGAACAGCGCCTGGGTTAAACACGCGATTAGTGAAATTAATGCCGATTATCAGCGTTCCGCCGACACGCACCTTATTCGTCTGGCGCTTCCGGGGTTCCCGGGGATCCAGCTCTACCTGAAGGATGAAAGCACCCATCCAACCGGTAGCCTGAAGCACCGCCTGGCCCGCTCGCTGTTTCTCTATGGTCTGTGCAACGGCTGGATTAAAGAAGGGACAACGATTATCGAATCCTCTTCCGGTTCGACCGCCGTCTCTGAAGCCTACTTCGCCCGTCTCTTAGGCCTGCCGTTTATCGCCGTGATGCCTTCCTGTACGGCAAAACGTAAAATTGAACAAATTGAGTTCTACGGCGGCCGCTGCCACTTCGTCGATAGCGCCTGCGAAATCTATGCCGCCTCCGAAACCCTGGCCCGCGAGCTGAACGGCCATTATATGGATCAGTTTACCTATGCCGAACGGGCGACCGACTGGCGGGGAAACAATAATATCGCCGACAGTATCTTCCGTCAGATGAACCACGAGCCGCATCCGCAGCCGTCGTATATCGTGATGAGCGCGGGCACCGGAGGCACCTCTGCCACCATCGGACGCTACATTCGTAGTCAGGGCTACGATACGCAGCTGCTGGTGGTTGACCCACAAAACTCGGTGTTTATGGACTACTGGCAGAGCCGCGACGCCAGCCTGCGCAGCCCGGTCGGCAGTAAAATTGAGGGCATCGGCCGCCCGCGCGTCGAACCGTCGTTTATTCCCGACGTGGTCGATGAGATGCTGCGGGTACCGGATGCCGCCAGCGTCGCCACCGCGCTATGGCTGGAAACGCTGCTCGGACGTAAGGTCGGCGCCTCCACCGGCACCAACATGTGGGGCGTACTGCAGCTGGCCGTGCGGATGCGCGAAGAGGGGCGCACCGGCTCTCTCGTCACGCTGCTGTGCGACAGCGGTGAACGTTATCTGGAAACCTACTACAACCCGCAGTGGGTAGCGGCCAATATTGGCGATATCTCCTCATGGCAGGCACAAATCGCCGACATGCTGCAGGCAAAATAAAAGAAGCCAGATATCACAGGATATCTGGCTTGCTGGCAGGGTCTCTTTATTCGGGGGAATAAGGAAGATCGGGATTATCCAGCCAATGAGTCAAAAAGTGGGAGACGGCCTGATGACGGCAGTCGCCAATAACCGGTAGATGTGGGAGTTCCGCTTTCAGCTGATTCATCGCATTGCCCATAATCACGCCGCGCCCGACGCTGCCGAGCATTTCCAGGTCATTCATGGCGTCACCGAACGCCATACAATCCTGCATCGTCAGCCCCAGATGCTGGCTTAATACCGCCAGCGCCGCGCCTTTGTTACAGCGGCCAGGCAACACTTCAAGGCAATCCATCGCCGAAAAACAGAGATCCGCTCGGCCGCCCAGCGCTTCACTCAGTTGAAGCCTTAGCCGCCGCAAATCGTCATGATCGCCGCAGAAGCAGATTTTAGTGACCTGATGCGCCGGTATTCGCTTTGGATCGTACAGCTGATAACGAAAACCGCTAAAGACGTGCGCTTTCAGTAATTCCGGGATCGCCTGCCCGGTGTACCAGCCGCCGTCGTTAAAGAAATGCATACTGGCCGTGGTTTCCCAGGCGCTGTGCAGCACCTCTTCCGCCACATCGGGAGCCAGATCGCGGCGATACAGCTCCTCACCTTCCAGAGAGTGAATTCGCGTCCCGTTGCCGGTGATTAAAAACGCATCCAGAGAGAACTCGCCGATAACGTGGCGCATTTCCAGAGCATGACGACCGGTGGCGAAAGTCAGGGTGATATCGCGATCGCGCAGACGTTTGAGCGTCGAAAGCGTTTTTTCTCCCAGACGATGGTCCGGCATCAGTAGCGTACCGTCCATATCGAATGCAGCCAGTCTTGCCATCTTCTGCTCCCCAAATCGTGGTGGATTTTGCTTGTGTTGCAGTATTGCCTGAGATATACGGAAGTAATAGTGAATAGATAAATTTTATTGTTCCGGGTTTACCAATCTACGCAGGATTACACAGCGATGAGGCTATTAAACCGTCTGCATCAGTACCAGCGACTCTGGCAGCCCTCCGCCGGAGAGCCGCAGCAGGTAACCGTCGGCGAGCTGGCCGAACGCTGCTTTTGCAGCGAACGCCACATTCGAACCCTGCTGCGCCAGGCGCAAGAGTCAGGCTGGCTAAGCTGGCAGGCCAGCTCCGGTCGCGGAAAGCGCGGGCTACTCCAGTTTTATAAAGCGCCGGAAGCGCTGCGCAATGAGATGATGGAGCAGGCGCTGAATAAAGGGCAGCAGCAAAATGCCCTCGAACTGGCCCAGCTGGCGCCGGTGGAGCTTAAAGCGCTGCTTTCCCCCTTTCTCGGCGGCCAATGGCAGAACAATACGCCGACCCTGCGTATTCCTTACTACCGTCCGCTGGAGCCGCTGCGCCCGGGTTTTATGCCGGGACGCGCGGAGCAGCACCTGGCCGGGGAGATATTTTCCGGTCTGACCCGATTTGATGCGCAGAGTACCTGTCCGATAGGCGATTTAGCCCATCACTGGGAGGTGTCGCCTGACGGCCTGCGCTGGCACTTTTATATTCGTTCTACCCTGTTCTGGCACAACGGCGATCCGATTAAAACCTCACAGCTGCAGCAGCGGCTCCTGATGCTGCTGCAGCTGCCCGCGCTGCGCACGCTGTTCGCCAGTATCAGCGAGATTAGCGTCACCCACTCCCAGTGTCTGACTATCACCCTGCATCGCGCCGATTACTGGCTGCCGTTCCGCCTTGCCAGCTACTGCAGCGTGCTGGCGCATCCTGACGATCCGGCGATCGGCAGCGGACCGTTTCGCCTGAAGCGATTTACTGCGGACCTGGTGCGGCTGGAAAACCATCAGCGCTATCATCTCACTCACCCGCTGCTGCAGGCCGTGGAATACTGGATCACGCCGCAGTTGTTCGAGCAGGATCTGGGCACCAGCTGTCGTCATCCGGTACAGATAACCATTGGCGATCCTGACGAACTGACCAGACTACGTCAGGTCAGCAACAGTATTAGCCTCGGCTTTTGCTATCTGACGCTGCGCCAGAGCCCTCGTCTTAACAAAGCGCAGGCGCAAAGGCTGGTCTCGCTGATTCATCGCTCCACCCTGTTAGAAACCCTGCCGCTGGATGAGGATCTGATCGCGCCCAGCAACGAAGTATTGCCGGGCTGGTCTATTCCGCAGTGGCCTGAAAATCATAGTACCCCTCTGCCCGAACGGCTTACGCTGCTCTATCACCTCCCCGTAGAGCTACACGCTATGGCGGATCGGCTTCGTCAACGGCTGGCGGAACTGGACTGTGAGCTGACGATTATTTTCCATGATGCGAAAAACTGGGATGGCTGCCAGCAGTTTGCACAGGCGGACCTGATGATGGGCGACCGCCTGATTGGCGAAGCGCCGGTCTATGCGCTGGAGCAGTGGCTACGCTGCGACGTGCTGTGGCCTAATTTGCTGACCGGGGCGCAATATGCGCATCTCCAGGCGACGCTGGATGCCGTTCAGGCCTTACCGGACGAACGCAGCCGTAGCGAAGCGTTGCGCAACGTCTTTAACAGCCTGATGGACGATGCCATCATGACGCCGCTGTTCAATTATAATTATCGCATCAGCGCGCCGCCGGGGGTCAACGGACTACGGCTAAACGCGCGCGGCTGGTTTGATTTCGCCAGCGCCTGGCTACCGGCCTCTACGCCGTGACGGGGCTGGTGGTCACGTTCATCAGGCGCTACCATATGCGCCTCACTTCGATTGTCAGGAATTACCATGAAACGCGCCGTAGTTGTCTTCAGCGGAGGACAAGATTCGACGACCTGCCTGGTGCAGGCTCTGCAACAGTATGATGAAGTGCATTGCGTCACTTTTGATTATGGCCAACGTCATCGCGCGGAGATTGACGTTGCTCGCGAACTGGCGCTAAAGCTGGGGGCCGTGGCCCATAAAGTCCTTGATGTCACCCTGCTTAACGAACTGGCGGTCAGCAGCCTGACCCGCGATAGCATTCCGGTTCCGGATTATGAACCGGACGCCAGCGGCATTCCGAATACCTTCGTACCCGGGCGCAACATTCTGTTTTTAACCCTGACGGCCATTTACGCGTATCAGGTGAAGGCGGAAGCTATTATCACCGGCGTTTGCGAGACCGACTTTTCGGGCTACCCGGACTGCCGCGACGAGTTCGTGAAAGCGCTGCACCATGCCGTCAGCCTCGGTATGGCGAAAGATATTCGCTTTGAGACGCCGCTAATGTGGCTTAACAAAGCCGAAACGTGGGCCCTGGCCGATTACTGGGGCCAGCTCGACCTGGTGCGCCATGAAACCCTCACCTGCTATAACGGCATTAAAGGCGACGGCTGCGGGCAGTGCGCCGCCTGTAACCTCCGCGCCAACGGGCTGAGCCAGTATCTGGGCGATAAGGTTGGGGTGATGACGGTGATGAAGCAGAAAACCGGGCTCCAGTAACCAGTTACTTCCCGGCGGCGTGGCGGGATCGCAGGCGGCTCACGATGCATAGCCCGGTCAGATACGCAGCAGCGCCTTCGGGGAAGTTCTGCCACTTTCTGTGCGCCTGCCCGCGCTACCGGATCGCAGACAGCTGAGGAAACGTAGCCCGGACAGGTGCGCAGCACCGCCTCCGGGACATCCCCCTCCGGCTGGCCTGTTAGCGAGGCTCAAGCTGCTCCAGCTTCTCCCGCAGTTCGCCCTCAAGCGGCAGCGCTTTCTGCGTTTTTAGATCGATACAGACAAAAGTGATAAGCGCATCGGCGACCACTTCGCCGTTAGGATTGAGGGTGACCACCTGGCTTAGCGTCCCGCTTTTTCCGTTCAGCTGTTCGAGCTTGCTGGTGACGGTTAACACATCGCCCAGTACCGCCGGTCGGCGGTAGTTGATATTGATATTGACCACCACAAAGGCGATGTTGCGAGCGGTCATCCAGTGGAAGGCCGGGCTGCTTTCCAGGCCATCCCAACGCGCTTCTTCGAGAAACTCCAGATAACGCGCATTGTTAACGTGCTGATAGACATCCAGATGATAGCCGCGAACTTTGATTTGTGTCTGCATAGCGCAAATGCCTTATCTTTAATTGTTGTTTTGAGGTCAGAGGTCACACCACTAGTGTGACCTCTTCAGTCTGGCAAATAATGACGACTGTGCAAACTTTCGCTGAAAATTTACAGCTTCAGATGTGACAGATTTCTCTCTACCAGCGAGTTGCCCATTCCGGGCACCTGCTTAAGATCGTCAACGGTTTTAAATGGCCCGTACTCTTCGCGATAGCTCACTATAGCCTGCGCTTTCTTCAGGCCGACGCCATTCAGCGCCTTAGCCAGCTCTTCCGCGCTGGCGTTATTGATACTCACCCTGGTGCCTTCACTATCCGGCGCATTTAACGCATCCGGCGCTTTTGCCTGCGGCGACTGCACGCTTTCCTTTACCGGCGCCGACGCTTTGCCGGCAGAAGGCGCCGCCTGCGCTATCTGACTCCCCGCCGCGCAAACCAGTACGGCGGCAATAAGCGTTTTCATTCCTCGTTTCATGCTGTTATCTCCTTGTTTGTAGACAGCAAGGTCACGATAGCGACGAAGGGAAAAGAGTACAAAAGGCAAAATGCAGAAATGGAAAAGGCCGCGAAAGCGGCCTTTGAGAATGACATCACGTTACTTGCTTTTGCGAAGCAGCACGTAATTATTGTTGCTGATCGATAATGTCGCCGAGCTTAATTTTCGCCGCTTTACGCAGGTTGCTCATCAGCGCTTCGAAAGCGATCTGGGCGTTATTCTGGGTGATCCCCTGAATCATCGCTTTTTTCTGCTCTTCCGGCATCGTACCCGCTTTCACTTCGTCCAGCGCCAGCAGCACCACGTTGCCCTGCAGATCGGAGCCCACGCCGTAGCTTGGCTTACC
The DNA here is from genome assembly GCF_040062275.1 of Klebsiella sp. GW_Kp182. Classification (NCBI taxonomy): domain Bacteria; kingdom Pseudomonadati; phylum Pseudomonadota; class Gammaproteobacteria; order Enterobacterales; family Enterobacteriaceae; genus Klebsiella; species Klebsiella sp. GW_Kp182. The sequence goes on along the minus strand of NZ_JBEAFQ010000012.1, from coordinate 61,249 downwards.
TGCCTGCGGCAGCGGAAGTGCAAAGACGGACTGGCTCAGCGCTTCCTGACCGGTGCGTGACAGCGTCTGCGGCGCACCAAAGCTCAGGCCTGCGGCTTTCATCGCTTCATCGCCTTTGCCCTCTTTCAGGGCCGTCAGCAGCTTGTCGGCATCCAGCTTCGCCTGCTGTTCCGCTTTCGTGTGCTTAACAATATCGCTCACCTGCGCTTTTACATCCGCCAGCGGTTTCACCGCTTCCGGTTTATGCTCGCTGATGCGCAGAACAAACGCACGATCGCCGTCGACGGTGATGATATCGGAGTTGCTGCCCGGCGTGCCGTTTTCGCCCACCAGGCCGCCGTTGAAGATAGCTTCAGAGACCGGCTTGAAATTCAGCTCTTGCGGCAGGCTGTCGCGGCCAAACCAGCCGGTTTCAACCACTTTAAGACCGGCAACCTGGGCTGCGCCCGCCAGCGACTCGTTATCGTTGCTCGCCGCGTCGCTCACTTTCTGCTGCAGGGCATAGTACGCATCCAGGGCTTTTTCCTGCTTCACTTTCGCCGCAATATCGTCGCGAACTTCAGCCAGCGGTTTAACCTGTGCTGCCTGAATATCGTCCAGACGGGCAACCAGGAACCCAACGGAGGATTTAATTACGCCAGAAAGCTGGCCTTTTTCTTTCAGACCGGCCTCTTTCAGCTCTGGCACGGTCGCAGCATCTTCCAGCCACCCCATATCACCGCCGCTGCGGGCAGAGATAATATCGGTTGATTTTTCTTTGGCCAGCGTGGCGAAGTCAGCGCCTTTCTTCAGCTCATCAAGCACCGCCTGCGCATCCGCTTCGGTTTTGGTCTGAATGATGCTGTAGCGGTTACGCTGCGGCTGAGTGAACTGATCCTGATGCTGGTCGTACCATGACTGAATTTCTTCGTCAGAGACGTTTTCCTGCATGCTGGCAGCGTCCAGCTTGATGTAGCTGACGCGGAACTGCTCAGGCGCCATAAAACGCGCCTGGTTCTGCTGGTAGAACGCGTTGATTTCATCGTCGGTTGCGGTTTGCTTCGCCGCCAGCGCGTTCACGTCGAGAGTGGCTTCACGGACGACGCGCTGTTGAGAAACCAGCGCCGCCAGCTGGTCGGATTCGCCCGGCAGCATAAAGTCGGTACCGGCTACGGCGTTGATCAGCTGCTGAGTCGTCAGCTGATTACGAAGCGCCTGCGCGTACTGATCCGTCGTCATCCCCATCTGATTAACAATACGGCTGAAGCGCTCGTTATCAAATTTGCCATCCGCCTGGAAAGCCTGGGTCTGGAAGATAGCCTGCTTCACCTGGTCGTCGCTGATGTTGAGACCCAGTTCACGGGCATACTGATCGAGCAGCGCCTCGTCAATCAGACGGTTCAGCACCTGCTGACGCATGGTCTTCATGTAATTTTCATTGGCCGCCAGTTCTGAGAACTGGTCGCCAAGCTGCTGCTGCATGCGATTACGCTCGCTGGCAACGGCATTTTCAAACTGTGCGCGACCAATCTCCTGGTCATTAACTTTTGCGGCATAGTTGTTACCACCGCCAATCAGGTAACCACTCACCCCGGTCAAAATGAACGAGACGATAATGATACCGAAAATAATCTTGAGCACGACGCTGTTGGCGGCCGTGCGTAGGTTGTCCATCATGGTGTAACAACGCTCCGCTGTAGATGACTTTAGCTCGCGCAGCATAGCATGTGATGGCCGCCGCGCGTGAGGACGTATTTTGACAAGAAAACGGGGTAATTGTCAGCCCACAAGTGCGTATAAAGTCACATTAAGTCTCATTCTGGCAAATAAAAAAGGCACATCTTACGATGCGCCCTTGTACTTCGTCACAGACCCCAGTGGGGAAGTCGATCAGTTTACCGCGTCTTTCAGCGCTTTACCTGCACGGAAACCCGGTACTTTAGCAGCAGCAATGGTGATTTCTTTGCCTGTTTGCGGATTGCGACCGGTACGGGCAGCGCGCTCTTTAACAGCAAAAGTACCAAACCCTACCAGCGCAACGTCATCCCCAGCCTGCAGAGATTCAGTAACAGAAGCGATTAAAGCATCTAACGCACGTCCAGCTGCGGCTTTAGAAATGTCCGCACCGGCAGCAATTTTGTCAATCAGTTGAGATTTATTCACTGTTCTCTTCCTCTCTTTATAATTTATATCGCACCAGAATCCTTCGTGGCGCGACCGCGCAGCAGTTATATCAGGACTGTCATGCCCTTACAACAGAGTTGTAATTGACCCCCCTGCCAGCGATCTAAGTTAGCTACACAAAAAAAGGCTGGCAAGTACGAATTTACTTACCAGCCCTATTTTTCTTAGCGCAATTTGCGCGAAATCACTATTTTGCCGTGACGACTTCCATACCAAACGGCTCGTTCTGCAGTGCAAGTGCCAGAACTTCCTCGATTCGTTTCACCGGATGGATATCTAAATCGGCGATAACGTTATCTGGAATTTCTTCAAGGTCACGTTTGTTTTCATCAGGAATCAGAACAGTCTTAATGCCGCCGCGGTGCGCGGCCAGCAGTTTTTCCTTCAGACCACCGATTGGCAACACCTGACCACGGAGGGTAATTTCCCCGGTCATCGCCACATCGGCGCGCACCGGATTGCCCGTCAGACAGGAAACCAGCGCGGTACACATCGCGATACCTGCGCTTGGGCCATCTTTCGGCGTAGCGCCTTCCGGTACGTGCACGTGAATATCGCGTTTTTCGTAAAAGTCTGAGTTGATACCCAGCTTATCCGCACGCGAACGCACCACGGTCAGCGCAGCCTGGATAGACTCCTGCATCACCTCACCCAGTGAACCGGTATAGGTCAGCTTACCTTTACCCGGAACGCAGGCGGTTTCAATGGTCAGCAGATCGCCGCCCACTTCCGTCCACGCCAGACCCGTCACCTGACCCACGCGGTTTTCGCTATCCGCCCGGCCATAGTCATAGCGCTGCACGCCAAGGAAGTCATGCAGGTTGTCGCCGTTAATCTCGATGTGCTTCAGCGATTTATCCAGCAGCAGCTGTTTTACCGCCTTACGGCACAGTTTCGAGATTTCGCGCTCCAGACCACGCACGCCCGCTTCACGCGTGTAGTAGCGGATAATGCCGATAATTGCGCTGTCATCCACCGTCAGCTCGCCTTTTTTGAGCGCGTTACGCTCAATCTGTTTTGACAGCAGGTGGCGTTTGGCGATGTTCAGCTTCTCATCTTCGGTGTAGCCGGAGAGACGGATCACTTCCATACGATCCAGCAGCGGCGCCGGAATGTTCATGGAGTTGGAGGTCGCGACAAACATCACGTCGCTGAGATCGTAATCCACTTCCAGATAGTGATCGTTAAAGGCCACGTTCTGTTCCGGATCCAACACCTCCAGCAGCGCCGAGGCCGGATCGCCGCGCATGTCCGAAGACATCTTGTCGATCTCATCCAGTAAGAACAGCGGGTTTTTAACGCCCACTTTGGCCATTTTCTGGATCAGTTTGCCCGGCATTGAGCCAATATAGGTACGACGGTGACCGCGGATTTCCGCTTCATCGCGCACGCCGCCCAGCGCCATACGCACGTACTTACGTCCGGTGGCTTTGGCGATGGACTGGCCGAGAGAGGTTTTACCGACCCCCGGAGGCCCAACCAGGCACAGGATCGGCCCTTTGAGCTTGTTAACACGGCTCTGCACCGCGAGGTACTCAAGAATACGATCCTTCACGCGCTCGAGGCCGTAGTGGTCGGTGTCGAGGATCTCCTGAGCCTGACGCAGGTCTTTTTTGACCTTGCTGCGGGCGTTCCACGGTACCTGCACCATCCAGTCGATGTAGCCGCGAACGACGGTCGCTTCCGCCGACATCGGGGACATCATTTTCAGCTTCTGCAGTTCCGCTTCGGTTTTCTCTTTTGCCTCTTTCGGCATTTTCGCCGCGTCGATCTTACGCTTCAGCGCTTCGTTCTCGTCCGGGGCGTCGTCCATCTCGCCGAGCTCTTTTTGAATGGCTTTCATTTGCTCATTCAGATAGTACTCGCGCTGAGATTTCTCCATCTGTTTTTTCACGCGGTTGCGAATGCGCTTCTCAACCTGCAGCAGATCGATTTCCGACTCCATCATCGCCATCAGATATTCCAGACGTTCGTTAACGTCGGACATCTCCAGCACGGACTGTTTGTCCGCCAGCTTCAGCGGCATATGCGCAGCGATGGTATCCGCCAGGCGCGCCGGATCGTCAATGCTATTCAGCGACGTCAGCACTTCCGGTGGGATTTTCTTGTTCAGCTTGATGTAGCCTTCAAACTGGCTGATGGCCGTACGAACCAGCACTTCCTGCTCGCGTTCGTCAATGGCCGGCGATTCAAGATATTCAGCCTTCGCCGAAAAATGCTCGCCATTATCAGACAGCGCAGAGATGCGCGCGCGCTGCAAACCTTCGACCAGCACTTTGACAGTACCGTCCGGTAGCTTCAGCATTTGCAAAATAGACGCCACGGTCCCGACGGTGAAAAGATCGTTTACACCCGGCTCATCCGTCGAGGCTTCTTTCTGCGCAACCAGCATGATTTTTTTATCATGATCCATGGCTGCTTCGAGGCAACGGATAGATTTTTCCCGCCCTACAAACAGGGGTATGACCATGTGCGGATAAACCACCACATCGCGCAACGGCAATACGGGGATTTCAATGCGTTCAGAACGCTCAGGATTCATAGAGCTCTCTCTTAGTTTAAAGTCCGCCAGGTAGCCGACGACGCAACTCAACGACGCGTCGCCGTTAATATGTAAACCAGTATATGGGGATGTATTCCATACATTCAACGGCGGGAATGCAGGAAAAATAAAAGGGGAGATAAAATCCCCCCTTTTTGTTAACTGCTTGAGCAAAATGGTTAATTATTCACCAGATGCCTGCTGCGCTTCCGGTTTGCCGTAAATCAGCAGCGGCTTGCTCTGGCCATCGATAACCGAAGCGTCAATGACCACTTTTTCTACGTCTTCCATTGACGGAAGATCGTACATGGTATCAAGCAGCGCGGCTTCAACGATAGAACGCAGACCGCGAGCCCCGGTTTTACGCGCCATCGCTTTCTTAGCGATAGCGTCCAGCGCTTCGTCGCGGAATTCCAGCTCAGCGCCTTCCAGGCTGAACAGCGCCTGATACTGCTTGGTCAGGGCGTTTTTCGGCTCTTTGAGGATCTGAATCAGCGCTTCTTCGCTCAGCTCGCTCAGGGTCGCCACAACCGGCAGACGACCGATGAACTCAGGAATCAGGCCAAACTTGATCAGATCTTCCGGCTCAACCTGAGACAGCAGCTCGCCTTCGCTGGCTTTGTCAGACTTCGCCTTGACCGTCGCGCCGAAACCAATACCTGAACCGGTTTCAACACGGTGGGAAATGACCTTATCCAGACCGGCAAAGGCGCCGCCGCAGATGAACAGGATCTTAGAGGTATCAACCTGCAGGAACTCCTGCTGCGGATGCTTACGCCCGCCCTGCGGCGGAACCGCGGCAACGGTACCTTCAATAAGCTTCAGCAGCGCCTGCTGCACGCCTTCGCCGGAAACATCGCGAGTGATCGACGGGTTATCCGATTTACGGGAAATTTTGTCGATTTCATCAATGTAGACGATACCGCGCTGGGCTTTCTGTACGTCGTAGTCGCACTTCTGCAGCAGCTTCTGGATGATGTTCTCAACGTCTTCACCCACGTAGCCGGCTTCGGTCAGGGTGGTGGCATCCGCCATGGTGAAAGGCACATCCAGCAGGCGCGCGAGCGTTTCCGCCAGCAGCGTTTTACCGGAACCGGTCGGCCCGATCAGCAGAATGTTACTTTTGCCCAGTTCAACGCCGTTGCTGGTGTCGCCATTGCGCAGACGTTTGTAGTGATTGTATACCGCCACCGCCAGCACTTTTTTCGCCGGCTCCTGGCCGATAACGTAATCGTCCAGATGGTGGCGAATTTCGTGCGGCGTCGGCAGCGCGCTGCGCTCGCGATGCGGCGCGACTTCTTTAATTTCTTCGCGAATGATGTCGTTACATAAATCAACGCATTCGTCGCAGATATACACGGATGGCCCGGCGATTAGCTTACGCACTTCATGCTGGCTTTTGCCGCAAAAAGAGCAGTACAACAGTTTGCCCGAACCATCTTTGCGTTTATCTGTCATGAGTCCAAACCTCTTATTAAGTTCTTTGTGCCGCACACGACGACGCAAATGCCATTCTCAGGCGCAAACCGCTGTGAAGCGTTGTGCCGCCCTCTTTCAAACAAGTATAGCGGCACCCTTGCGCCTGGGGCATCAATTACGATGAGTCAAAATAGAGTCAACGAGGCCGTATTCCACTGCTTCTGAGGCAGACAGGAAGCGATCGCGCTCGGTATCGCGCTCGATCTGCTCAAGGGATTGACCCGTATGATGTGCCATCAGTTCATTCATGCGACCTTTCACTTTCAGGATTTCGCGGGCGTGGATTTCGATATCCGTCGCCTGGCCCTGGTAGCCGCCCAGCGGCTGGTGAATCATCACGCGGGAGTTCGGCAGGCAGAAACGCTTGCCTTTCGCCCCGGCGGTCAGCAGGAACGCGCCCATTGAGGCCGCCTGGCCCATACAAATGGTGCTCACGTCAGGCTTGATGAACTGCATGGTGTCATAGATAGACATCCCGGCGGTAATCACCCCGCCCGGAGAGTTAATGTACAGATAGATATCTTTTTCCGGGTTTTCCGCTTCCAGAAACAGCATCTGCGCCACGATCAGGTTAGCCATGTGGTCTTCTACCTGGCCGGTCAGAAAAATGACGCGCTCCTTGAGCAGACGGGAGTAAATATCAAATGAACGTTCGCCGCGTGAGGTCTGTTCAATGACCATCGGCACCAGGGCCATATGGGGTGCAAAGTTGTCTCGTTCGCCACTGTATGACATTTCCGTCTCCTGGATTAATTTGAAAAAAACCGCTGCACTGATTGTAACCTTACGGACGGATTATCAGCCAGAATTTCTGCCGTCGGGCAGAAGTGCATAGATGCACGCTTCATTACGGCGCATGATTATGCCAATGCAGTTACGTCTCCCGGTTATGGGGATGACGTCGCCATAATTCAAGCATAACAATCTTTTGTCGTAACGCTATCACTGAAATCGCCTTTTCGCACTCATCCTAAGGCTATCATTGCAATAAAAAAACCCGCAGCCTTTCGGCAACGGGTTTTTGCTCAAACCTTAAACCTTGGGGCGAAATTACGCCTGCTGGTTCATCAGTTCGCTGAAGGAAGTGGCTTTTTCAGACACTTTAGCTTTCGCCAGCACGGCTTCAACGGCCTGCTCTTCCAGCGCGACGTTGCGCATGTTGTCCATCAGCTCTTTGTTTTTGCTGTAGAACTCAACCACTTCTTTCGGATCTTCGTAAGCAGAAGCCATCTCTTCGATCAGGCCTTTAACGCGATCTTCGTCAGCTTTCAGCTCGTTGGTACGAATCACTTCGCCCAGCAGCAGGCCAACAACAACGCGGCGTTTAGCCTGCTCTTCGAACAGCTCACGCGGCAGCTCCAGAGCCTGTTTCTCGTTACCGCCGAAACGCTGAGCAGCCTGACGACGCAGAACGTCGATTTCACTGTCGATCAGCGCAGCCGGAACGTCGATATCGTTAGCTTTAACCAGACCTTCGATAGCCTGAGATTTAACGCGGTTACGCACGGCGCCTTTCAGCTCGCGCTCCATGTTTTTACGCACTTCAGCGCGCAGCCCGGCTACGGAACCATCTTCAACGCCGAAACGTTTGATGAACTCTTCAGTCAGCTCTGGCAGTTCACGTTCTTCAACTTTCTTCAGGTTGATAACGAACTTGGCCGCTTTACCTTTCAGGTTTTCAGCGTGGTACTCTTCCGGGAAGGTCACGTCGATGGTGAACTCTTCGCCAGCCTTGTGACCTTTGATACCGTCTTCAAAGCCCGGGATCATACGGCCCTGGCCCATCGCCAGTACGAAGTCAGAGGCTTTGCCGCCTTCGAACTCTTCGCCGTCAACGGAACCGGTGAAATCAACGGTAACGCGATCTTCTGCATCAACAGCGCCGTCTTTGTCTTTCCAGTTCGCCTGCTGCTTGCGCAGAGTATCCAGCATGGTGTCAACGTCAGCATCGGTCACTTCAACAACCGGTTTTTCAACTTCGATCGCTTCCAGACCCTGCAGTTCAACTTCCGGATAAACTTCGAACTCTACCGCGTAGGTGAAGTCTTCACCCAGCTTGTATTCGCCCGGAACGTAGTTCGGCGCGCCGGCCGGATTAATTTTTTCTTTGATGATCGCGTCAACGAAGTTACGGCTCATCAGGTCACCCAGCACGTCCTGGCGAACAGATGCGCCATAACGCTGAGCAACAACATTCATCGGCACTTTGCCTTTACGGAAGCCGTCAATGCGAACTTTTTTCGCTACGTTGACCAGCTCGCTTTTGACAGCATTCTCGATGCTGTCAGCGGCGATAGTAATCGTTACACGGCGCCCAAGGCCCTGAGTGGTTTCAACTGAAACTTGCATCTTGTTACCTCAAAAAAATCACAGTGCTCGGTCAACTCTGGAAGCGCGAACAGGTTGCTTCGCAGAACCGGGATGCCCTCTTCAAATCAGAAACACATTCCCTGTCGTCAGAATCATCCCGAAGACATTCATAATAAAAGACGCGGCATTATAGCGGCATCACTTTTGTGAGTCGAGAACGGTTGTCGCCCACTGCTGCGGCTTTTTTCACATTTCCCGAGCAAATTTGCCTGTAAATATGCGTGAATTGCACATTTTTCAGGCAAAACAAAACGGCCCGCAGGCCGTTTTCTCATAAATCTTCACGCAACATACTGGAAAAGCTCCAGCGGTTGCAAATGCGATTTCTACGCGATACTTCCAGCCCCGCGACAAGGAGGAGAAGCAAAGACGGTATCCTGTAGCCCTTCCCACTCTTTGATTGTATAGGTATGCAACGCCAGAGCGTGCACGGTGCTTGATAGTTCCTCAGTCAACGTTCCGTAAATCATACGGTGACGATTAAGAAAACGCTCGCCAAGGAAGCGATCGCTCACCAACACCACTTTAAAATGACTTTCAGAGCCCGCAGGAACGTTGTGGCGATAGCTTTCATCCACGACTTCAAGATACACCGGGTCGAACGCTGCCCTAAGTTTTGCTTCGATCTGTTCACGTATCATCATGAATTTTCTCCTCCGACAACGCTGTATTGCCGCCATTCCCTTTAAATGTTAGCCGCTTTTACCGCTTCCATTGGGCGAAAACAACAAAAAATTAGCATTCCTCTGATATTTTCATGCAAAAGTATCGGCTTTAGTGGTTCGGTGTCCTGAAAGCCCTGCCTGCGTTGCGATAAGAGATGCAGTCAGGACAGAAAACGCACAAGGCGATGAATTTACATGCGTTGCCACTTCCCCTTGCCGTTGGCGATGTTATGATGGCGGGAATTTTCCTCATTACCACTCCACCATGCGTTGAGACCCTGAACATGTTTAAGAAAATTCTTTTTCCTTTGGTCGCGCTGTTTATGCTGGCCGGATGCGCCACTCCGCCGACCACCATTGATGTTTCACCGAAAATCACCCTGCCGCAGCAGGATCCCAGCCTGATGGGCGTGACCGTCAGCATTAACGGCGCCGATCAGCGTCCGGATCAGGCGCTGGCGAAAGTCACCCGCGATAACCAACAGGTTACGCTCACCGCCTCCCGCGACCTGCGCTTCCTGTTGCAGGAAGTGCTCGAGAAACAGATGACCTCGCGTGGCTATATGATTGGCCCGAACGGCGCCGTGGATCTGCAAATCATTGTGAATAAACTGTACGCCGACGTTTCTCAGGGCAACGTGCGTTACAACATTGCGACTAAAGCCGATATTGCGATCGTTGCCACTGCCGCTAACGGCAATAAGATGACGAAAAACTATCGTGCCAGCTACTCTGTTGAAGGCGCCTTCCAGGCCTCGAATAAAAATATCGCCGATGCGGTTAATAGCGTCATGACCGATACCATTAGCGATATGGCGCAGGACACCAGCATTCACGATTTCATCAAGCAAAACGCGCGTTAATTTAAGTCGCAGACCCGGCCTCGCGCCGGGTCTGCACGACATGCCATGTCTAATCATTACTTACGCATTTTCACGCAGCCAAAATCAGCTATCCTGCTGATCCTCGGTTTTGCCTCGGGATTACCGCTCGCCCTCACCTCCGGTACGCTGCAGGCGTGGATGACCGTTGAAAACATCGATCTGAAAACTATCGGTTTTTTCTCGCTCGTCGGCCAGGCCTACGTCTTTAAGTTCCTCTGGTCGCCGGTGATGGACCGCTATACGCCGCCGTTTCTCGGCCGTCGTCGCGGCTGGCTGCTGGCGACCCAGTTTCTGCTCCTTATCGCCATTGCGGCGATGGGTTTCCTTGAACCGTCCACGCAGCTGCGCTGGATGGCGGCGCTGGCGGTGGTCATCGCCTTTTGTTCCGCCTCTCAGGATATCGTATTTGACGCGTGGAAAACTGACGTGCTGGCCGCGGAAGAGCGAGGCACCGGAGCGGCAATCAGCGTGCTGGGCTATCGTCTGGGGATGCTGGTCTCCGGCGGGCTGGCGCTCTGGCTGGCCGATCGCTGGCTGGGTTGGCAGGGGATGTACTGGCTGATGGCCGCGCTGCTGATCCCCTGCATTATCGCCACGCTGCTGGCGCCGGAACCCAGCGACGTTATTCCGGTGCCGAAGACGCTGGAGCAGGCCGTCGCCGCACCGCTGCGCGACTTCTTCTGCCGCAATAATGCCTGGCTTATTCTGCTGCTGATCGTCCTTTATAAGCTTGGCGACGCGTTTGCCATGAGCCTGACCACCACGTTCCTGATTCGCGGCGTCGGTTTCGATGCGGGTGAAGTGGGAATGGTGAATAAAACGCTCGGCCTGTTCGCCACGATTATCGGCGCGCTTTACGGCGGCGTGCTCATGCAGCGCCTGACGTTGTTCCGCGCGCTGCTGATTTTCGGCCTGTTGCAGGGGGTATCCAACGCCGGATACTGGCTGCTCTCAATTACCGATAAACACCTTTTCTCCATGGCGACGGCGGTGTTTTTCGAAAATCTGTGCGGCGGGATGGGCACCGCGGCGTTCGTCGCGCTGCTGATGACGCTGTGCAATAAATCGTTTTCAGCCACCCAGTTTGCCCTGCTCTCAGCGCTCTCTGCCGTTGGGCGCGTGTACGTTGGGCCTATCGCCGGCTGGTTTGTTGAAGCCCACGGCTGGCCTACCTTCTATCTCTTTTCCGTCGTCGCCGCGGTGCCGGGGATTTTGCTGCTGTTAATTTGCCGGCGTACGCTGGAACACACTCAGCGCTCAGAAAGCTTTATGCCGCGCACGCGCTTTCCGCAGACCTACGGGCTGGCATTAATTATTCTGGCTGCTGGCTGCCTGATGCTGGCGATTTGGCTGCTGCTGCTGGCGCTCAACGCGCTGGATTACACCAACTTCTCCTTCCTTGCCGGCCTGCTTGAGATCGCCGTACTCACCGCCGTCGCGGGTATTTTACTCGGCGCCTTCCTTGACTATCTGGCATTACGTAAAACCGAGCTGATTTAAATCAGCGCAGAAACGTACGTGGACGTTGTAATTACTAAACGTAATTATAACGTCTTATTAACGATTTTATATTCATCGTAGCCGATTTGTTGTTTTGTGCGTTTTAGATTTCTGGAAATTATTGACAATTTTCATGCGAATCTTTAAATAATTTAACCGATTCAGCTCTGCAGGTTTTATTTTCCGCTTTTACGATGTCTTTTATTTGATAATTAATTGTTAATTATTTGTGTTGTTTTGCGGGTAGTTATGCTCATTCTCTTATAAAGCCTTTCGTTCTTATCCCTTTCGTTATCAATCCCGCCTAAATCAAGGTTTGCAAGCGATAATGTCACACTCCGTAACATATGTGACAGGGCAAGCAGAAGCCGCTAACATAGAGCAGACACAGCTCCAACTATGTTTACAGTAATGCAACCTTCCCGTAAAATGCCCGTACACTTTAAGCGCCACCAGATTCCGTGGAATTGAGGTCGTTCAATGAGACTTAGGAAATACAATAAAAGTTTGGGATGGATGTCATTAATCGCAGGCACTGTATTACTCAGTGGTTGTGATTCTGCACTCCTCGACCCAAAAGGACAGATTGGACTGGAGCAACGCTCTCTGATTCTGACGGCCTTCGGCCTGATGATGATCGTCGTTATACCAGCCGTCTTGATGGCAGTAGGATTTGCCTGGAAGTATCGTGCGAGCAATAAAGATGCGAAGTATAGCCCGAACTGGTCACACTCCAACAAAGTGGAAGCTGTGGTCTGGACGGTTCCTATCCTGATCATCCTGTTCCTGGCCGTTCTGACCTGGAAAACCACTCACGCATTAGAGCCGAGCAAACCGCTTGCTCACGATGAAAAACCTATCACTATCGAAGTCGTTTCGATGGACTGGAAATGGTTCTTCATCTATCCGGAACAAGGCATTGCTACCGTCAACGAAATCGCCTTCCCGGCGAACGTACCGGTACACTTCAAAGTGACCTCCAACTCCGTGATGAACTCGTTCTTTATCCCACGTTTAGGTAGCCAGATTTACGCAATGGCCGGGATGCAGACTCAGCTGCACCTCATCGCGAACGAAGCTGGTACTTACGACGGTATCTCCGCCAGCTATAGCGGCCCGGGCTTCTCAGGAATGAAGTTCAAAGCTATCGCCACGCCGGATCGTGCAACCTTCGATCAGTGGGTAGCGAAAGCCAAACAGTCTGCGAACGCCATGGACTCCATGGAAACGTTCGACAAACTGGCTGCGCCTAGCGAATACAACAAAGTGGAATACTTCTCTAACGTGAAACCAGATTTGTTTAAAGATGTTGTTAACAAATTTATGTCTCACGGTAAGAGCATGGATATGACCCAGCCTGAGGGCGAGCACGCAGCGCACGAAGGAATGGAAGGCATGGACATGAGCCACGCGGAAACCGCTCACTAAGGGGCCGAGGAAGAAAACGATGTTCGGAAAACTTACACTGGATGCAGTGCCCTACCATGAACCCATTATTGTGGTTACGGTGGCTGCAATTATCATTGGGGGACTGGCGCTTCTGGCGGCCATCACTTACTTCGGTAAGTGGTCCTACCTTTGGAATGAGTGGCTGACTTCGGTTGACCACAAACGTCTCGGTATCATGTACGTTATCGTAGCAATCGTCATGTTGCTGCGTGGCTTCGCTGACGCCGTTATGATGCGTAGCCAGCAGGTGCTGGCCTCGGCCGGGGAAGCAGGCTTCCTGCCGCCTCACCACTACGATCAGATCTTTACCGCCCACGGCGTTATCATGATCTTCTTCGTAGCGATGCCGTTTGTTATCGGTCTGATGAACCTGGTGGTTCCGCTGCAGATCGGCGCGCGCGACGTTGCCTTCCCATTCCTTAACAACCTGAGCTTCTGGTTCACCGTTGTGGGCGTGATTCTGGTTAACCTCTCTCTGGGCGTCGGTGAATTCGCGCAGACCGGTTGGCTGGCCTATCCGCCGCTCTCGGGAATTGAGTACAGTCCGGGCGTCGGGGTCGATTACTGGATCTGGGCTCTCCAGCTATCCGGTATTGGTACAACGCTCACCGGTATTAACTTCTTCGTAACGATTATCAAGATGCGTGCCCCTGGCATGACCATGTTCAAGATGCCGGTGTTTAGCTGGGCATCTCTGTGCGCCAACATCCTGATTATCGCCTCCTTCCCAATTCTGACCGTCACCGTCGCGCTGCTGACCCTGGACCGCTACCTGGGCACCCATTTCTTTACCAACGATATGGGTGGCAACATGATGATGTACATCAACCTGATTTGGGCCTGGGGTCACCCGGAAGTGTACATTCTGGTTCTGCCGGTATTCGGTGTCTTCTCCGAAATCGCCGCAACCTTCTCGCGTAAGCGTCTGTTTGGCTACACCTCGCTGGTATGGGCAACAGTGTGTATTACCGTTCTGTCGTTCATCGTTTGGCTGCACCACTTCTTTACTATGGGTGCGGGCGCGAACGTAAACGCCTTCTTCGGTATTACGACCATGATTATCGCTATCCCGACCGGGGTTAAGATCTTCAACTGGCTGTTTACCATGTACCAGGGCCGTATCGTCTTCAACTCAGCAATGCTGTGGACGATTGGCTTTATCGTAACCTTCTCCGTAGGGGGTATGACCGGCGTACTGCTGGCGGTACCGGGCGCAGACTTCGTGCTGCACAACAGCCTGTTCCTGATCGCGCACTTCCATAACGTCATCATCGGCGGCGTGGTGTTCGGTTGCTTCGCAGGTCTGACCTACTGGTGGCCGAAAGCCTTTGGCTTCACCCTGAACGAAACCTGGGGCAAACGCGCTTTCTGGTTCTGGATCATCGGCTTCTTCGTCGCGTTTATGCCGCTGTACGTACTGGGCTTCATGGGCATGACCCGTCGCCTGAGCCAGCAGATTGACCCGCAGTTCCACCCGATGCTGGTTGTTGCAGCCTGCGGTGCGGCGCTGATCGCTTGCGGTATTCTCTGCCAGCTGATTCAGTTCTACGTGTCTATCCGCGATCGCGAGCAGAACCGTGACCTGACCGGCGACCCTTGGGGCGGCCGTACGCTGGAGTGGGCAACCTCTTCTCCTCCGCCGTTCTACAACTTTGCTATCGTTCCTGTCGTTCACGAGCGTGACGCGTTCTGGGAAATGAAAGAAAAAGGCGACGCGTATAAGAAACCGGCTGGCTATGAAGAGATTCATATGCCGAAAAACAGCGGCGCGGGCATCGTGATTGCTGCTTTCGCAACGGTGTTTGGTTTCGCAATGATCTGGCATATCTGGTGGATGGCGATTGCAAGCTTCGTCGGTATCCTGGTGACCTGGATTATTAAGAGCTTTGACGAGGACGTGGATTACTACGTGCCGGTTGCAGTAGTCGAAAAACTGGAAAATCAGCATTTCGATGAGATTAACAAAGCAGGGCTGAAAAATGGCAACTGATACTCTTGCGCATAACGCCCACGCGCACGAACACGGGCACCATGATACAGGACCGATGAAGGTATTCGGTTTCTGGATCTACCTGATGAGCGACTGCATTATCTTCGCCACTCTGTTCGCTACCTATGCCGTTCTGGTGAACGGCACGGCGGGCGGTCCGACCGGTAAAGATATTTTTGAACTGCCGTTCGTTCTGGTTGAAACCGCGCTGCTGCTGTTCAGCTCCATCACCTACGGCATGGCGGCTATCGCCATGTACAAAAACAACAAGAGCCAGGTGGTTTCCTGGCTGGCGCTGACCTTCCTCTTCGGGGCTGGGTTCATCGCGATGGAACTCTATGAATTCCATCACCTGATTGTTGAAGGTATGGGCCCGGATCGCAGCGGCTTCCTGTCAGCGTTCTTCGCGCTGGTCGGCACCCACGGTCTGCACGTGACCTCTGGTCTGATCTGGATGGCGGTGCTGATGGTTCAGGTTTCTCGTCGCGGCCTGACCAGCACGAACCGCACCCGTATCATGTGCCTGAGCCTGTTCTGGCACTTCCTGGACGTCGTGTGGATCTGCGTGTTCTCTGTTGTTTATCTGATGGGGGCGATGTAATGAGTCATTCTACCGATCATAGCGGCGCTTCTCACGGCAGCGTGAAGAGCTACATGACAGGTTTCATCCTGTCGATCATTCTGACGGTTATCCCGTTTGCAATGGTGATGAGTGGATCTGCATCGCATGCGGCTATTCTGGGAACCATCCTGGTCACTGCGGTTGTGCAGATTGTGGTACACCTCGTGTACTTCCTGCACATGAACAGTAAATCGGACGAAGGTTGGAACCTGACCGCATTTATCTTCACCGTAATCATCATTGCTATCGTAGTTGTCGGCTCCATCTGGATTATGTGGAACCTGAACTACAACATGATGATGCACTAAGAGCGGCGAGTATGTTTAAGCAATACCTGCAAGTAACGAAACCAGGCATTATTTTTGGCAACCTGATCTCCGTGATTGGCGGTTTCCTGCTGGCCTCCAAGGGCCACATCGACTATCCGCTTTTTATCTGGACGCTCCTCGGAGTATCCCTGGTGGTCGCCTCGGGTTGTGTTTTCAACAACTATATCGACCGTGATATCGATCGTAAGATGGAACGGACGAAAAACCGGGTGCTGGTCAAAGGGCTGATCTCGCCAGAAGCTTCGCTGGTATACGCCACCCTGCTGGGTATTGCTGGCTTCATGCTCCTGTGGTTTGGCGCGAATCCCCTGGCCTGCTGGCTGGGGGTGATGGGGTTCGTGGTTTATGTCGGCGTTTACAGCCTGTACATGAAGCGCCACTCCGTCTACGGCACGCTGATTGGTTCTCTCTCCGGCGCTGCGCCGCCGGTGATTGGCTACTGCGCGGTTACCGGTGATTTTGACAGCGGTGCCGCGATTCTGCTGGCGATTTTCAGCCTGTGGCAGATGCCTCACTCTTACGCTATCGCGATTTTCCGCTTCAAGGATTATCAGGCAGCGAACATTCCGGTACTGCCGGTAGTGAAAGGCATTTCGGTAGCGAAAAACCATATCACCGTTTACATCATCGCTTTCGCCGTTGCCACGCTGATGCTCTCCCTGGGCGGCTACGCTGGATATAAATATCTGGTTGTCGCTGCGGCGGTGAGCGTCTGGTGGCTCGGAATGGCGCTGCGCGGTTATAAAGTGGCGGATGATAAAGTCTGGGCGCGTAAGCTGTTCGTCTTTTCCATCGTAGCCATTACCGCGCTGTCGGTGATGATGTCCGTCGACTTTATGGTGCCGGATTCACACAACCTGCTGACCATGGTCAGATAGTGTCTCTCAATGGCGTATCGCACGATACGCCATTACTTATTTCCCCCTGTTAATCTCGCATCGCCGATGGTTGTAAATCATTCTCCCCACCCTATTATTCTGAGATTGTGCCCTCAACCCTCTCAACGCTTTCTCTGCCCCTGGCTAAATTCCGCTTCAGCGTCCTCGATCAAAGACGCCCCCCGTACATGCCTTTCTCCGCTTACTGCCGGAACGCGTTTAGCCATACTGATGCGATAATAGTCACGCAGTACTGCCAATTCGTTTCGACAAATAGCCGCATCAGATTCATCAGCAGCAATTCATTATCCTGCAGCCATCGTTTATTTAGATGAATTAAAATTGGTTTTAACGCTGGTACTGTCAATAAAATGAGCACTATATACCGGCTAATGATTCCGTTGTTTAACGAATCATCGCTAAGCACGGTTTTCCCACTGCGGTCGGCAATGGTATCTTTGAGATATGAATCCCGCCGCCGCGCTACCCCGTACGGCGCCGAGTGGTTTAGCTGCATATATACGGTAAATAAATTTATTGTGCGCAAAATAGTATAAGAGATATATCGCGAAATTTTTGTTTCGTCGAACGCTGACGTCATTCGGGTTAGCAAACCATAGACAGGCTCTCGTTCATTCAGCGGGCTGCGCTTCCTTCATTCCCGGTGGGCGAATGTGAAATCGAAAATTAACATATTAACGTGAGGTATGGTGCCAGGGTGATGTTCTCATGCCCTCCCCTCCTCCGCACGAACAGGCGGTCTTTTGCCATGAATATTTTTCTCTCCGGTTCATATAGCATCTCTATTGAACAATAGTAAAGTTTTCAAT
This sequence comes from Klebsiella sp. GW_Kp182, assembly GCF_040062275.1. NCBI lineage: Bacteria > Pseudomonadati > Pseudomonadota > Gammaproteobacteria > Enterobacterales > Enterobacteriaceae > Klebsiella > Klebsiella sp. GW_Kp182. Next base: position 43,548 of record NZ_JBEAFQ010000012.1, on the reverse strand, counting down.
GAAAAAAAAGCTGTCCGTCTTATTTCCGCCTGCAACCACTTTCAGCGCGTTTTTCTTTATAAGGCCCTCATGCAATTTCACATTAAAGCCAGATGTGCCGAATAAAAAATTCATACTCATGGCTTACGCCGTTATCTCTGAAGAAAACTTCATTTTATTAAATTTGTATGAAATTGAATATTTCACATATTAATACTCTGGATTAACATAATTTAAGAGTGTTAGTATTTCTTCCGTGGGTAAGAGACCCACTAATAAAAATTAATCAAACTTAACAAGGAATACCAATGAAAGAATTAACTATTGGCGAAATGGAATCTATTTCTGGTGGTTTTAATGTGTTCGGCAGCATTGCTAACAGCATTTCCAGCATTATTAATAATACAGCAAGCCATCTGAGCGATTTTATTACCTCCGCAGGTGCTACCATCGCCAATGCCATCGTTAACGATACCATTGCGTTCGGTGATTACCTGAGCGGCACATCTACGTGGCAGGATTTCGTTGCCTCAAGCAACGAAAACTGGAGCAATTCTGTGCACGACCTGTCGGGCGAGTGGAACACTTTCACTAACAGCATCACCGCCTAATATCGGTTCGTCATTCTCAGGGCAGGATTCTTCCTGCCCTTTTTTTTGCCTACCGTAAGCTCTCTCGGCACGAGGATGAGTGAATCGTCTGCGCCTTTGGTTTTAACCCACCAGCATCGCCTGAGCGCTATAGAGCAAATCCAGATGATCGCGGCATAGTGCCTCAATCGAGGTTCTTGACTGATGGCTGGTTAAACTCAGCGCTCCCCAGTAAAGCCCTTCCCGATCTGACAGCGGCACGGCCAGGACCAGCATGCCAATTTCAAACTCCTGCTCAATCGCGGCGTATCCCTGGCGACGAACCTGAGCGATCTTTTCCATTAACGCCGCCACGTCCGTCACCGTATAGGGCGTACGCTGCTCGCGGCGGATCCGCTGCAAAACGGTTTCACACTCGGTTTCCACTAAGGAAGCCAGCCATAGTCGCCCTCCGGCGGTACAGTAAATCGGCACTCTCTCCCCCAGACGCACTGAAGTCGAGTTAAACGGCGTGTGTTTACTGCGGGCGATATACACCAGCTCGTCATCATCTATCACGCCGACCGAAGCGTGCTCTTCCGTCCGACTGGCGATGTACTCCACGATCGGTCGTACCATGCGTGGGAACTGCGCCGAATCGACATACGCCTGCCCCAGCCTTAACGCTTTAGGCGTTAGCCAGTAATGACGTCCGTCGGTTTGCAGATAGCGCTCGTGCAGCAGGGTAAGGAAAAAGCGCCGCGCGGCGCTTTGCGTCAGGCCGCTCATTTTCGCCGCCTGCGGCACGGTGAGCCGGGGGAACTCTTTTGAAAATAGCTGGATCAGCGCCAGCCCTTTTTGCAGGCCGACGATCAGATCGCGGGTATGAATCTGGTTTTGCATACTTGTTCACACTTTCGCAACAATACAATCAGTTTAGCGCGATTATCGCAGTGGTAGTGCGATTAACAACCAGTATGGCCGAATTCTGCGTTGTCGCTCTCAGCTTCCGCTGAAATACTTTCACAACATTCATTTAACAAAATGAGGTTTGAAATGGTCAGTGGATTCACTCAGGTCGTCGCCGTCATCGGCCACCCGATTACCCAGGTTAAGTCGCCGGAGAATTTCAACCGCTTCTTTGCTGACCAGCAGTTGGACAGCGTGATGATCCCGGTTGATATCGCCCCCGAAGCCGTTGCTGACTTTCTGCAGGCCCTGCGCGGCTGGCACAACATGAGCGGCGTCCTGGTCACCGTTCCGCACAAACAGCGGGCCGCCGCCCTGGTCGACGAGTTAACCCCGCGAGCTCAGCACCTCAATGCCATTAACGTCATCCGTAAGCTGGCCGATGGCCGTTTACAGGGCGATATGCTAGACGGCGTCGGTTTTCAGCTTGCCGCAGAGGCGCACGGCTTTAGCGCCGCCGGTAAAAAGGGGCTGCTCTCCGGCTGCGGCGGTGTGGGCAGCGCTATCGCGTGGGGGCTTTGCGAAGCGGGTATCCGCCAGCTGGCCCTTTATGATCAGAATCCCGCCCCCCTTCAGCTGCTGCATAACCGGCTGGCCACCCATTTTCCGCACGTTCATCTCGTCGACCTGCCCGCTACGCTTGCCGGCCTGGATTTGCTGGTGAATGGTTCCCCGGCGGGAATGGCCGGTTTCGAGCCGTTGCCGCTGCCGCAGACGCTGCTGGAAACCCTTCCGCTATCCACGCATGTCGCTGACGTGGTGACCGCCCCGATCATCACCCCGCTCCTCGCCTTCGCCCGGGATCGCGGCTGCGCGATCCAGACCGGGCCGGAGATGGCGCTGGCGCAGATGAAACTGATGGGGCAATTCATCGGCGCCATTGCGCTGGAACAAGGAGCGGCGGCATGAAAGGCTGGGATGTCATCGTTATCGGCAGCGGCGCCGCAGGCTTTGCCGCGGCGGTGACCGCCAGCTGTAAGGGACTGTCGGTACTGATGCTGGAAAAAGCCCCGCAGTTTGGCGGCACCTCCGCCATTTCCGGCGGCGCGGTGTGGATCCACGATAGCGATCAGGCGCGGAAAATGGCCGTGGGCGGCAGCCCGCAGGCTATCGAAACCTATCTGCGGACGATTATCGGTGAGCCTCATTATCGTCAGGATCTGGTGGATGCCTTTATCGCTTCAGGGCGTGAGGCGCTGGCGTTTCTTGAAAAAGAGGGCGCGGTGAAATATAGCCTGCGCCCGCTCTCTCCGGATTATTACCCGGATGAGCCCGGCGCCGTCGATGTCGGGCGGGCGCTGGAGGTGGTGGAGTTTGACGGACGGGAACTGGGTGCGCATTTTCGCGACCTCCGCTCTCCCCCACCGGGAATGCTGTTGTTTGGCGGGATGATGGTTAACCGGGTTGATATCCAGCACTTTCTCGATATGCGCCGCTCCCCGCGCTCGTTCGCGCACTGCTGCAGACTGCTGCTGCGCTTCGGTCGCGATCGCCTGCGGTACCCTCGCGGTACCCGCCTGGCGATGGGCAACGCGCTGATCGCCCGCATGGCGACGCTCGCCTTTCGCAAAGGTATGCAGCTCAGGCTCAACGTCAACGTGCTTTCGCTGAGCGAACGCAATGGCGAGGTGACCGGTGTAGTAATTGAGCGCGAGGGTCAAAAGCAGGCTCTTGAAGCCCGCTGCGGGGTGGTACTGGCAGCGGGTGGTTTTGCCGCAGGTAGGCTGGCTGAACGCTATCGCCCCCAGACCCGCGAGCACTACACCATGTCCCCCGCCGCCAACGACGGCGCCGCGCTGCGCCTTGCCGCCGCGGTCAATGCCCGGGAAGGGGCTGACCTGCCGTCTAACTTTTTCTGGGCGCCGGTCTCGGTTTTACAGCATCCCGACGGCACGCAAGAGCGCTTCCCTCACCTGGTCACCGATCGCGCCAAACCCGGGGTGATTGCCGTCAACCAGCGCGCGGTGCGCTTCGTGAACGAATCTAACTCTTATCACCACTTCGCCAGCGCCATGCAAAGCCGGGCAGAAAATGCGCCCTGCTTTCTGATTTGCGACGCCCTGGCCATGAAGCGCTACGGCCTCGGCCTGGCGCGCCCTGCCCCGGTCAATAACGACGCGCTGGTGAAAGCGGGCTATCTGCATAAGGCCGATACGCTGCCTGAACTGGCGCAGCGGCTCGGCCTGGATCCGCAGACGCTCGCTGACACGGTGGCACGCTACAACCGCGATGCCGCTCAGGGCCTCGATCCGGCGTTCACCAAAGGCGGCAACAGCTATAACCGCGCGATGGGCGACCCCGGCCACCGGCCAAACGCCTGTAACGCTCCGCTGACCCGCGCGCCGTTTTATGCCGTCACCCTCTATACCGGCGATCTCGGTACCTCGCGCGGCCTGGTCACTACCGCCGATGCTCAGGTCATTAACCAGCACGGTGAGCCGATCAAAGGCCTCTATGCCGTGGGTAATGATATGGATTCGATGATGGCCGGAACCTACCCCGGCCCAGGTATTACGCTCGGTCCGGCGCTCACCTTCGGCTATCTCTCAGCCAGCCATATGGCGCAACAACACGCACTATAAACAGGAGAAAATCATGATCTATGAAAAACGCACCTACACCATCAATCCGCTGAAAATGGCCGACTGGCTGGCGCTGTACAAAAGCGATGCTTACGCCGTGCAAACCGAGCACCTCGGTAAGCTCATCGGCTTCTTCTTTACCGAAATTGGCGTGGTCAATCAGGTGGTGCATATCTGGGCCTATGAAAGTCTGGACGATCGCCTGGCGCGTCGGGCGCGCATGACGCAGGACGAACGCTGGCTGACGTTCTCGCGCAAAAACCGCGAGCTGGCCGCCGTCGAGCGCCTGGAGTCGGTGCTTCTGCGCCCCACTGATTTTTCACCACTGCAATAAGGAGAGGGTCATGAGCGGGCAGATGAACGTGGATGTTCTGGTCGTCGGCTCCGGCGCGGCGGGGCTCTCTGCCGCCGTCACCGCCGCGCTCGGCGGCGCCAGCGTACTGGTTGCGGAGAAAGAGTCGGTCATTGGCGGCACCAGCGCCTGGTCCGGCGGCTGGCTGTGGATCCCGCGTAACCCGCTGGCTCGTGAAGAAGGGATTGAAGAAGAGCCCGGCGCGCCGCTCGCTTATTTACGCCATGAAATGGACGGTGAGCCTGCCGATGCGCGTCTGCTTGCCTTCTTACAGTACGGACCGGAGATGATCGACTTTTTCCGCCGCCGTACCGCCGTGCAGTTTCTTTCCGGCAGCAAAATGCCCGATTTTCACGCTTCACCGGGCGCTGCGCTGGGCGGCCGCTCGGTCACGGCGCAGCCTTTTGACGGACGGCTGCTGGGCGACTGGCTGCATCGCCTGCGGCCTCCGCTGGAGACCATCAGCCTTGCGGGTATGGGCATTGCCGGCGGCACGGACATGGCGCACTTTTTCAACGCGACCCGCTCACCGGGCTCGGCGCTGTATGCGACCCGCCGCCTGCTGCGTCACGGCTGGCAGCGGCTGCGCGCCGGTCGCGGACAGCATCTGGTTAACGGCAACGCGCTGGTCGCTCGCCTGCTGCGTTCGGCGCTGGATGCGGGGGTTAATTTTCAGCTTAACGCGCCGGTAGAACGTCTGCTTGCCGACAACAACGGCGTTGCAGGCGCGATATTACGCAGCGACGGCGGCGCGCTGGAGGTTCGCGCCGGCGCGGTGATCCTCGCCTGCGGAGGCTTTCCTCACGACAGGCAGCGTCTGGCCGAAAATGTGCCGCACGCCGCCAGCGGCTACGGCCACTTCTCCGCCGCGCCCCCGGGCAATCAGGGGGATGGCATTCGGCTCGGCGAAACGGTCGGCGGCCAGTTTGATACCTCACTCAGGCACGCCATGGCCTGGGCGCCGGTGTCGCGCGTTACCCTCGCCAGCGGACTGCAGCTGCCGTTCCCGCATCTGGTTGAGCGCGCCAAGCCCGGCTTTATTGCCGTGTTGCCCAACGGTAAACGCTTCACCAATGAAGCCGACTCTTATCATGATTTTATTGCCGCGCTGCTGGACGCGACGCCGCCGGACGAAACGCCGCAGGCGTGGCTAATTGCCGACGGCCGTGCGCTGCGGCGCTACGGATTGGGCCATGCTCGCCCCTTCCCGTTTACCCCCGAGGCCTGGCGACGGACCGGCTATCTGTACGTCGGTGAGACGCCGGAAGCGCTGGCGAAAACATGCGCCATCAATCCGCAGCAGCTAACGGAAACGATCGCCCGGTTTAACGGCTTTGTAGACCAGGGAGAGGATAAGGATTTTCAGCGCGGCGCCTCGGCCTATAACCGCGCGCAGGGTGACGCCAGCCGCTCGCCCCACCCCACGCTCGGGAAACTCAGCCATGGGCCTTTTTATGCGGTACGTATATTGCCCGGCTCGCTGGGTTCCTTCAGTGGACTAATCACCGATGAAAATGCCCGTGTTCTCAACGCGCAGCGGCAGCCGATCCAGGGGCTTTTCGCCATCGGCAACGATATGTCGAGCGTGATGCGGGGATTCTATCCCAGCGGCGGTATCACGCTGGGTCCGGCCATGACTTTTGGCTATCTGGTCGGAAAAAACCTGGCAGAAAATCTCAATAAAACAACGCAGTAAAAGCATTCCACCAGGGACGGCAATACGCATAACAACAATCACCTGCAACTGTACTGGAGTCCTTTATGAACATGCGAACCCTCTCACTCGCCGCGCTTACCCTCCTCGACGTTCCGCCGCCGGAACAGGTACGCATTGCGGCCCAGACCGGATTCACCCACGTTGGTCTGCGCCTGCTTCCCGCAACCCCGTCAGATCCGGATTACGACATGCTCGGCGACACCGCCGCCGTACGCGATACCCTGGCGGCGCTGATGGAAACCGGCGTTCGCGTTTCGGACGTTGAGATCGTCCGCCTGACGCCCGATTTTTCAGTGGACGCTCGTTTGCAGCTTTTTCTTACTACCGCCGCGCGCCTTGGCGCAAAGCAGGTTTTAGTGGCAGGAAACGATGATAACCGCGCGCGCAGCGCGGGAAATCTCGCCCGGCTTGCCGAAGCCGGCCAGGAGCATGGATTAACCATGAACCTGGAGCCCATGCCCTGGACCCACCTGCGCACCATTGCCGAAGCCCGGGCGCTCATCACCGCCAGCGGCCGCAGCGATATCGGTATTTTGATTGACGCTATTCACTTCTGGCGGGCCGGCGAATCCCTGTCCACGATCGCGGCGCTACCGCAAAATTGCCTCAACTATATGCAGCTTTGCGATGCCTCACCGCAACCCCCCGCTGACGAGCAGGAGCTGATTTACCAGGCCCGCGCCGCGCGCCAGGTCCCCGGCGAAGGCGGACTCGACCTGCACGGTCTGATGGCGGCGCTTCCGGCCACGCTGCCGGTATCCATCGAGGTCCCGCTAAGCGGCGATCGGGGTGCGCTGCCGCCGCTCGCTCGCGCTCAGCTGCTGTTTAACGCCGCGCAGTCCTACCTGCGCCCTTGCGCATAAGGAGAGTCCCATGACACAGACTCAACGCCTGGACGTCAGGGAGTTAATCAACGCCAATCCGCTAAGCCGCTTTCAGAAGCTGGTGGTGTTTTTAGGCTTCTGCGTTATCGCGCTGGACGGCTTTGATATCGCCATCATGGGATTTATCGCCCCGACGCTGAAGCAGGAATGGGGAGTAAGCAATCACCAACTCGGTTTTGTCATCAGCGCCGCGCTGATAGGCCTGGCGCTGGGGGCCATTTTCTCCGGGCCGCTCGCCGACTGGCTGGGACGGAAAAAAATTATCATTAATAGCGTCTTCTTCTTCGGCTTCTGGACCATCGCCACCGCCCTTTCACAAAATATTGAGCAGATGATGGTTTTCCGCTTCCTGACCGGGCTGGGATTAGGCGCCGCCATGCCGAATATCGGCACCCTGGTGTCAGAGTATGCGCCGGAGCGCCAGCGCTCGTTCCTGATTACGATTATTTTTTGCGGCTTCACCTTTGGCGCGGCGGCGGGCGGTTTCTCCGCATCCTGGCTAATCCCGCAGTTTGGCTGGCACTCGCTGATGCTGCTTGGCGGGATCCTCCCGCTGCTGTTCGCTCCGGTCCTGATCTGGCTGTTACCGGAATCGGTGCGTTTTCTGGTCGTTAAGCGCGCGCCTGCCGAACGTATTCGGCGGATTATGCAACGCCTCTATCCGGGACAAATCCCCGATGAGGCCGAGTTCAGCCTCCCGGCCCAGCCCGTCCAGGCAAATGCCATGCGCATCGTTCTCTCCCGCCAGTATCGCTTCGGTTCGATGATGCTCTGGCTGGTTTACTTTATGGGGCTTTTTTTGGTTTACCTCCTCGGCAGCTGGCTACCGACGCTGGTAAAAGAGGTGGGCTTAACGGTCGGCCAGGCGGCGGTAATGACCGCAATGTACCAGGCTGGGGGAACCCTTGGCTCGCTGTTTGCGGGCTGGCTAATGGACCGGATCAACCCACATCGGGCGCTCGGGCTGATTTACGCGGTTGGCGGCCTGTTTACGATGGCGATGGGCTATGCCGCGGCAAGCTTTGCGCTCATCTGCCTGCTGGCGTTTATCAGCGGAGCCTGCTTAAACGGCGCCAATACCGGCATGAACGCGCTCTCCGCCCGCTACTATCCTACCGAAGCACGGGCTACCGGCTCCAGCTGGATGCACGGCGTTGGCCGCATGGGCGCGATCCTGAGCGCCTTTGCCGGGGCGGAGATGCTGGCGCTGAATATCAGCTTCGAAAGCGTTTTCCTGATCCTTGGCATTCCCGCCGCGATAACCGTCGCCGGGCTGGCGGCCAAAGGTATTTTCGCGGCTGTCCCGTCGGCAAGGGCCACCGCGTCAACCGCGCCCGTCAGAAGTACATTTTAAACGTTGACGCTAAGGCAGGCGTGTTTCAAAAACACGCCTGCCCAAAAAAGAAAAATTAATTTCATTTAAATGAATAATGAAAAAGAAAAATGCCATGCAGTATCGATTCACTTCACAAAACCACAGTGCAAAATCATTAAATACATACAAGAAACAAATCAAACGTCGCCCAGAAAAACACTTAATAACCTTATCAATCAGAATGGCTTGATAGCTGTAACCAAAAAATTTACGGCTCAATTTTTACGGTTTTTCGATCCGCCTCGCATATACAGAAATTAAATTCCAAACAAACATTGAAATGAAATAAATATTTCCTTATGTTCTGGCTGATATTCAGGATAAGGTCGTGCCGGTGGAACTGGCGCAGAGGTCCTGACTTGTCCTTCCAGACAAAGGAATTGACCATGAGTGAACAGCAGATTCTTCTCTCTCCCGCGGCAGCACGCGGCGATAAGCTAAGCTGGGCTACCCGAATCGCTTACGGCGGCGGCGATACCGCTTGTAACGTCGTGTTCGGCATGATCGGCACGGTTTTAACCCTGTTTTATACCGACTATGTCGGCATCAGCATCGCCACCGTTGGCCTGGTGATGCTGATCTCACGTCTGTTTGACGGCGTTTCCGATGTCATCATGGGCCTGATGGTGGAACGCACGAACTCTCGCTGGGGTAAATCACGCCCCTGGCTGCTGTGGATGAGCGTGCCCTACGCCGTATCGGCAATTTTACTGTTCACCGTCCCGCAGACCACCGGCACGCTGCAGTTTCTCTATCTGCTGGTCGCCTATAACTTCTGCACCACCGTGTGCTATACCGCCATCAACCTCCCCTACGGCAGCCTCTCTGCGATGATGACCCGCGCCTCCTGGGAAAGGGATATGCTCAGCATCACCCGAATGTCGATGTCGCCTTTTGGTCGTATTCTCGCCGTTGCCTGCACTTTGCCGCTGGTGAAGTACTTTGGCGACGATCAGGCCGCGTGGATCAAAACCATGTCTATTTGGGCTTTTCTGGCGCTGCTGCTGTTGCTGTTTTGCTTTTATAAATGTGAAGAGAAGGTGGTCATCAAAGCGCGAGAGAAACAGGGAAACGTACCGGTAAAAACCCAGCTTTCCGCGCTTTTTCGTAACCAGTACTTCTGGGCCAGCGCCCTCCTGTGGACCGCGCAAAGCGTGTACTATACCGTGGTAGGGATCGCGCTGCCTTACTACTGCCGCTACGTGCTCGGCGACGATACCTTCTATAGCTCCATTTTCGTTGCCGAAACCGCCTGCATTATTATTTTCACCTTCCTGAGCTCCGTGCCCATCCGCAAATACGGTAAACGCAACGTTGCCCTCTGCGGTATCGTGCTGGCGACCATCGGCCAGGTGCTGTTTATGTTTAACTCTGATGATTACCACTGGGCGCTGGCAAACGCGATTATTCGCGGTATTGGCTTCGCCCCGCTGAACGCCGTGCTGTTCGGCTTCTGCGGCGATGCCGTCGAATTCGGCCAGTGGAAAACGCGCGTCAGACAGGAAGGGATGATCTTCTCCGCCGGTTCCGTTGGGACGAAACTCGGCGCAGGTATTGCCGCCGCGGTTATCTCCGGCCTGCTGAGCATGGCGGGTTACGTCAGCTCCAGCAGCGGATCCGGCGTTCAGCCGCAAAGCGCTATCGACATGATTAACCACGTTTATCTCTACGGCTCTTTCTTCCTGTGGATCGTGGTCATTATCACCCTGCTGTTTTATCGCCTGGATAAGCAATACCCGCAGATCATGCATGACCTGAAAGAACGCGAAGCCCGTGGCGAGATGTAAAACCTTAGAACCAGGCCCGCGCTCGGCGAGCGCGGGTACACAGAAGAACATCTGAAATCCGTAGGATCTCTATCATTGAGGAGTGCACCATCATGTTAAACGGCATGAAACCCTTATCCCGCTCCCTGCGCTGGGGCATGGTCGGCGGCGGCGGCACCAGCCAGATTGGCTACAGCCACCGCTGTGCGGCGCTTCGCGACAACGTCTTTACTCTGCTCGCCGGCGCGCTTGATATCGATGCCGAGCGCGGTCGTCAATTCGGCGAGCAGCTCGGCATCGCTCCTGAACGCTGCTACGCCGATTACCAAACGCTGTTCGCGGAGGAGGCCAAACGCCCTGACGGCATTGAAGCCGTATCGGTAACGACGCCGAACAATACTCACTTCGCTATCACTAAAGCGGCGCTTGAAGCCGGGCTGCACGTGATTTGCGAAAAACCGCTGTGCTTTACCGCCGACGAAGCGCGCGAGCTGCTGGCGCTAAGCAAAAAGCAGAATAAAATTATCGGCGTCACGTACGGCTATGCCGGGCACCAGATGATCCAGCAGGCGCGACAGATGATAGCGGAAGGGATGCTCGGCGAGATCCGCATTATTAATATGCAGTTCGCCCACGGTTTTCATAATGAAGCCGTTGAGCTGCAGGCTGAATCCACCCGCTGGCGGGTAACGCCCAAATATGCCGGCCCTAGCTATGTGCTGGGGGATCTGGCGACCCATCCGCTATTTATTGCCGAGACGATGGTGCCGAACCTGAACATCACCCGCCTGATGTGCGCGCGTCAAAGCTTCGTCAAATCTCGCGCGCCGCTGGAAGATAACGCCTTTGTGCTGATGGAATATAACAACGGCGCCGTTGGCTCACTATGGACCAGCGCGGTCAACAGCGGCGCGATGCACTCGCAAAAAGTCCGCGTCATTGGCGAAAAAGCCAGCATCGAATGGTGGGATGAGCGTCCAAATCAGCTCAGCTATGAGGTACAGGGCGAACCGGCCCGCGTCCTCGAGCGCGGGATGCCCTATCTCAGCCAGCAGGCGCTGGCGGACGACCGCATTGGCGGCGGTCACCCTGAAGGGCTGTTCGAGGCGTGGGCCAACCTCTATCGCCGCTACGCTATCGCCATCGACGCGATGGATCGCGGGGACCAGGCGTTCCTGGAGACCTTCTGGTATCCGGACGTCGAAGCCGGTCTTCACGGCGTTTACTGGGTTGAGCAGTGCGTCAAATCCGCCGACGCAGGCGGCCAGTGGGTTGACTTTAACTGCCAATAACCGCTGAACACCAGTGGAGGCCCCTCCACTGGTTTTTTCTTTCTACCGTACTCACCTCATCATGCAACACAGTCGTAATATCTGTTAAACAAACATTTATTTACGCTTCTGTTTCCCCCCACTACACTATGCGCAGTTTTTATATTGAGGTGGTAATGAACGATAATAAAATGACGCCAGGCGAACTGCGTGCGACCTGGGGTTTGGGGACCGTATTCTCTTTGCGCATGCTCGGCATGTTTATGGTCCTGCCGGTTCTGACCACTTACGGCATGGCGTTACAGGGCGCAAGCGAAGCCCTTATCGGACTGGCAATTGGTATTTACGGGCTGGCCCAGGCGCTATTCCAGATACCTTTAGGGCTGCTTTCTGACCGCATTGGCCGTAAGCCGCTGATCGTCGGCGGCCTGTTAATCTTCGTTCTCGGCAGCGTTATCGCCGCGCTTTCTGACTCTATCTGGGGCATTATTCTTGGCCGCGCGCTGCAGGGTTCCGGGGCGATTGCCGCCGCGGTCATGGCGCTGCTTTCCGATTTAACCCGCGAGCAAAACCGCACTAAAGCCATGGCGTTTATCGGCGTCAGCTTTGGCGTCACCTTTGCTATTGCTATGGTTCTCGGGCCTGTCGTTACCCACCAGCTCGGCCTGCACGCCCTGTTCTGGATGATTGCTGTCCTGGCGACGCTCGGCATCCTGCTGACGCTATGGGTGGTGCCGAACAGCCAGAATCACGTGCTGAACCGCGAGTCCGGTATGGTGAAAGGCTGCTTCAGCAAAGTTCTTGCCGAGCCAAAACTCCTGAAGCTCAATTTCGGCATTATGTGCCTGCATATCATGCTGATGTCCACGTTTGTCGCCCTGCCGGGCCAGCTTGAGGCCGCCGGTTTCCCCGCCGCCGAGCACTGGAAAATCTATCTGGTCACCATGCTGGTCTCATTTGTCGCGGTGGTGCCGTTTATTATCTACGCCGAAGTGAAGCGCAAAATGAAGCGCGTCTTTCTGCTGTGCGTCGCCATCCTGCTGATTGCTGAAATCGTACTCTGGGGTGCCGGAGGCTATTTCTGGGAGCTGGTCGCCGGCGTTCAGCTATTTTTCCTCGCGTTTAACCTGTTGGAAGCGCTGCTGCCGTCGTTGATCAGCAAAGAATCACCGGCCGGATATAAAGGCACCGCGATGGGCATTTACTCCACCAGCCAGTTCCTTGGCGTGGCCATCGGCGGAGCGCTCGGCGGCTGGGTGGATGGCTTTTTTGATTCGCAAACCGTCTTCCTGCTCGGCGCCCTGCTGGCGATGCTGTGGCTGCTGGTGGCCAGCACCATGAGCGAGCCGCCGTACGTTAGCAGCCTGCGGGTCGAGATCCCGGAGGATATCGCCGCGGACAAAATGCTCGAAGCGCGCTTACGGGCTAAAGAGGGCGTCAAAGAGGTGCTGGTGATTAGCGAAGAGCGTTCGGTGTATATCAAAATCGACAGCAAGATCACTAACCGCTTTGAAATTGAGCAGGCAATCAAAGGGATATAAAAACGAGCACCTTTGTTCAGGCAGGCAAAAACGGTTCTGAGCGGAGCTTTGTGTCCTGCCGGGCGGCGGCTAACGCCGTGCCCGGCCGACAGACGGGACTCTTTTAATCGCGGAAGTTTTTGAACTGGAACGGCTGGCCTAAATCACCGCCGCGCACCAGCGCCATAACCGCCTGCAGGTCGTCGCGAGATTTACCGGTAACGCGAATCTCTTCGCCCTGGATCTGCGCCTGTACTTTCAGCTTGCTGTCTTTAATCAGCTTGACGATTTTTTTCTGCGTCGCGCTCTCAATGCCCTGCTTCAGCTTCGCATCGACAAACCAGGTTTTACCGCTGTGCACGAACTCGTCCGGCACTTCGATAGAACTGCCCTCAATTCCGCGTTTCAGCAGCTTGGCGCGCAGAATATCCAACAGCTGGTTAATCTGGAAATCAGACTCGCTGAGGACCTTGATGGTCTCGTTTTTTTCGTTCAGCTCAAAGCTCGCTTCGACGTTACGGAAATCAAAACGCGATTCAACTTCGCGGGTCGCGTTCTCTACGGCGTTTCGAACTTCCTGAAGATCGACTTCAGAGACAATATCGAAAGATGGCATCTTTTCCTCTCCTTCAGTTTCTTTTGCGTTGCATAATACCCGCAACGCGACATAACTCAACTTGTTATCCCGAAAGGATAACTGATAACGCTATACTTTAGCCATGAGCACCTGATGCAGCACTCACAGGTGAGGAGGAATAATGAAAGTAACCGTACTCGGATGCGGTGCACTGGGACAGTTATGGCTAACTGCGCTGTACAAACACGGACATGAAGTCCAGGGCTGGTTACGCGTCCCACAGCCATTCTGTAGCGTCAATGTGATTGAAACCGACGGCAGCGTGTTTAATGAATCGTTTACCGCTAACGATCCTGATTTTCTCGCCAGCAGCGACCTGCTGCTGGTCACCCTCAAAGCCTGGCAGGTCTCTAACGCGGTAAAAAACCTGAGCGCCATCCTGCCGTCGTCAGTACCTGTTCTGCTCATGCACAACGGTATGGGTACCGTTGACGAGCTTAAGAGCCTCAAACAGCCGCTGCTTCTGGCTTCGACAACGCAGGCGGCCCGCCGCGACGGCAACGTAATCGTCCACGTCGCCAACGGCACCAGCCATATTGGCCCAGCGAAAGCCTACCCTGAGGATTATAGCTATCTCGCTGATGTACTGCAGAGCGTGCTGCCCGACGTCGCCTGGCATAACAATATCTACCCCGCGACCTGGAGCAAGCTGGCGGTAAACTGTGTGATTAACCCGCTGACGGCGTTAAAAAACTGTCAGAACGGCGATTTACGCGAATACCCGCAGGAGGTCGCCGCGATTTGTTATGAAGTTGCGGCGGTGATGGATCGCGAGGGGATGCATACCTCGCCGGAAAACCTGTTATTCTATGTACATCAGGTTATTGAAAGTACGGCAGAAAATACCTCCTCCATGCTGCAGGATATTCTCGCCCAGCGCCATACGGAAATCGACTATATCACCGGTTATCTGTTAAAACGCGCCCGAGCCCACGGTATCGCCGTACCTGAGAATACCCGCCTGTTTGAACTGGTAAAGCGTAAGGAGAATGAATATGAGCGCGTCGGCACTGATTTGCCTCGCCCCTGGTAGCGAAGAGACCGAAGCGGTCACCACCATTGATTTACTCGTTCGCGGAGGAGTAAAGGTCACGACCGCCAGCGTTGCCAGCGATGGCAGCCTGACCATTGTCTGCTCGCGCGGCGTTAAGCTACTGGCCGATGCGCCGCTGGTCGAAGTGGCCGATGGCGACTTCGATATCCTTGTTCTGCCCGGCGGCATTAAGGGTGCGGAGTGCTTTCGCGACAGCCCGCTGCTGGTTGAAACAGTACGTCAATTCCATCTTTCCGGGCGCATCGTTGCGGCGATTTGCGCCGCGGCGCCGACCGTGCTGGTGCCGCACAACCTTTTCCCCATCGGCAATATGACCGGCTTTCCGGCGCTGAAAGAACGCATCCCCGCCGAGCAGTGGCAGGATAAGCGCGTCGTCTGGGACGCTCGCGTTAAGCTGCTCACCAGCCAGGGGCCGGGAACCTCAATTGATTTCGCCTTGAAGATGATCGACCTGCTGGTTGGACGCGAAAAAGCGCACGAAGTCGCTTCACAGCTGGTGATGGCGGCAGGAATTTATAACTACTACGAATAAACGCAAAACGGCAACCCAGGGTTGCCGTTTTCATGATTGCGCCTTGCTCCTGCAGAACTAGGGGCGATATACCTTCACGTTTTCAAAGCCCTGCTCGCGCAGATACAGCGCCTGCAGGCGGCTCATCACCCCACGCTCGCACCACAGCAGCCAGGTTTTACTCTGGTCGAGATCGCCAAATTTGGTGCTCAGCTTATAGAACGGCAGAGAAACCACGTCCACGCCTTCCACCTTCAGCGGCTTATCGTCCTGCTCGTCGATAGAGCGGATATCGAGGATCGCGTCGTCAGGGCCAAAACCGCTGACGGTTTCCACTTCCACTACATCCTGCTCGGTCTGCTGAGCGATATCGCGGATATCAATGTTGCTCGCTTCCGCCACCACTTTCTCGAGGATGCTGAAATCGAAGTGCTCTTCTTCCGCCTCGATCTTCGCCTTCACCGCTTTCACGGTGGGGCTCTTCGAGATAACGCCGCAGTATTCCGGCATGGTGCGGGCAAAATCTTCAGTGCCGATTTCACGCGCGAGGTCAATAATGTGCTCTTTATCGTGCGAAATCAGCGGACGCAGAATCAGCGTATCCGAGACGTTGTCGATCAGGCGCAGGTTGGTCAGCGTCTGGCTGGAAACCTGGCCTAACGCCTCGCCGGTGACCAGCGCCTGGACGCCGTAG
This sequence comes from Klebsiella sp. GW_Kp182, assembly GCF_040062275.1. Classification (NCBI taxonomy): domain Bacteria; kingdom Pseudomonadati; phylum Pseudomonadota; class Gammaproteobacteria; order Enterobacterales; family Enterobacteriaceae; genus Klebsiella; species Klebsiella sp. GW_Kp182. The sequence goes on along the minus strand of NZ_JBEAFQ010000012.1, from coordinate 27,668 downwards.
CGCTCGGCGACTTTTGACGCCGCGCGCACCATCATGCGCTTGAGCACCACGCCCATCTGACCGTCGTCGACTTTCTCCAGGATCTCACCCACCACCGGCTCGAAGTTAATCGCCACGAAGCGCACGCGGTGTGAGCTGCCGAAGCGGTTCCACAGATAGTGCGCGACCTGACGCACGCCGATTTCATGGGCCGCGCCGCCGAGGTTAAAGAAGCAGTAATGCACGCGGCAGCCGCGGCGCATCAGCATATAGCTGGAAACGCCGGAGTCGAAACCGCCGGAAATGAGCGACAGCACGTCTTCCTGGGTGCCGATCGGGAAACCGCCGATACCTTCGTAGCGCCCTTTAACCAGCAGCAGGCGATCGTTTTCGATCTCGAGGTTAACCGTCACATCGGGATCGGTCAGCTTCACTCGCGCCGTTTCAATATGCTGGTTCAAACCGCCGCCGACGTAGCGCTCCACTTCGATTGAGGTAAACTCATGCTTACCGCGACGCTTAACGCGCACGCAGAACGTTTTACCTTCCAGCGCGTCACGCCACAGCGGCAGCGTCTGCTCGAAAATATCGTGCAGAGAGGTATAAGGAACGTCTTCGACTTCCAGAATATGGTGGATACCGGGGATACGGGTCAGGGCATCGCGAATAGCCGGACGCTGGTTTTCATCCTTCGCCCGGACCTCGATATGATCCCAGTGACGAACGACGGCAAGCGTCTCATCATAGTTTTTGAGAACGTTACGAATGTTCCCGGTTAAAATTTTAATGAAGCGCAATCGCACAGATTGGCTTTTGATGGTGATTTCCGGGAACAATTTAATGATAAACTTCATGGCGACACTATTCGTTGGCAAGCCCGACGGGGCTTTAAGCATAAAAAGTTGTACAGGCGCGACTGGCGTCTGCATCCAGGGCGCGGAGTATACCACTATTGGACGCTTTTCACCTGGCATTGCGCGTTATTTGATTAACCGCGCGACTTCGTTACCATATTGATAGCCATCGAGACATTACAAGAGTCTATATTCACTATGCCAAAGAAAAATGAGGCCCCGGCCAGCTTTGAAACCGCCCTGGGCGAGCTGGAGCAAATTGTTAATCGTCTGGAAAGCGGCTCGCTGCCGTTAGAAGAAGCGCTCGGCGAATTCGAGCGCGGGATCCAGCTGGCGCGCCAGGGGCAGGCAAAGCTGCAGCAGGCCGAACAGCGCGTACAAATTCTGCTGGCGGATAGCGAAGACGCGCCGCTTACCCCTTTTACGCCGGACGCTGAATAAATGGACTTCCCGCAACAGCTACAGGCGTGCGTCGAGCAGGCTAACGAAGCGCTGCGCCGTTTTATCGCTCCGCAGCCCTTTCAGAACACTCCGCTGGTCGAAGCCATGCAGTATGGCGCACTATTAGGCGGCAAACGCCTGCGCCCGTTCCTGGTTTACGCGACCGGCGATATGTTTGGCGTTAGCCGCGCTACGCTGGATGCCCCTGCCGCCGCCGTCGAATGCATCCATGCCTATTCGCTGATGCACGATGATCTCCCGGCGATGGACGATGACGATTTACGCCGCGGCCAGCCGACCTGCCATATAAAATTCGGCGAAGCGAACGCAATTCTTGCCGGAGACGCCCTACAAACGCTGGCGTTTTCTATACTGAGTGATGCGCCGATGCCGGAAGTGCCGGATCGCGATCGCCTGGCGATGATTTCTGAGCTGGCCCAGGCCAGCGGCATCGCGGGTATGTGCGGCGGTCAGGCGCTGGATCTGGAAGCGGAAGGCCATCAGGTTGATCTGACGTCGCTGGAGCGAATTCACCGCCATAAGACCGGCGCGTTGATTCGCGCCGCGGTACGAATGGGCGCGCTGAGCGCAGGTGAAGCCGGACGCAGGGCGCTACCCGCTCTCGATCGATACGCCGAGAACATCGGTCTCGCCTTCCAGGTCCAGGATGACATTCTCGACGTGGTAGGGGATACTGCCACACTTGGCAAACGTCAGGGAGCCGACCAGCAGCTGGGCAAAAGTACCTACCCCGCCCTTTTGGGACTCGAGCAAGCCCGGAAAAAGGCCTTTGACCTGATTACCGACGCCCGCCGGTCGTTAACTGAGCTGGCCGCGCAATCTCTGGATACCACGGCACTGGAAGCGCTCGCGAATTACATAATTCAGCGTGATAAATAAACAATAAATGAGTCTCTGATGAGTTTTGATATTGCCAAATACCCGACCCTGGCGCTGGTGGATTCCACCCAGGAGTTGCGTTTGTTGCCGAAAGATAGCCTGCCGAAACTGTGCGACGAACTGCGGCGTTATCTGCTGGACAGCGTCAGCCGCTCCAGCGGACACTTTGCCTCCGGGCTCGGTACGGTAGAACTAACCGTGGCGCTGCATTACGTCTACAACACGCCTTTCGATCGCCTGATCTGGGACGTCGGCCACCAGGCTTACCCGCATAAAATTCTGACCGGACGCCGCGATCGGATTGGCACCATCCGCCAGAAAGGCGGGCTGCACCCCTTCCCGTGGCGCGGAGAAAGCGAGTATGACGTCCTGAGCGTCGGCCACTCGTCGACCTCCATCTCTGCCGGAATCGGCATAGCTATCGCCGCAGCCAAAGAGGATAAGCAGCGCCGCGCGGTTTGCGTAATCGGCGACGGGGCGATAACCGCCGGCATGGCGTTTGAAGCGATGAACCACGCTGGCGATATCAAACCCGATCTGCTGGTGGTGCTCAACGACAACGAAATGTCGATCTCCGAGAACGTCGGTGCGCTAAACAATCATCTGGCGCAGCTGCTCTCCGGCAAACTCTACTCCACGCTGCGCGAAGGCGGCAAAAAGGTCTTCTCTGGCGTGCCGCCGATTAAAGAGCTGCTCAAACGCACCGAGGAACATATCAAAGGGATGGTGGTTCCGGGGACCCTGTTTGAAGAGCTGGGCTTTAACTACATTGGGCCGGTGGACGGTCATGATGTTATCGGTCTGGTAAATACGCTGAAGAATATGCGCGACCTGAAAGGGCCGCAGTTCCTGCATATTATGACCAAAAAAGGCCGCGGCTATGAGCCCGCCGAAAAAGACCCGATCACCTTCCACGCGGTGCCAAAATTCGATCACACCAGCGGCGTGCTGCCGAAAAGCAGCGGCGGCCTGCCCTCTTACTCGAAAATCTTTGGCGACTGGCTGTGCGAAACCGCCGCGAAAGATGACAAGCTGATGGCCGTCACGCCAGCGATGCGCGAAGGTTCCGGGATGGTCGAGTTCTCGAAAAAATACCCCGACCAGTATTTCGACGTGGCCATTGCCGAGCAGCACGCGGTGACCTTTGCCGCCGGCCTGGCGATCGGCGGCTATAAGCCGGTGGTGGCGATCTACTCCACCTTCCTGCAGCGCGCCTACGATCAGGTGATTCACGATGTCGCCATCCAGAAGCTGCCGGTGCTGTTCGCTATCGACCGTGCGGGTATCGTCGGCGCCGATGGGCAAACCCATCAGGGCGCGTTTGATATCTCCTTCCTGCGCTGCATTCCTGACATGGTCATCATGACCCCCAGCGATGAGAACGAGTGCCGCCAGATGCTGTATACCGGTTATCACTACAACGACGGCCCGAGCGCGGTGCGCTATCCGCGCGGCTCCGGTACCGGCGCGGCCTTTGAACCGCTGGCCTCGCTGCCTATCGGTAAAGGCGTAGTGAAACGCGAAGGTGAAAAAATCGCGATTCTGAACTTCGGCACGCTGCTGCCGCAGGCGGCAAAAGTCGCGGAAAAGCTTAACGCCACCCTGGTGGATATGCGCTTTGCCAAACCGCTGGATGAAGCGCTGGTGCTACAGCTGGCCGCAGAACACGAAGTGCTGGTCACCCTGGAAGAGAATGCCATTATGGGCGGTGCGGGCAGCGGCGTGAATGAGCTGCTGATGTCCCGCCGCCGCGCGATTCCTGTGCTCAATCTCGGCCTGCCTGATTTCTTTATCCCGCAGGGAACCCAGGAAGAAGCGCACGCCGACCTCGGCCTGGACGCCGCCGGAATAGAAGCCAAAATCCACGCCTGGCTGGCATAATTGCCGCCACCGCTCCTGCTATGCTTAAAGGATACCCTTTACCCGTAGCAGGAGCGCACTATGCACTATATCCCTCTTGGCGATACCGATCTCCGCGTTTCCCGACTCTGCCTCGGCTGTATGACCTTTGGCGAACCGGACCGCGGTAACCATGCATGGACCTTACCGGAAGAGAGCAGCCGCCCGCTGATAAAATACGCCCTCGAGGGCGGCATTAACTTCTTCGACACCTCGAATAACTACTCTGACGGCAGCAGCGAAGAGATCCTCGGGCGCGCGCTGCGTGAGTATGCTCGTCGCGATTCCGTGATCGTCGCCACCAAGGTTTACCATCAGGTGGGCGATCTGCCGCAGGGACTGTCGCGCGCGCAGATCCTGCGCTCCATTGACGACAGCCTGCGCCGCCTCGGCATGGAGTATGTCGATTTGCTGCAAATCCATCGCTGGGATTACACCACGCCCATTGAAGAAACTCTCGAAGCGCTAAACGACGTCGTCAAGGCGGGTAAAGCCCGCTATATCGGCGCATCCTCAATGCATGCCCGTCAGTTTGCCCAGGCGTTAGCGCTACAGCGGCAGAATAACTGGGCCCGCTTCGTCACCATGCAGGATCACTACAATCTGATTTATCGTGAAGAAGAAAACGAAATGCTGCCACTGTGCAGCCGTGAAGGCGTCGCGGTGATGCCGTGGAGTCCGCTGGCGCGCGGTCGCCTGACCCGTCCGTGGGGGGAAACCACCGCCCGTCTGGTATCCGATGAAGTCGGTAAGGCGCTTTACAATGCCACTGATGAGAATGATGAACTGATCGCGACAAACCTGGCCGAAGTCGCGGAAGAGCTTGACGCCAACCGCGCGCAGGTGGCGCTGGCCTGGCTATTGAGCAAGCCGGGCGTGGCCGCGCCGATTATCGGCGCCTCAAGGCAGGAGCAGCTGGATGAGCTGCTGCATGCGGTCGATTTAACGCTGACGCCGGATCAGATTGAAAAGCTGGAGACGCCGTATAAACCGCACCCGATTGTGGGGTTCAAGTAACGCGCGGTTCCCTGCCGATTCCCGGCTCGCGCTGCGCTTAGCCGGGCTACAGGTTCACCAGCATCTGCTGACGACGAGTTCACCACCGCCTCCGGGAAAAGCCTGCCAGCTCGATTTCCCAGAGGCGCCAGGCCAGCCGCGCCGGACCGGGTTTAGAAAAGACCAATCGGCCAGTGGTGGCCAATCACGTACAGCACCCCGGCGGAAATCACCCCGGCGACAATATCGTCCACCATGATCCCCATCCCGCCGTGGATATTGCGGTCGAACCAGCGGATGGGCCACGGCTTCCACATATCAAAGAGGCGGAAAATCACAAATCCAGCGGCGACCCACTGCCAGTCCATCGTCGGTAGAGCCATCAGGGTGATCCACATCCCGACAAACTCATCCCAGACAATGCTGCCATGATCGTGGGTACCCATATCTTTCGCCGTACGGTGGCAAATATAGACGCCAATGCAGATGCTCATCATCACCGCCAGCGAATAGAGCTGCCAGGGGAGTAAGGTCAGCAAATACCAGAAGGGGATCGACGCCAGCGATCCCATAGTGCCGGGAACCACGGGGCTAAGGCCGCTGCCAAATCCCGTTGCCAGCAGATGCCAGGGGTTGCTCATCTTCAGGCGGCTTTTCGCCACATCTCTACTACGCGCCAAAATGATCGTATCCCTTAAAATCGAACGTGACGGGCTTACCTTCGCGTATGAACTGCAGACCTTCCGATTCCGGCAGGATCTGCCCAATGCAGGTAAAACGCGCGCCGAGGTTGGCAAGGGCCACGTCCAGCGCCCCGCGATTGAGTTCAGGTACGGTAAAGCACAGCTCGTAATCTTCACCGCCGGAGAGCGCCCAGCGCAGCGCCTGCTCAGGCTCAACCTGGCGCAGCATCGCATCCGAGAACGGCATCGCATCAAGATCGACGCGCGCGCCGCAGCCGCTGGCCTTGAGAATATGCCCCAGGTCAGAAATCAGGCCGTCGGAGAGATCGATGGCGGCGTTCGCCAAATCGCGCAGCGCCTGCCCCTGCAGAACCCGCGGCAGCGGACGCAGATGGCGCGCCAGGAGATAATCCGCGTCGGCGTCATCTTCAACCTGCAGCCGATCCTGCAAAATCGCCAGACCCGCGGCGCTGTCTCCCGGCGTGCCGGTGACGTAAATCCAGTCGCCATGCTTTGCCCCGGAGCGCTTCAAAGCGCGTCCCGTCGGCACATAGCCGTGAATACCCAGCGTCATCGACAGCGGTCCGCGCGTGGTATCGCCGCCAATGAGCTGCATATCGTAATAATTAAGCTGCACGAACAGGCTGTCGCTAAAGGCCTCAAGCCAGGCTTCGTCCGCTTCCGGCAGGGTCAGGGCCAGGGTTAGCCACGCCGGTTCAGCGCCCATTGCCGCCAGGTCGCTCAGGTTGACCGCCAGCGCTTTATAGGCGAGGTCGGCAGGGTCGATATCGGGTAAAAAATGGTTTCCCGCCACCAGGGTGTCGGTGCTGATTGCCAGCGTTTTTTTCTCGGGGATGTTCAGGAGCGCGCAGTCGTCGCCAATGCCGGTTTCAACATCAAGACGTGCGCTTTTTACGCGATCAAAATAACGGGCAATCAGGGAGAATTCGCCGCATGCCATACGTTATGCCTCAGAAAAAGAAAAGAATAAGGCCGGTTTGCAGAAGTGAGACTCTGCAAAAACCGGCCCTGGAATTTACTTTTTGTTGGGACGAATTACCGGGGCAGCTTTGTCCAGCACGCCGTTGACAAACTTATGGCTATCTTCAGCGCCAAAGGTTTTCGCCAGTTCGATGGCTTCGTTAATCGCAACTTTGTACGGTACATCGCTACGCTTTGACAGCTCAAACAGTGCGATACGCAGCACCGCTTTTTCCACCTGACCCAGCTCGTCCAGCAGACGAGAAAGATACGGCTTCATCAGGCCGTCGAGATACGCGCTGTTAGTCGCCACTCCGGACAGCAGTTCGCGGAAATACAGAACGTCTACATCTTTCACATCCTGTTCCGCCAGGAACTGGTATTCGACATCAGCGATGTCGTTTTTGGACAACTGCCAGGAGTAAAGCGCCTGGACAGCACACTCACGGGCGCGGCGACGAGCAGCAGGTTTCACGGAATTCCCCTTACAAAAATCAGGCCTTGATGGCTTTCAATACGTTAATCATTTCCAGCGCGGTCAACGCGGCTTCAGCGCCTTTGTTACCGGCTTTGGTGCCAGCGCGTTCGATGGCTTGTTCAATACTTTCTGTGGTCAGAACACCGAAGGCTACCGGGATTCCGCTGTCCTGAGCGACGTGCGCCAGGCCATTGCTTGCACCGCCAGCCACATATTCAAAGTGCGCGGTGCCGCCACGGATAACGGTACCCAACGCGATCACTGCGTCATACTTACCGGTTTTCGCCAGTGCGTCAGCCGCCAGCGGCAGCTCATACGCGCCTGGAACCCAAACCACGGTAATGTTTTCATCTTTGACCTGGCCAATACGCTTCAGGGCGTCAATCGCGCCATCCAGCAGGCTGTCGTTGATAAAGTTGTTGAAACGCGCGATGGTGATGGCGACGCGAGCGTCCGGGGTAGCAACGTTAGCTTCAATAATGTTCATACTCTTCCTTCGGGTTCAGTTCATTTGGCCCCGCAAGGGGGGCGGATTCTATCATAATAATCGGCGCACTGCTTTCCCTTTTGTCCGGGGAAATCAAGCGTTCACTAAATGCAGGCAAATATCCGGGCCTACATGACGTATTTCATTGAATTTGAAATGGGGTGCTTGCTCAAGTTTCTCAAGCCCCGGCAGTACACATAATCCGCGCGCATCGCTGCCTAACAGTTTAGGCGCAATATAGACGATAAGCTCGTCCACCAGCCCGGCCTCCAGCAGCGCGCCGGCAAGGGTGGGGCCTGCTTCCACCCAGATCGAGTTAATTTGCTGTTTGCCCAGCAGCATCATCAGGACCACCAGATCCAGGCGACCGTTATGCTCCGGCACCAGCAGCGTGCGTACGTTCTCCGGCCACTGGCGTTCATCTGCACGGGTACGGGCAAACAGCGTTTCACCCGCCTGCTCCACGATACGATGCTGCGGCGTGACGCGATTCTGACTATCGATAACGATGCGCAAAGGCTGGCGCAGGTTTTCCTGCGGGTACAGCGCCTGGGTGTCGGCGTTGAGCTCGTCCCAGCGTACGGTTAGCGCCGGGTCATCCGCCAGCACCGTCGCGCTGCTGGTCAGGATGGCGTGGCTTTGCGCGCGCAGGCGCTGCACATCGCGCCGCGCCTGCGGTGAGGTGATCCACTGGCTCTCTCCGCTGGCCATCGCCGTGCGCCCATCCAGCGATGCGCCCATTTTTAACTGAATCCAGGGAAAACCGGTGCGCATCCGCTTAAGAAAACCTTTATTCAGCGCCTCGGCTTCGTTCATCATCAGCCCGTGACTGACGTCAACCCCTTCCTGCTGCAAACGGTACAAACCGCGACCCGCGACCTGCGGGTTCGGGTCCTGCATCGCCGCAACCACGCGGGTCACCCCTGCGGCAATCAGCGCCTCGCAGCACGGCGGCGTGCGCCCGTGATGGCTACAGGGCTCCAGCGTGACGTACGCCGTCGCGCCTTTCGCTTTTTCGCCCGCCATGCGCAGCGCGTGCACTTCCGCGTGCGGTTCACCGGCGCGATAGTGAAAACCTTCGCCGACGATCTGGCCATCTTTAACGATCACGCAGCCGACATTCGGGTTTGGGTGCGTGGTGAAGCGTCCGCGCGCGGCCAGCTTCAGCGCTCGCGCCATGTATATTTCATCCTGCATCGGCTCAGTCCTGTAAGCGGGCGATCTCTTCGCCAAACTCTTTGATATCTTCGAAGCTGCGATAGACGGAAGCAAAGCGGATGTAGGCGACTTTATCGAGCTTTTTCAGCTGCTCCATCACCAGGTTGCCGATCATTTTGCTCGGCACTTCCCGCTCGCCGGTCCCGCGCAGGTGGGTTTTTATATGGTTAACCGCCATTTCGACATCGTCTGAGCTGACCGGACGCTTCTCCAGCGCTTTCAGCATACCGCTGCGCAGTTTGTCCTCATTAAAAGGCTCGCGCACGTCGTTGCTTTTTACGACTCGCGGCATCACCAGTTCCGCCACTTCAAACGTCGTAAAACGTTCATTACAGACCAGACACTGACGACGACGACGCACGGAAGAGCCCTCGCCCACCAGACGAGAGTCGATAACTTTGGTATCTACGGCGAAACAGAAAGGGCAATGCATGGCGCGTCCTGACATGTAGTTAAACTAACGGGTAGTTTACCGCGAAGCGACCCGACAACAAAGAAAGAGCTTTTGAGACAAAGGATCTATAGTGCGATTATCCGATCGGTCTACCATTAAGCATCCTCTGTTAACGGAATCCCAACTATGACAAGACGTTATTTAAAGCTGGCCATTGTGGGTAGCATTTTCACCCTCAGCGCCTGCGCGCAGCAAAGCGAAATCCGCCAGATGAACCAGAGCGTGAGCACCCTGAGCAAAGAGATGACCCAGCTCAACCAGCAAACGGTCAAAATTACCCAGCAAAACGTGCTGAATGCGAAATCGAGCAGCGGCGTATACCTGCTGCCGGAGGCGAAAACGCCGGCCCGTCTCAAAAGTCAGATTGGTACTCTGCGCATGTCGCTGCTCAATATCGCGCCGGATGGCGACGGTACCCGCCTGACCCTGCGTATCCAGGGTGAATCAAACGATCCGCTGCCGGCCTTTAGCGCGACGGTCGCCTCCGGGCAGATCAGCGGCACCACCGATAGCTATCAGGAAGTTAACGTACAAAATCAGCTGATTAGCGCGCCGGCAAGCGTTCTGGCGCCGAGCGACGTCGATATTCCGCTACGCCTGAATGGCGTAACGCCCGAGCAGGTTGGCTTTGTCCGCATCCACGATATCCAGCCCGCAAACACGCCGTAACGCCCTCAGCCGGATGCCCTGAACATCCGGCTCCCCTCCCCTCATGCTAATCCACTTACAGATTTTCCATTCAGTTCACTAAAAATTGCCAGAATTTATGAATTTCGGTGGCATTCCCGCAAGAAATGCATAAAATCGTGAACGCAATCGATTACGCATATGTTCGTTATGTGAAACAACACATATTTTTGTGAGCAATGATTCCTATAATAGACGCCACAGAAATACGAAATATTTAGAAACGCTTCGGCGCTTCTTTTAACGCCTTCAGGCTTAATTTAAACAGTGGCATCATTATGAAAAAAACATTACTGGCAGCCGGCACAGCTCTGGCGCTCTCCGCATCTTTCTCTGCCAGCGCGGCAGAAAACGACAAACCGCAATACCTGTCTGATTGGTGGCACCAGAGTGTAAACGTGGTGGGTAGCTACCACACTCGTTTTGGGCCGCAGATCCGTAACGATACTTATCTGGAATATGAAGCGTTCGCCAAGAAAGACTGGTTTGATTTCTATGGCTATATGGATGCGCCGGTATTCTTCGGTGGTAACACCAACGCGAAAGGTATCTGGAACCACGGTTCTCCGCTGTTTATGGAAATTGAGCCGCGCTTCTCCATCGACAAACTGACCGGTACCGACCTCAGCTTCGGCCCGTTCAAAGAGTGGTATTTCGCTAACAACTATATCTACGACATGGGCCGCAACAAGTCCGGTCGTCAGAGCACCTGGTATATGGGTCTGGGTACCGATATCGATACCGGCCTGCCGATGAGCCTCTCGCTCAACGTCTATGCGAAATATCAGTGGCAAAACTATGGCGCATCAAACGAGAACGAGTGGGACGGCTACCGCTTCAAAGTGAAATACTTCGTGCCGCTGACCGACCTGTGGGGCGGTTCACTGAGCTATATCGGCTTCACCAACTTTGACTGGGGCTCCGATCTGGGCGATGACAACGCTTATGATTTGAACGGTAAGCATTCACGCACCAGCAACTCCATCGCGTCCAGCCATATCCTGGCGCTGAACTACGATCACTGGCACTACTCCGTCGTGGCGCGTTACTTCCACAACGGCGGCCAGTGGGCGGATGACGCGAAGCTGAACTTCGGCGACGGCGACTTTAACGTCCGCTCTACCGGCTGGGGTGGTTACTTCGTGGTCGGCTACAACTTCTAATCGGCTCGATGATCCCCGGCAACTACGCCGGGGATCATAAAAGCTAACGCTCTTCGCATCTCACCTTACGCAAGAAATCACTCAATGAGCGATCGGCTCGTTCGCTGAAATGACGCCCGGTGGCGGAAATCTCCAGACAGCGGTCGAGGCGAAAACAGCGATAATCTTCCCGCAGTTCGCACCAGGTCACCAGCAGCCAGCGCTCGCCCCAGAAAAAAAGCCCCAGCGGCAGTACGTCACGCTGCGACACGTTTCCCGCTTCATCGCGATAGCGCAGCCCCAGCGCCTGCTGGGCGGAGACTGCCCGATGCACTATATCAAACTGATCTTTACTATAGCCCTGTGCACCAAAGTCCGGTGCGAACACGCGCGACTGCTCCGCCTTACGCCGGCTCTCGGCAGGCAAAATGGCCAGCACTTTTTCCTGCGCCGACTCCAGCGCCTGGGACAGCGAGGCGCCGCCCCAGGTTTGCAGCAGCCGTATAGCGGCCATCAGCGCTTCCGATTCCTGAGTTGTCAGCATCAGCGGCGGTAGGTCATAGCCCGCCAGCAGCCGGTAGCCGCTCCCTGCTTCCCCCTCAACCGGGACGCCGGAGAGCGAGAGGTCGCGAATATCACGGTAGATGGTGCGCTCTGACACGCCGAGCCGCTCGGCCAGCAGCCCGGCGGTGGTTAATCTCCTCCCGCGCAGGATCTGGACGATTTGAAAAAGACGGTCGGCGCGTCGGCTCATTTCTGTTTTCTCATTTACGCGGGTTGGTGAAGGCCAATCCGATTACCCTCACTGTCGATAAACAGGGCAATCGTGCCGATATCGTCCGCCAGATCAAGGGGGCCAAACGCGCAGCTTCCGCCCGCCGAGTTGACGCGATCGAGCGTGGCCGCCAGATTGTCAGTATGCAGATAGATAATACATCCCTGATCGGAGGGCTTAACGCCATCGAACTTTGCCAGCGCGCCGCCGGGAGCCGGATCCTCATGCGGGAAAACGGCCATCTCGATGCAATCCATTTTTTCCCGACGCAGCGTCACCTGCATCACCGGCTCGTAAAACGCCACGGCACGATCCATCTCCGCAACCGGGATCTCAAACCAGTTAATTACGTTGTTCATACATCCTCCTGTCCATTGTTTGGGTTCAGGAGGAGTGTAAGACAGGCCTACTGACAGCATTGTGTCAGTATGGTGCGCACACCAGCGCGCGCTCGGGACTCAGCAGCCACGGACGCAGGTATCCCACGGTACTGGAAAATGGCAGCACCTCTTCAGGAAGCACAATGCCAAGCTGCTCGCCGATATACAAGCGCCGGGCGACAATACGCTGCCAGAGTTCGGGATAGCGCTGCGCCAGCTCCCGACGCAACGCGCTATCGGCAAGCGCCACGGTATCTTCAATGCTTGCGCCGCCGTAGCCCGGGCGGGAAGGAATGATGTCGATTTGCAGTATCATCCCGCTTTGCAGGCAGGCGGTTGAATGGGGGCCAATGGGCGAACAGAGCCACTCCTCATCCGCGACCAGATGCCCCGGATTCAGGTGCCAGTGATATTCCGCCTTCGGCAACGCCTGCTCTATCAGCGCATACATATCGCCGCCGCGCATGCCGATGCGCAGATTTTCCAGCCAGTTCACCACCGCGTTGAAATAGGGCTTCGCCACGACCTCAAGATAATCAGCCACCTCGGGCGCCAGTTCGCTCTCATCGGCCACCACGTAGGCGGCGCGGCTGCTCAGGCCGCCTTTGAAGCCGGTGGTCAGCGAGAATTTATCTCCGCGCTGAATCACCTTATCGCCCGGATAAAGATTCGCCCAGGCGAAGCGCTCGCCGGTAGCGGCAATCATCACCACGCTATTAGGCTGCCCTTCCGCCGCCAGCAGCGCGCCGATTTGCTTTTCCGTTTTACCCGGCGCAACGGCGTTAAGCGCGGTGAGAATCGCGGTGGAAGCCAGATTTGCGCCGTACTCATAGTGCGCCAGCTCGTTGGCATTATTGGTGACTCGCGCTCCGCTTGCCGGGTCGATAAAAATGCCGGTGGCGTTAGTTAATCTTGCCTGCGGGCCGGCGGCCTGGCGAATAGCGTCCACGATAAAGGCAGGCAGATCGAACATCTGCGCGCGGTCATCCGCCGCGCCGGTAAAGAGCTTCCAGCCCGCCAGGCCGATTCGGTTTTCCGCCGCAACGCCTGCCTCCTGAAGCCGCTGAGCCAGCGTTTTACCGGTTTCCATCGGCTGATTGGGCAGCGAAAACCACGGGGCGTGAATCACACGGTTTTCCAGCCGGGCATGGCCTGCCAGCTTGAGATTCTCGTTACCCAGCACCAGCACCGCTTCACCGTCCCGATGCAGCACCAGCAGCGCCTCTTCGAAACGGGGAATAAAGCCGGTGAGATACTCAAAGTTGCCGCCGTGCTCTTTGTCGGCATAGACGATAAGCGTGTCTACGCCGGACTGACGCATATTTGCCAGCACCCTGGACTTGCGCAGCCGCAGCGTGTCGTCGTTAAGCGTAACGGAAGGCACATCGTGCCAGAGCGGGGGTTGAGGAACGGTGGAAAGCGTTACGACAGCCATCGGCATTTCTCCATGTCATTGCGTGCTGATACGGGAGAGTAACCAAAATCCGGGCGGCTGTAATAAAAAAATCCCGGCCTTGCGACCGGGATTCGTTTTATCGCTACGCGATTGCCTTACGGCAGAATTGACGGCTGATCCGCCCCTTCTTTCTCGACTTTCTGCTGCAGCATGTGCTCGCGCTTCATGCCCAGCTTCAGCGCCAGCGCGGACGCGACGTAGATAGAAGAAGCCGTACCGATGGAGACACCGATGAGCATGGTCAGCGAGAAGCCTTCCAGAATCGGACCGCCGAAGAGGTACAGCATCAGGATAACCATCAAGGTTGTCCCGGAGGTGATCAAGGTACGGTGCAGCGTTTGCGTCAACGACACGTTAAAGATTTCGTACGGCGTACCGCGGCGAATCTTGCGGAAGTTTTCACGAATACGGTCGGATACCACGATACTGTCGTTCAGCGAGTAGCCGATAACCGACATCAACGAGGCCACAATGGTCAGGTCGATCTCGATATGCAGTAGCGACAGCACGCCCATGGTGATCACCACGTCGTGCGCCAGCGCGATAACCACCCCTGCCGCCAGACGCCACTCAAAGCGGAAGCCGACGTAGATCAGGATACATACCAGCGCAGCTATCAGCGCCAGCGCGCCGGTCTGCGCAAGGTCCGCGCCAACGCTCGGCCCCACAAACTCAATACGTTTGACCGTCGCGTTCTGGCTGGTCGAGTCGTTAATCACGCTAACGACCTTGCTGCCCAGCTCCTGGCTGCCGTTGGCGTCATGCACCGGCGGCATACGCACCATGATGTCGCGGCTGCTGCCGAAGTTTTGCAGCTGCGGCTCTTCAAAGCCCGCCTTCTGCAGCGACTGACGCACCTGGTCCATATCGACAGGTTTTTCGAGGGTGATCTCAATCACCGTACCGCCGGTGAAATCCAGACCCCAGTTAAACCCGCGCACGCCAATAATAGCGATGGACAAAATCAGCAGAAAACCTGAAATGCCGAAAGCCCAGTAGTCCCAGCGCATAAAGTCCCAGACTTTACGGCCGTGGTTCAATTGTTCAACAGTATATTCCTGTGCCACAACGCACTCCTCAGATAGACAGCTTTTTAACGCGCTTGCCGCCGTACAGCAGGTTCACGATGGCACGGGTGCCGACGATAGCGGTAAACATTGAGGTCGCAATACCGATACCGGTGGTAATCGCAAACCCTTTAATGGCACCGGTACCGACCGCGTACAGGATAATGACTTTGATAAGCGTCGTAATGTTGGCATCAAAGATGGAGCTGAACGCGCCGCGATAACCTTCGTCAATCGCCTGCTGCACGGAGCGCCCGTTGCTCAGCTCTTCTTTAATACGTTCGTTAATCAGAACGTTCGCATCGACCGCCACCGCAAGGGTTAACACGATCCCCGCAATCCCCGGCATGGTCAGCGTCGCCCCCGGAATCAGGGACATAATGCCGACAATCAGCACCAGGTTAGCCACCAGCGCAGAGGTCGCAATCAGGCCGAACTTCTTGTAGAAGAAGATCATAAACAGGATGGAGACCACCAGACCGGCCAGACACGCTTCCAGGCCCTGCTTGATGTTCTGCATACCGAGGGTTGGACCGATGGTCCGTTCTTCAACAATCTGAATCGGCGCAATCAGCGCGCCTGCACGCAGCAGCAGGGAGAGCTGGCGCGCTTCGGTCGGGTTGCTGATGCCGGTAATACGGAAGCTGTTACCCAGACGAGACTGGATGTTGGCGATGTTAATCACCTCTTCCTCTTTCGCCAGAATCGCGCGCCCGTTGGCATCTTTCTTCCCGCTGTCTTTGTACTCCACAAACAGGGTCGCCATCGGTTTACCGATGTTGTCCTTGGTGAAGTTAGACATGATGTTGCCGCCAGCGCTATCCAGGGAGATGTTAACCTGCGCCTGGTTGTACTCATCCATGCTCGACGTCGAGTCGGTGATGTGGTCACCGGTGAGGATGACGCGCTTGTACAGCACAACCGGCTGGCCTTCGCGGGTATATTTCACTTCAGAGTCGCCCGGAACGCGACCGGCGGCCGCCGCGGCGCTATCAACGTTAGTGTTAACCAGACGGAATTCCAGGGTCGCGGTCGCGCCGAGGATCTCTTTCGCACGCGCGGTGTCCTGGATACCCGGCAGTTCAACCACAATACGGTCGGCGCCCTGACGCTGAACCAGAGGTTCGGCAACGCCCAGCTGGTTTACACGGTTACGCAGGATATTGATGTTCTGCTGAACGGCATATTCGCGGGCTTCTTTCAGACGGTCGTCGGTCATCACGGCTTTCAGGCCAGTGCTGCCCTGAGTGGAGATAACCAGATCGCGGTGACGAGGGCTAAGGTATAAGATAGCCTGGTCGCGCGCGGCGCTGTCGCGGAAAGCGATGCTCAGGCCGTAGTTGTCTTCTTTACGCACGGTCGCGTAAGGAATGCCTTTATCACGCAGTTCGCTGCGCAGGCTGTCGATATTTTGTTCCTGCAGTTTGCCCAGCGCGGTATCCATGTCGACTTCCATCAGGAAGTGCACGCCGCCGCGCAGATCAAGACCCAGCTTCATCGGCTCGGCATACAGGGCCGCCAGCCAGCGCGGGGTTGCCGGAGCAAGGTTAAGCGCCACGACGTATTTGTCACCCAGCACGCCCATCAGCGCTTCGCGCGCGCGCAGCTGGATATCAGTGGTGTCGAAGCGCGCAAGAATTGCGCCCTCTTCCAGTGCCACAGACTTCGCGGTAATTTTTTCTTCTTGTAGTGTTTTCTGGACCTGGATCAGCGTTTGCTCACTGGCGGCGACGCCGCGCGCGCCAGTGATTTGAACGGCCGGATCCTCACCATACAGGTTGGGAAGCGCATACACTAAGCCGACGACAATGACGACGACCAGCATGACGTACTTCCACAAAGGATAACGGTTTAACACGGCAGTTCCCTTAGGGAAAATGGGTAATTACAGCGCCTTCATGGTGCCTTTCGGCAGAACGGCAGCTACGAAGTCACGTTTGATAACCACTTCAGTGGTATCGTTCAGCGCGATAGCGATGTAGCCGCTTTCCGCGACTTTAGTGACGCGCCCAACCAGGCCACCGTTGGTCAGTACTTCATCGCCTTTGGCAATGGAGTTCATCAGGTTTTTATGTTCCTTGGTGCGTTTCTGCTGTGGGCGCAGGATCATGAAGTAAAAAATCAGACCAAACACCACCAGCATCAGGATCAGAGACATCGGGCTGCCCTGCGCCGCGCCACCGGTTGCTGCTACCGCATCAGAAATAAAAAAGCTCATTGAAATTCCCTCATTATTAAAATTAGTCAACGTTCAAAGGTGGAACGGTTCGACCCTGACGTTGGTAAAAATCGGTCACGAAGCTCTCTAATTTACCCTCTTCAATAGCCTTGCGTAAACCAGCCATTAAGCGCTGATAGTATCGCAGGTTATGAATGGTATTGAGTCGCGCGCCCAATATTTCGTTGCAACGGTCAAGATGATGCAAGTAAGCGCGTGAATAGTTGCGACAGGTGTAGCAATCACATTCTGCATCCAGCGGCGAAGTATCGCTCTTGTGCTTCGCGTTACGGATTTTCACCACGCCGTCGGTGACGAACAGGTGGCCGTTGCGCGCATTGCGCGTCGGCATGACGCAGTCGAACATATCGATCCCGCGACGCACCCCTTCAACCAGATCTTCCGGCTTACCGACGCCCATCAGGTATCGCGGCTTGTCGGCCGGGATCTGCGGGCAGACGTGCTCCAGAATACGGTGCATATCTTCCTTCGGCTCGCCGACAGCCAAACCGCCGACAGCGTAGCCATCAAAGCCAATCTCTACCAGACCTTTAACAGAGATATCACGTAAATCTTCGTAAACGCTGCCCTGAATGATGCCAAACAGCGCGTTTTTGTTGCCCAGACCGTCAAACCGATCGCGGCTGCGCTTCGCCCAGCGCAGGGACATTTCCATCGAGCGCTTAGCGTAATCCCAGTCCGCCGGATACGGCGTACATTCGTCAAAGATCATCACAATATCGGAACCGAGATCGTACTGAATCTCCATGGATTTTTCCGGATCGAGGAAAATCGGATCGCCGTTGATCGGGTTGCGGAAGTGCACGCCCTGCTCGGTGATTTTGCGAATATCGCCGAGGCTGAAGACCTGGAAGCCGCCGGAGTCGGTGAGGATCGGTCCTTTCCACTGCATAAAGTCGTGCAGATCGCCGTGCAGCTTCATGATCTCCTGACCAGGACGCAGCCACAGATGGAAGGTGTTGCCGAGGATGATTTGCGCGCCGGTCGCTTCAACTTCTTCCGGCGTCATCCCTTTTACGGTGCCATAGGTGCCAACCGGCATAAAGGCTGGCGTTTCAACGACGCCGCGCTCAAACACAAGACGGCCGCGGCGCGCGCGACCATCGGTGGTATCTAACTCAAATTTCATTATCACTCCCGCGTCAGAAAAACAGTCTGACGTTTAACGACTCGCTACGAAATGATTCCATAGCTAATAAATTCCTGAAGGCGTCAAAATAACCAGCGCGACAGCCTTCTTATGGGCGCTCAAAAATAGCCTGCGGATTGTACGTGATAAACATCGCGTCCCCGTAGCTAAAAAAGCGATATTTTTGTTCTACCGCAGCCTTATAGGCGTTCATGGTGTGCTGATAGCCGGCAAATGCGGAAACCAGCATAATCAGCGTGGATTCAGGCAGATGGAAGTTGGTCACCAGCGCATCAATGACTTTGTACTGATAGCCCGGGTAGATGAAAATCTGCGTATCGCCGAAGAAAGGCTCAATCAGGTCGTTTTTCGCCGCCTGCGCCGCGCTTTCCAGCGAACGCACCGAGGTCGTGCCCACCGCAATCACCCGGCTGCCGCGCGCTTTTGCCGCCAGCACCGCATCGACCACCTCCTGCGGCACTTCCGCATATTCAGAGTGCATAATATGCTCTTCAATGCTGTCTACGCGTACCGGCTGGAAGGTTCCTGCCCCCACGTGCAGCGTGACGAACGCCATCTCAACGCCCTTTTCGCGAAGCTTCGCCAGCATCGGCTCATCAAAGTGCAGGCCGGCGGTTGGCGCCGCAACGGCGCCCGGTTTTTCGCTGTATACGGTCTGATACAGCTCGCGGTCGGCGTCTTCGTCAGGACGATCGATGTACGGCGGCAGCGGCATATGGCCGATAGCGTTGAGAATGTCCAGCACGCTGCGCGCGTCGTCGAACTCAACTTCAAACAGCGCGTCGTGGCGCGCAACCATGGTCGCTTTAATGCTTTCATCGTCGCCGAGCAGCAGCGCCGCGCCCGGTTTCGGCGCTTTAGACGCGCGAATATGTGCCAGAATACGTTTATCATCGAGCATGCGCTCGACCAGCACCTCAATCTTGCCGCCGCTGGCTTTACGGCCAAACAGGCGGGCCGGGATCACGCGGGTATTATTAAAAACCAGCAGATCGCCAGGGTTGAGCTTGTCGAGTAAATCGGTGAAAGTACCGTGCGTCAGCGCGCCCGTCGGCCCGTCTAATGACAGCAAGCGGCAGCTGCTGCGCTCGGGCATGGGATAGTGGGCAATCAGGGATTCGGGTAATTCAAAGGAGAAATCGGCGACGCGCATGGCATATACTCATGACTTAAAAACAGGCGGCTTAGTCTAGTGCTCACACCTCTTCGCTGCAACAACTAGCCGTATCCGGATAACGAATCGCATGAATTTTCTCGCACACCTGCACCTCGCCCATCTCGCTGACAGCTCCCTTTCCGGTAATTTACTGGCCGATTTCGTTCGCGGCGACCCCGCCGGCGAGTGGCCCGCTGACGTCGTGGAGGGCATTTTTATGCACCGCCGGATCGATGTACTGACGGATAACCTGCCCGAAGTCACCGAAGCCAAAGGGTGGTTTCGTCCCGAAACGCGCCGGGTCGCGCCGATTACGCTGGATGTGATGTGGGACCATTTCTTGTCACGCCACTGGACGCAGCTGTCGCCCGAGCTGCCGCTGCCGGAGTTTGTCCGCTACGCCCACGCCCAGGTCTCGTTTATTTTGCCCGATTCCCCGCCGCGTTTTGTCAATCTCAACGAATACCTGTGGTCAGAGCGCTGGCTTGAACGCTATCGGGATATGGCGTTTATTCAGCGGGTTCTGAACGGTATGGCCAGCCGCCGTCCGCGGCTGGACGCCCTGCGCGACTCCTGGCAGGATCTGGATACCCATTACGATCGTCTTGAGCAGCAGTTCTGGCGCTTCTACCCGCAGATGATGGCGCAGGCGAAAAAAGGTGAACTGTAAAAGATTGCGCTTTTTTGGCAAAAGACTATTCTGAATAGCCGTTTCAAATAACGATTGATAGGCAAAACCTATATCATCGATTGTCAGCGTCACGTTGAGTTCGCCGGCGCCTCTCCCTATACTTGCCCGCGTTGCGTTCCAATTAACCTTAGTATTAACAGGAGAATCATATGGTTCTGGTTACTCGTCAGGCTCCGGACTTCACCGCGGCAGCGGTTTTAGGTAACGGCGAAATCGTTGAGAAATTCAACTTCAAACAGCACACCAGCGGTAAAGCCACCGTTCTGTTCTTCTGGCCGATGGACTTCACCTTCGTTTGCCCGTCTGAACTGATCGCGTTCGACAAGCGCTACGAAGAATTCCAGAAACGCGGCGTAGAAGTGGTTGGCGTTTCTTTTGACTCCGAGTTCGTCCACAACGCGTGGCGTAACACCCCGGTAGACCAGGGCGGCATCGGCCCGGTTAAATACGCCATGGTTGCTGACATCAAACGCGAAATCCAGAAAGCGTACGGTATTGAGCACCCGGACGAAGGCGTTGCCCTGCGTGGTTCCTTCCTGATCGACGCCAACGGCGTTGTTCGTCACCAGGTGGTTAACGACCTGCCGCTGGGCCGTAACATCGACGAAATGCTGCGTATGGTTGACGCGCTGCAGTTCCACGAAGAGCACGGCGAAGTTTGTCCGGCGCAGTGGGAAAAAGGAAAAGAAGGTATGGCCGCTTCTCCGGAAGGCGTCGCTAAATACCTGACCGAGAACGTATCCAGCCTGTAATCGGCGTACGTTCGGCAAAAGGCTCGCAGATGCGAGCCTTTTTTGTTTTATACGGAGCCGCTTTTTTTCACTTCGCGCCAGATTCGCCACGCCATCAGCGCCAGCACCAGGACGCCCACTATTAGCGCTCCCCACACCAGCAGCGTTTTCCAGCCGCTCTGCTGCTCGGTAGCCGACGTCGCCGTCAACCGCGCTTCACCGCCGAGGGTGACGCTCTCCTGCGCGACGGCCAGCGGTAGATCGCTTACAGCCTGCGTTTTGCGCAGCGACGCCGGTATCAGCATGTCCATGGCGACATCTGCCTTTGGCGCCGCCCGGTTGCCCCAGGCCAGCATATAAGGCCCTTTTCCCTGGGTATTAAAAATCAGCTGGTATTTGTCTCGCGCACCGCTTATCGCGGGCAGCGACGTCGGTAATCGGGCGTTAATCGTTGTGATCCGCACCGCTTCAACCGGCTGGCCTGAAAGTTGAATATCCTCCGAACGCTTGCCGTCCAGTCGATACAGCACGATTTTGGTCAGCGGCTGCCAGGCTTCTTTTTCGCCGCTGCGCCAGGAGAGCGCGACCGGCAGAACCCCTTCGCTGGCCATCGATATCCTGAGCGAAGTCAGCGGCTGAGGCCGGGCCCAGCGCCAAACGGCTTCCTCATCTGAAATCTTGTTCGCCTGCGCATCAAGCTCAATGCGCGTAGACTCGGGCTCTCTGCGTTCGGCCAGGGCCGTCACGCTATTTAACACGACCGCCTTGCTTTGCGAATCGAGGATCACCAGCAGGTAACGATTCCCGTCCGCGGAGAGCGTCAGGTCAGCGCTAATGGTATCCATTTTCAAACGATCGCTATCGCGCGCCAGATCCATAAGGGGCGCATCCTCCTGGACAGGGCGCCAGTACTTCAAATCCCGACTGGAATAGACCGACGCTTTCCCCTGCCAGCTGCCCGCCAGCGCCGCCCAGTTCAGCCGCAGCTGAGCCAGCGCAAACGCGTCCGTTTTCTCCGCCGGTAGCGTCAGTAAGTAGCTCTGCCCGAGCGCCTTCGCATCATCGGTTTCCAGATGAATTTCGATCCCCGTTGTTGAACGCAGAACCAGCGATTCTCCGCCGCGTCGCCCCTCTTCGCGCGGCGGAACCGGCGACATCTCCAGAGGGAAAAGCCGCAGCGTCATCGCTTCAGGCGTAACGGGCTGCGCCTTCTGCACCTGCAGCGCGAACGGTACGGTCTCTCCCTGATGGTTAAATACCCGCACATCGCGCAGGTCAGGCCACGCCGTCCCCTGATAGAGCAGCGGGGAAAGCTCGACGCGATACCAGGGCGACGCGCCGGTGGTTTCCAGCATCACCCCCTGCATATAGTCCAGTGGTTTTTCTCGCGCTTCATCGCCGCTGACAGCCGCGCCCGTCACGCCCAGCAGTACGCTGCATAACACCGCTTTCATCCATTTCATTTTTCTTCTCCTGCTTTGGGCGGTAACGGGGAAAAATACCCGACGATCAGCACCAAAATAGCCACGCCGATAAACGCGACAGCGCGCGCCAGCCCGCCGCCGCGCGCGCTGTCCACCAGCATGAGTTTCACAATGACAACGCCTAACAACGCCGCGCCGCACAGCCATTCGCGGCGGGAGTGTCGCCGCGTCGCACGCAGCATGACCGCCAGCGCCGCCAGCGTCCAGACCAGAGCGAAAGTGGTCTGAATTAAGCGCGAATGCCACAGCGCCTCTATATTCCAGGCCACCTCGCCGTACCAGGCCAGGGCGCGCAGCAGCAGGCCATTCAGCCACCAGAAGCCGAGCGCCAGCAGCGCGACCGCGGGCCAGGGGCGGCATACCGATAGCTGCAGCGGAAAATAACGCCGCGAAACGCGATAAAATATCGTCAGCCCAAGCAGCGCGAAAGCGGCGCCCTCTTCCAGCGGGTTAATCAACGGCAAATAGGTCTGACCGTAGACCGTACCATCCTGCACGTTCGTCAGCGTTAGCAGGCATCCCAGCGCAACCGCCACCGGTATCATGGCCTGAGAGGCATACAGCCCAGGCCATACCCGGAATGGCCATATTTGCCGATGAACGGCTTCAGAGACAAGGAAGATCAGCCCCCCGCCTGCCGCCATCATTAATCCACTCGCCCAGGCCGACATCCCCCACGGCAAATCCCGGGTAAACCAAAACAGCTCCATCGCCAGCGCCAGCAACACCATCCAGAACAGCGACAGGTGGGCGAGCCTGTTTATGCGCGGCGGGAGCGAAGGCCCATCACGCCAGAGCAGCGCCACCGCCGCGGGCAGCGCCGCGCACCAGGCCAGATTTTGCCAGCCAGCAGCGAAAATCTGCTGTTGGGATAGCTGATAAAACAGCACTATCAGCATCATTGGCCACAACAACCATTTGCTGGCATCCAGCTCTTGCCAGACTAAACGCGCAGCGACCGCGCGCCAGCACCATACCGACGCGGCCAGCGTCGCCAGCACGCCAAATATAATCTGCGAGTCTTTACTCAACGCCAGCTGCGATGCGCCGACAAGCGCCACCACCCAGAACAGTAGCCCGCCCAAAAGCAGTCCTCCACTGGCGTGCACTTCAATGCTTCGCCACAGCCAGGCGGCGACCAGCCAGCTAAGACTGAGTACAGCGAAAATCAGCAGCAAAGAAAGCGGCGTGGCGTCATTTGCCTGCGCCCAGAGCGCGCTGCCAACCGCCAAAAAGAGTAGCGCAGTCCCACTATAGCTCATACGCCGCTGCTGCTGTTGCACGCCCAGCCAGAGGATCCCGAGCCCCTCCAGCGACCAGGCCATCGCGGTCCAGCGAGCCGAAAGCGCAAGGGGAATAGCAAGGGTGGTAAATGCGCCGCCGAGCGCCAGCGCGGCCAGTACCAGCGGCTTCCCTAAAGAGGGGTAGCGACGCAGTGCCAGCCAGGCTAAAGCCAGATAGAAGCCACCGTAGCCCAGCGCGCTGAGCGCCGGACCGTATTCCATATGCCGGGTGATAGCGTACTGCATACCAAAGCCGACCAGCGGCGGTGCAAACAGCAGAACGCCGTCAATAATCTGCTTACCCTTTTCCTGCGCCCGCAGCGACAGCGCCACGCTCAACACGCCAAAAATAATCGTATTGGCGATTAAGAACAGCTGGCAGCTCAGGTAATACTCTGGCCGATAATCATTCAGCCCCCACAGGCCACCGACGCCAAAGGTAAACAGCAGGCCAAGCAGATTAAGCTCCCGCCAGTGCTGGCGGATGCTGATGGTAAGAATGCCCACCGACAGCAGAAGATAAAATGAGAACAACGCCACATGACTGCCGCCGCCGGTAGAGAGCAGCAGCGGCGCAAGATAACCGCCAAGACTCGCCAGCATGGCCAGGCTGAGCGCTTTTTGCACAATCGCCAGCCCTACGCTCGCCGCGCAAATCACCACCAGCAGCGCAAACGCCAGGGTCATCGGCAGCATCTGCCACAGGCGAAAGGCGCCAAAAACGGTGAGATAGAGCGCCCCCGTTGCCCCACCCTGTAAGATCAGGGCGTACATCGGTTGCTTATGCCGCAACCGCCATCCGACAGCCAGCAGGACAATGGCGAACAACGACGCCGCGACCAGACGCAACTCGAGGGGGAAAAGAGCGTGTTCCACGGTATAGCGCAGCAGAAAGGAGAGGCCAAGAAACAGCAGCAGGATCCCGAGCTTCGCCAGCGGGTTACCCTGCATAAACCAACGAACCAATGACGATACCATCCCGCCAAACGCGGAAGGTTGTTCGGTTTCAGGAGCCGATTTCGCCATCTGCTCCGGCTTCGGCGTTGGCTTCGGCTGCGAAAGCCATGGGTCAACGGCTTCCGCCACGGGCGCCGGTGATGGCTCGTGTTCTACCAGCGCTGTTGCGTCAACAGAGGCAACGACTTCCGGAGCAGTCGGCACGACGCCACTTGCCTCCGCCACCGGTGCCTGCGCAACGCCGCGCAGCTCAAGCTCCTCAACCCGACGCTGCAAAGCCGCCAGTTCCACACGGACCGCCGCGCTGCGCCTGAGCGCGGCAATCGCCACGAGCGGCCCAACCACCAGCCCGCAGAATAAAATCACAGCGCCAAAGATCAGTAGATCATCCATGTTCTCACCTTCACTGTTTGAAGAGGGAGCAGAATGACACACATTGTCTTATCAGCGCTATCCGAGAAAATGAAAAAGGCCAATGAGGGCGTGAACGCTCTCATTGGCCTACCGGTACTAATAAGCGTCCGTCGCGCTAAAAAGCAAAGCAGGAGCAGCCGAGTACGCCCCAGAACGCCTGCTCATCGGCAACCGGAATCGCCGATTTGCGCGCAATATCATGCTGATGCCCATGTACGCCGCAGCTGCCGCAGCACTGGTGCATCTGAACTATCGCGCCGATATTCGCGGCCGTCGGCGGCGCGGAACGGTAATGGCCCGGAACTTTCACCACCGGCGACCACTCGGGCAGCACCGGAATGGGCGGCGGCGCCAGCGGCGAAAAGTGTCCCGCCGCGTACACCACCTTGCCGTCCACCACCGTCAGCACCGACTCGATCCCCTTGATTTCCTCTTCCGCGACGCTGAAGTAGTCTTTCGACAGCACCACAAGGTCGGCAAGCTGGCCTTGCTCAATGCGCCCTTTCTTGCCCTGCTCGCTGGAAAACCACGCGCTTCCCGCCGTCCACAGCTCCAGCGCCACGTCGCGCGGCAGGCGGTTGCTGTCGTCGTACATCGCCATCCCGCCGACGGTACGCCCTGATACCAGCCAGTAAAGCGCGGTCCACGGATTGTAGCTCGCCACGCGGGTGGCATCCGTCCCCAGACCCACCGGAACCTCCAGTTCGAGCATTTTCGCGACCGGCGGTGTATGTTTGACCGCGTCTTTACCGTAGCGGTCGACAAAATATTCGCCCTGGAAAGCCATACGGTGCTGTACGGCAATGCCGCCGCCCAGCGCTTTAACGCGTTCGATATTGCGCTCGGTGATGGTTTCCGCATGATCGAAGAACCAGTGCAGCCCGTTGAACGGAATATCGCGATTCACCTTCTCGAAGACGTCGAGCATCCGGCTGATGGATTCATCATAGGTGGCGTGCAGGCGGAACGGCCAGCGGTGTTCAACCAGATGGCGCACCACCCGCTCCAGCTCATCTTCCATCCCTTCCGGCAGATCCGGACGCGGCTGGAGGAAGTCTTCGAAATCCGCCGCCGAGAAAACCAGCATCTCCCCGGCGCCGTTGGCGCGGTAAAAATCGGTGCCCTGTCCCGGCTTGAGCATATCGGTCCAGCGCTCAAAATCTTCCAGCTCCTGCTTAGGCCGCTGGGTAAACAGGTTATAGGCGATACGTACGGTCATCTGCTCTTTGGCGTGCAGCTGTTCAATAATTTCATAATCTTCCGGGTAGTTCTGGAAACCGCCCCCGGCATCAATAGCGCTGGTCAGCCCCAGACGATTAAGCTCGCGCATAAACTGCCGCGTTGAGTTGACCTGAAGTTCCAGCGGCAGCTTCGGCCCTTTGGCCAGCGTCGAGTAGAGGATCATCGCATTGGGTTTGGCGATCAGCATCCCGGTCGGGTTGCCGTTACCGTCGCGAACGATCTCGCCGCCCGCCGGATCCGGGGTCTCTTTGGTGTAGCCCACCGCCTTCAGCGCCGCGCGGTTCAGCAATGCGCGATCGTACAGATGCAGGACAAATACCGGCGTATCCGGCGCCGCATCGTTAAGCTCCTCCAGCGTCGGCATCCGCCGTTCGGCGAACTGGAACTCGCTCCAGCCGCCGACCACCCGCACCCACTGCGGCGACGGCGTGCGATCGGCCTGATCTTTTAGCATCCGCAGCGCGTCCGCCAGCGAGGGAACCCCCTCCCAGCGCAGCTCCAGATTGTAGTTCAGGCCGCCGCGGATCAGGTGCAGGTGGGAGTCGTTCAGGCCGGGGATCGCCGTATGGCCTTTGAGATCGATAATTTGCGTCCCGTCCGCGGCAAAGCTCATGATCCGATCGTGGCTACCGACGGCGAGAATTTTACCGTCAGCGATCGCCACCGCATCGGCCAGGGGATTTTGACGATCGAGAGTATGAACCCGACCGTGGGTCAGGATCAGTGTGGCAGTTTGCGACATAACGCACTCCTTCAGGAGACTGGCTCAGTTTTTCTTTAACCAGCCAGCAAACAGACGGGTCACGATGGGCATCCAGAACCAGACCACCAGCGCGACCACACAGGCATCATTGATCAGATGCAGCAACAGGCTTCCCTTCAGCGAGGGCAACAGTATTCCGGTTATTGATGGCACCAGGTTTGTACTGGGGAAAATCACCAGCAGGGTGATTAAAAATTGCTTCCAGCGTCGCGGCTGGCGCACGTTCGCCGCGGGCGGCGTAAACCAGAAGGCCGGTTCAGTCCGGACTTCGGTACGATCGCCTTCGCTCAGCAGCGGCGCAATTTCCGCCACCAGCTGGCGGCGGGTCTCCGACTGGGTCCAGGCGTAAAGATGCTCAATGGTGTCGAAGCGAATAATCACGCTCCATAAATTCTGCCCGGGGGCCGGACGAATGACGTTTGCGCCAAGATGGCCGGGAAACTCTGCCGCAATCGGCATAATTTTGCCCAGCCACGCTTCATACCGCTGGCCATGCTCCGGGTCGAGCACATGGCTGATCACCAGGGTCACCGATTTCTGTTGCGCCATTAAGAGTTCCTTGCTTCAGGGAATGGCGGGTTGTCCGCCGCCATTCGCTATACATGACCATACACAAAATCATTCACGCTGCGTCGAGGCGGCAAGGTTGTTCGTCCCCGGGAGCTGACATGAGTCAGTGAC
>NZ_JBEAFQ010000006.1:0-194212 GCF_040062275.1 Klebsiella sp. GW_Kp182 | reverse complement strand
GCATCGCCTCCGGGAAATTATGCCGCACTGCGCTCTGCTCCCGGGGGCGGCGCAAAGCGCCTGCCCGGGCTACAGGTCCACCGCCGTCTGCCATACCGTCGCCCGGACAGATGCGCAGCATCGCCTCCGGGGAATTATGACGCACTGCGCTCTGCTCCCGGGGGCGGCGCAAGCGCCTGCCCGGGCTACAGGTCCACCGCCGTCTGCGAACCCGTCGCCCGGGGAAGGGCCGCAATCAGATCTCCGGGGTATTTTTAAAGCCCATCAGCATCAGCATCGGCTCCTGCTGTGAGTCCGCCGGGTCGAAATGGTAGCGATTGCCCTGGCGGTCGCCGCCGATATACCACGAGATCTCGGTTTTGCCTTCCGCCAGCGCCTTGCGCACCGCTTTATCGACATCCACCATCCGGTATTCGCGTTTGGAATTGAGGTACAGCGACGCCTCCGAGCTGTAGTTGCAGGGCGGGCGATGATTCCAGGTCACGCTGTTCGCGCTCCAGTCGTTGCTCGCCGGATAGAAAAAGATCTGATCCGCGCCGTTGGTTTCCACTTTTCCGCCGTAGATCCGCAGCTGATATTTAAACAGCGAGGCGTCCTGATCCTGCGGCAGCGGCGGGATAGGGAATTTCACCAGCGTCATGGTTTCCGGATTGTGCGTGCGCCCGCCGTTTTGCCAGTTATCGCTGACCACCAGGTTTTCCGGCGCGGGATGGGCAACCGTCGGCGCGGTGCTGTCCACCAGCGCATTCTCCTTCACCGTCGTGAAGCGATACGGCACCGCGCTGCCGCAGTCGATTCCCTTGTTCATGCAGCGCTCGGTCATATAGTGCGCCCCTTCCACCGTCCAGCCGTTCATAAAATCCGCGTGCGCCGTATAGATACTGCCCCAGCGCTCTTCGCGCTTCTCACCGTCCATGATCGGATCCAGGGAGAGCTGAATCTTCGCGGTATCCAGGGATGTAATCTGCGGCAGAACGTAGGCCACATTCATATTCACCGTCGGGATTTTCACCGGATAGTCGCTCGGACAGGCGCCGTTGACGTCGTATGCCGCGTTACTGTGTCCGTGAGCCGGTTTGAGGTTGACCCCATCCCAGCAGTTGGGGAACTGAATACCGATATTAAACTGTACCGCATCACCACCTTTACGCAGCCCACAGACTTCGCCGGCCTTGTTGCTGTAGCCTTTGCCGTTAGCGCACAAAAAGGTGATGCGCGAGCTGGGCGCCGAACCGTGGTGATCGCCCGCCAGCAGTTCGAGACCCGCCGGGAACGGGTGCAGCGGATACTGTTCCACTTTGGTGGTCTGATAGTAGGTTTTTTGATACGCCGGCGTCACCACCTGACCATCCGGCAGCTTCATCGATGGCACCCGGTAGGCGGAACCGTCGGCCTTGTTATCGCAGGTGGTTTCCGGCTGGTCGCGCAGCGTCTGATAGGTGGAAACCGCATCGGTATGGGTATTACCAAAAAAATCATGCCACATGGCCTGATTCGGTTTGCCGAACATCATGATGGCGTCATCGCCCAACGTATGGTGATAAGCGCAGACCACGTGGGCCTGCGGGCCGGCATGAGCGGAAAACGCGCCGGCAACCAGCAGCGGCGCGAGAGTTAAAGTGAACGCGTTCAATTTCATTTTGCAATCCTCCTTGTTTGAAGGAGTGCAGAGATAGCAAACGCCCGCCGATGTTACACATCATCAAACATCATTTCGTCTCATCGGCCCGCCCCATCAGGCTCGCGCATGATCCATGAGTACTGAAATGACTTCGGCGCCGGGAAATGCGTGCGCCGACGAAACGACCCCAGCCGCTGCGGCGTGCAGTAGGTGCAGCTCCCCAGCCACTCCATGTTTTCCTCCGGCACGCCCGCGCTGCGCAGCAGGAGGTGGGCAAAAGCCCGCAGATCGAACCACGCATTGTCGCCCGCGGTCGCTTTCGCCTGCTCCCCCTCCGACGCTGCCTGATGGGACAGGAAGAGCTGCTCCCGATGGCGTTTTGCCAGCTCGCCGGCGGGCATCGCCAGCAGCGCCTGGTAGAAGTCGCCGGTGACTTCATAGCAGCAGGGGTGAATATGCGGCCCGCTCACCACCACCAGATCTTGCGGGTCGACGTGATAACGCTGAAACAGCGCGAGGCTATTTTCGATAATCCCGCTGGCCGCGCCGCGCCAGCCTGCGTGCACGCTGCAGACATAGCGCCCATCGCGCGACGCCATCAGCAGCGGCAGACAGTCGGCGGTCACCACGCCCATCTTTTGCCCGCTGACGGCGGTAAACATCGCATCGGCGTGGGGGCGCTCCGCCTGCGGCGCCCGATACTCATGTACGATATTGCTGTGAACCAGTTTAACCGGCGCCATTTCGCTATAGGGAAAGGCGGCGGTTTCATGAACGTCGAGAAAGGCGTAGCGGATACCGGGGATATCGCTCAGTAAGCGGGATGTAAAAGACATGATGCTCGGAAGAATCAATGGATGATGATTTAACCTATGCCAAAGTAGCGAGATGCGCAAGGCGGATCCCCGGGCTACCAGTCCGGTAGCCCGGGCAAGGCGCGGCTTTACCGCGCCGCCCCCGGGAATCAGCGAAAATGCTCAGGCCAGCGCCGTGCGCTTTTGTCGGCTCATCAGCCAGAACACCGCCGCGCCCGCCAGCAGAATGCCGGGAGCAGACGCGGCCATCACCCCGACGGTGCCGGTGCCCAGCGCCAGCATTTTGCCCGCCAGCAGCGGACCGCTCATCGCGCCGAGACGGCCAATCGCCACCGCCGTCCCCACGCCGGTGGCGCGGATTTCGGTGCGATAGAACAGCGGAGCCAGCGCGTAAAGCACGCTCTGGCCACCGGTGGCAAACAGTCCGGCGACAAAGCCGGAGAAGAGCATTGCGGTCAGCGAGGACGCGGTCCCCAGCGCCAGCAGCGACGCCAGCATGCCGGTATAGATCAGCAGCGACATCCACAGCGGGCTGAGCTTATCCATCAGCGCCCCCAGCAGCAGCGTGCCGCAGGCGGCGCCAAACTGCAGGACAAACATCACCCCCGCCGCCTCGCTGGGGCTGAACCCCTGGCCGACTAACAGCATCGGCAGCCAGTTGATCAGCATATAGACCACCAGCAGCGTGAAAAAATAGCACAGCCACAGCAGCAGCGTGGCGGTAGCGTTGCCCGGCGCGAGGAGCGTGCGCAGCGGCACGCCCCGCGCGCTGCGCTGAAACACCGGCGATTCCGGCAGCCAGCGCAGCAGCAGCGGCACCAGCAGCAGCGGAACGATACCGCCGATCCAGAACACCGTTTGCCAGGCCGCGGCAAGGCCGAAAAAGCCCAGCGCCGCCGCCAGCGCCGCGCCGATGGGGACGCCGCAGTACATCAGGCTGACCGCCCTTCCGCGAAAGCGGGGGCCGGCGGCCTCGGAGGTTAAGGCAATCAGATTCGGCAGCGCCGCGCCCAGGCCGGCGCCGGTCAGCAGCCGGGCCAGCAGCAGCGTGGGATAATTCCACGCCAGCGCGGTAGCGATTGAGAACAGGCCAAAGAGCAGCACCGAGCCCAGCAGAATTCGCTTGCGGCCATAGCGATCCGCCAGCATGCCGCCCACCAGCGCGCCGGGCAGCAGGCCGAGGATCCCGGCGCTGAAAATCCAGCCCATCTGCATTTTATCCAGCGCGAACGCCTGCGCCATGCCTACGGCGGCGATGCCTGCCGCCTGCAGATCCAGCCCTTCCATCAGGGCCACCATAAAACAGAGCCCGACGGTTAACATCAGGCGCGAATTGCTTGCAGTCGTTGTTTGGGTCATAGGGTACCTTTGCGATATCCGGACAAGCGGAGCAGGTGAATGGCGGCTGATACGTTGCCAGCCGCGCGTTGCTTTTATTTGCTGCGGTTAAGCAGATCCAGCGCGACGTCGACGATCATATCCTCCTGACCGCCCACCATCCGCCGCTTGCCGAGCTCGACGAGGATATCCACCGCGCTCAGGCCGTAGCGCCCGGCGGCCGCTTCGCTGTGGCGCAGAAAGCTGGAGTAAACCCCGGCATAGCCCAGCGCCAGCGTTTCGCGGTCAACCCGCACCGGGCGATCCTGCAGCGGGCGCACCAGCTCATCGGCGGCGTTCATCAGAGCATACAGATCGGTACCGTGATTCCAGCCGAGCTTATCGGCGGCGGCGATAAACACCTCCAGCGGCGCGTTGCCCGCCCCGGCCCCCATCCCCGCCAGGCTGGCATCGATACGGTCGCAGCCCTCTTCCACCGCGGCGATGGAGTTGGCCACGCCGAGACTGAGGTTATGGTGCGCGTGCATCCCGGTGGCGGTTTCCGGCTTCAGCACCGCCTTGAGGGCGCGGAAGCGATCGCGAATATCGTTCATGTTCATCGCCCCGCCGGAATCCACCACGTAAATACAGGTGGCGCCGTAGGATTCCATCTTCAGCGCCTGCTGCGCCAGCTGTTCCGGGGAGGTCATATGGCTCATCATCAGGAAGCCGACGGTGTCCATGCCCAGCTCGCGGGCGAAGGCGATATGCTGCGCGGAAACATCCGCCTCGGTGCAGTGGGTCGCCACGCGCACCACCCGCGCCCCGGCCTGATACGCGTTTTTCAGGTCGTGCAGAGTGCCAATGCCGGGTAGCAATAAAGTGGCGATCTTCGCCTGGCTGACCGACTCCGCCGCCGCCTCAATCCACTGCAGGTCGCTGTACGCGCCGAAGCCGTAGTTAAAGCTGGAACCCTGCAGACCGTCGCCGTGGGCCACCTCTATCGAATCGACGCCCGCGCAATCCAGCGCCCGGGCAATCTGGCGCACATTGTCGAGCGAGTATTGATGACGAATCGCGTGCATCCCGTCGCGCAGGGTCACGTCTGAAATATAGAGTTTTTTGCCGTTCATGCTGCTTCTCCCGCCGCGTCGTTCATCGCCTGGGCCATTTTTTCCGCCGTCGCCAGCGCCGCCGACGTCATAATATCGAGGTTACCCGCGTAGGCTGGCAGATAGTGCGCCGCCCCTTCGACCTCGAGATAAACCGCCGTTTTCAGGCCGGAGAAGCGGCCGACGCCCGGCAGGTTTACCGGTTTATCTTCCGGGATGACCTCAAACTGTACCTGCTGCTTCAGGCGATATCCCGGCACGTAGGCCTGCACCGCCGCCGCCATCTCGGCGATCGAAGCGGCAATCGCCTGCTGCGATGCCGCTTCGCTCAGGACATAAACGGTGTCGCGCATCATCAGCGGCGGCTCCGCCGGATTCAGCACGATAATCGCTTTGCCTTTCGCCGCGCCGCCCACTTTCTCAATGGCCTGCGAGGTGGTTTCGGTAAATTCATCAATGTTGGCGCGCGTCCCCGGCCCGGCGGATTTGCTGGCAATTGAGGCGACGATCTCCGCATAGTGCACTTTTGCCACCCGAGAGACCGCCGCCACCATCGGGATGGTGGCCTGGCCGCCGCAGGTCACCATATTGACGTTGCCTTCGGCCAGATTGGCCTCGAGATTGACCACCGGCACGCAGTACGGGCCGATGGCCGCCGGGGTCAGGTCGATCACCCGGATCCCCGGCCTGGCTTCCCGCAGCGCGACGTCGTTTTTCACGTGCGCTCCGGCGCTGGTGGCGTCAAAAACCACATCGATATCGGCGAATTCCGCCATCTGCATCAGGCCGCCAACGCCCTCGTGCGTGGTGGCGACGCCCATGCGCCGGGCGCGGGCCAGGCCGTCGGACTCGGGGTCGATGCCGACCATTACCGCCATCTCCAGGTGCTGCCCGTGGCGCAGAATTTTGATCATTAAATCGGTGCCGATATTGCCGGAGCCGATAATGGCGACTTTACGTTTACTCATCACTCTCTTCCTCTTTGGCGACAAAGGTCGCCGCCACTGAACCTAAACCGTCGATATGGGCGGCAAAACGATCGCCGGCGGTAATCGCCACCATCGGGCCTAACGCCCCGGTCAGCACGATATCCCCCGCCCGCAGCGGCTCGCCGAGGCTGGCCATTTTGCGCGCCAGCCACACCGCCGCGTTCAGCGGATGGCCAAGACATTCGCTGCCGCGCCCGCTGGAGACCTCTTCCTCGTTACGGGTCATGCGCATCGCGCAGTTTTTCAGATCCAGCCCATCCGGGCGCCGCGCCGGGCTACCCAGCACGTAAACGCCGCAGGAGGCGTTATCGGCGACCGTATCGACAAAGCCAATCGACCAGTCGCGAATACGGCTGCCGACCACCTCCAGCGCGGGAAGCACCCAGTCGATGGCGGCGTACAGTTCATCAAAGGTGGTATCGGCATGCGGCAGATCGCGTTTCAGCACCAGGGCGATTTCGGCCTCCACTTTCGGCTGCAGCACCCGGGAGAACGGCACATCGGCGTTATCGCCGTAGCACATGTCGGCAAACAGGGTGCCGAAGTCCGGCTGGTCAACGCCCAGCTGCTGCTGCACTTTAGGATGGGTCAGCCCCACCTTGCGTCCCGCCACCCGGCGGCCGTTCGCCACGTGGTGCTGCACGTTCATCCGCTGGATGGCGTAGGCCGCTTCCGCGTTGTCAACGCCGAGCGCATCGCGCAGCGGTTCAATCGCCTGGCCGCGGCTTTCCGCCTCACGCAGACGCTGCGCCAGTTGTTCAAGAGATAAGGTTGTCATCAGCACTCCTCAGGTACGCGCCAGAAAATCGAGCACCAGCTGGTTAAAGCTCTCCGCGTGCTCCCACTGCGCCCAGTGGCCGCAGTCGCGATAGATATGTAGTTCGGAACCGTTAATACCCGCCAGCAGGCGCAGCCCGGCGTCCATCGGTACAAAGCGATCGTTACGCCCCCAGACGATCAGGGTCTGCGCGCGGATTTCGCCGAGACGCGGGCTAAAATCCGGGAACTGCTTCGGGTTGGCTTCCAGGCTTTGGACGAAATTATCCAGATGCTCCCGGCGCGACAGCATATTATTGAGGCGCGCTTCAAACAGCGCGTCGGTCAAATCGCGGGTATCGAAGACAAAGATGTTCATCATCTTTTTCAGGTTTTCGATGGTCGGCTCACGGTACAGGCCGTTCAGCAGCTTGATGCCTTCCGTCGGCATCGGCGTAAACAGGCTCATGCCGCCGGTTCCGCCGCCCATCAGCACCAGTTTGCCGACGCGCTCCGGCCAGCTGAGGGTAAAGGCCACCGCGCTGTGTCCGCCCATCGAATTGCCCAGCAGATGCACTTTGCTGATATCCAGCTGGTCAATCACGCTTTTCAGCACCCTGGCGTTCAGGTCGGAACGGGAGCCGCGGTTGACGATAGAATCGCTTTTTCCCCAGCCGGGGCAGTCCAGCAGAATGACCCGGTAGCCCGCCTCGACCAGCGGGTCGATATTGCGGCTAAAGTTGGCCCAGCCGGTAGCCCCGGGGCCAGAGCCGTGCAGCAGGACCACGGTTTCGTCGCCCTCGCCGCAGTCATTAAAATGGATGCGTAATGTTTCTCCGCCCTCTTCCACGTTGAGGAAACGGCTGGTGGCGGCTTCGGTTTGCGGTTGGTAGCTCATCATATTCTCCCGTTAATTCAGTTCTGCGCGGCGGCGCTCAGCGAGCCAAATCCGGCAATCCACTCGGGGATTGGTCGGTAATAGCGGCCTTCGCAGCGCCAGCGGCCAAATGCGGATAGCGCGGCAAAGGCGGCCACCCAGGTTTTAATTTCGTGCGTCGATTTCCCAGCCATTGCCGACAGCTCTTCGTTACTGACGGCATCCAGCTCCGCCAGCCGCCCCTGCTCCAGAAGGCTCATAAAGCGGGTATCCCAGACGGGGTTGAGCGGATAGAGCGAGTTCTGGTCCTCGATAAACTGCTTCGCCGCGCTAATGACCCGCTGCTGGCGCAGTTCACGCTCGTCCGGCGGCAGCTGCCTGCCGCTGCCCAGCAGCCGGTCGCGCATATGGGCATCGGCCTTCGCCAGCTCCGGTACCGGCGGCTGATGCGACAGGCCGCCGGAGCCAAGGATTAATACCCGTTTATTGAGGGTGGTCAGGAAGCGGCCAATGGCTTCGCCCAGCATGCGGGTGCGCTGAAAGCCCGGCAGCGGCGACGCCAAGCCGTTGATAAACACCGGCAGAACCGGCAGGGTATCCAGCCCGCCGAGCAGGAACTCCAGCGGTTGCGCAAAGCCGTGATCCACCTGCATGCAGTAGGAGACCGCCAGATCGATGCCCTCTTTCATCACCGCGTGGGCGCAGGCCTCCGCCAGCGCCGTCGGCACCGGCAGGACGCCGCTGGCGCTGCTGAAGTCGCCGATAGCGGTCGCCCCGATGCCTAAACAGAACGGCGGCATCACATCGTAGAAAAAGCCGTTGTAGTGATCGGGAGCAAACAGCACCACCAGCTCCGGGTCGAAGGCGGCAATGCGCGCCCGCGCGTCGGCGATGGTGCCGTTCACTTCGTCCAGCACCGCCTGTTCCGGGTCAACGTAGCCCACCAGCGGGGTATGGGAGAGGCAATGAAGATATGCGTTCATATCAGGCCACCTGTTCAATCGTTGTTGCCGCCTGCGCGGAAGCCAGCTGCATCTTGCTCGCCAGCGCGTCGAGCTTTTTGCTCAGGGTTTGCGGGATGGCCACGGTGGCTACGAAGCGGTCCGGACGCACCACGGCAATGGCGGTATCGTGCTGCGCGAACCAGCTTTTCAGGCGGTTTTGCGTATCGCCGATGCGGATAACGCCGGGCACGTTGTCCTGATCGCAATGAATCTGCACCTCCGGCACCACCTGGATAAAGCGCACCCCGACCGCGCGCCAGCGGGCTATTTGTTCATCGTTGAGCCCCCACTGCGGATTACAGCCCCAGGCGATAATGGCGAATCTGGCGCCAATCACCTCATCGAGCAGCGTCACCTGCCCGTTTTCCAGCGTCACCTTCGGCTGGATAAACATTTTGCCGACCGGGGACGTTTTGCTTTCGCCTTCCGCCAGCAGCGCGCCGTCGCGATACTGCGGCATTGGCTTGAAACGCATTTCAAGGAAGTAGCGTTTAACCGGCGGCAGATAGTTGAGCAGCCACGAAACGCCGTCGCGCACCGCGCCGTGCCAGCGTTTCGGCGGCGCCAGGACGTTGCCGGCGGTGACCGACAGGTCGATCATCGCTTTGGCGTGATCGCGCCGCTCCTGTTGGTAGCTGTCCAGCAGCGCCTCTCCGGCTTTGCCGTTCACCACCAGTGCCAGCTTCCAGGCCAGGTTAAAGGCGTCGCGCATACCGCTGTTGTAGCCCTGCCCCTGCCACACCGGCATGATGTGCGCCGCGTCGCCCGCCAGCAGTACGCGATCGACGCGAAAGCGTTCGGCGATGCGCGCGTTGTGGGTGTAGACGCGCTGGCGGATCAGCTCGACGTTATCCGGGTCCGGCAGCACCTTGCTCAATAGCTGGCGCATCTTGCGCGGCTCGCTGAGCTGGGCTTCGGTTTCTCCGGGCATGACCATAAATTCGAAACGCCGTACCCCGTGCGGCAGCGCGGCGGAGACGTACGGGCGCACCGGGTCGCAGCACAGGTAGACGTGCGGCGTCGCCAGCGGATCGTTGGCGATATCAATAACAATCCATTGATTCGGCGCGGTTTTGCCTTCGAAGGGAATATTCAGCGCGCGACGAATGAAGCTGGCTCCGCCGTCGCAGGCCACCAGCCAGTCGGCGCGCACGGTTTCCCGCTCGCCGTCGCTGCCTTTGACGTTCAGGGTGACACCGTCACTATTCTGGCTAAAGGCCTCTACTTCGCGGGAAAACAGGCAGCGCACGTGGGGGAAACGGCTGAGGCCGTCGTACAGCACCGCGTCCACCTGCGGCTGAATAAACGCATTGCGGCGCGACCAGCCAAACTCGTCGGTCATCGGCTGAATATCGGCAAAGCAGCGCCCTTTCGGGGTGAGAAAGCGCATCGCGTGCCACGGCGTAGTATGCGGCAGCACGTTGTCGACCAGCCCCACCGCCTGCATCGCCCGCAGCGCCTCATCGTCGATACCGATGGCGCGGGGATAATCGATCAGCGACTCGAGCTTCTCAATCAGCACGACGCTGACGCCCATCTGCCCGAGGTAGTTGGCGATGGTCAGGCCAACCGGACCGGCGCCGGCAATAGCGACCTGCGCGCTGTGCTGTACCGCGGGTTGGATATCAGGATTGGATGTTGTCATTTTCAAAACCTCACGCTTCGGACAAATTGCCGTCACCGCACAACCTTCAGCAGGGCAATTTGTTAACTAAATGTGAATTTATTTTTATTGTGAGGTCAGTATAGGGTCGGTGATTTGCGCTACAATCAAAACATTACCGGATGAGCACCAGGTGCACATGATTGTTTATAATGATTTTTATTGAGGACGCATGAACGAAAACGCTTCGGCAGATTACAAAACGGTGCGCGGATTGAGCCGCGGATTATTGTTATTAAATTTGTTAAATAAATTCGACGGAGGCGCGACGGTCGGCACCCTGGCCGAGTTTAGCGGCCTGCATCGCACGACCGTCAGGCGGCTGCTGGAAACGCTGCAGGACGAGGGTTACGTGCGCCGCAGCCGCTCCGATGACAGCTTTCGCCTGACGATTAAAGTGCGTCAGTTAAGTGAGGGATTTCGTGACGAACATTGGATTTCTGCCCTCGCCACGCCGCTGCTTGGCGAACTGCTGCGCGAGGTTTTATGGCCGACCGACATCACCACCCTGGACGTCGATGCGATGGTGGTGCGCGAAACCACCCACCGCTTCAGCCGCCTCTCCTTCCACCGGGCGATGGTCGGCCGCCGCCTGCCGCTGCTGCTGACCGCTTCGGGATTAACTTGGCTGGCCTTCGCGCCGGAACACGAACGAAGCCCGATTGTTGAGATGCTGGCCGCCCGACCGGAAGCGGAGTATCAGCTGGCGCGCGAGCCGGAAAAACTGGCCGCCATCCTCGCACGCACCCGGCAAAACGGCTACGGCGAAAACTTTCGCGGCTGGCAGCAGGAGGAGAAAATCGCTTCCATTGCCGTCCCCATTCGCCGCCAGCAGCGGGTTATCGGCTGCCTGAACCTGGTCTATATGGCTAAAGCCATGACCATTGACCAGGCGGCGCAAAAGTACCTCGCCTCGCTGCAGAAGGTCGCTGCCCGCATAGAAGAACGGATGTCCGATGAAGAGGTGTTTTACCAATAACCTTGTCCATAGGGGGTAAATCGCCCGCCAGCCATTGCGTCCGACTTCGTTATATATTTTAATATACAGCGATTCTTCCTTTGCCGCTGAGCCCATCATGTCCAGACATCCGCGCGTTTTCTTTGCTATGGCGCTGTTAAGCGCCTGCCTGTTTGCCGGTCAGGCCTTTGCCGACCGCACCCTCACCGACCAGCTGGGTCGTGAAGTCACCCTCCCCGACCACGTCACCCGCGCCGTGGTGCTCCAGCATCAGACCTTAAACCTGCTGGTGCAGCTTAACGCCGCTGACAACGTCGTCGGCGTCATGAGCAGCTGGAAAAAGCAGCTTGGCCCGCAGTTTGCGCGCTTTATGCCGGCTATTGAGACACTACCGATGCCGGGCGATCTGACGCAGGTCAATATCGAGAGCCTGCTGGCGCTGCATCCCCAGGTGGTGTTCGTTGCCAACTACGCGCCGCCGGCGATGATCCAGCAGATCCAGGACGCCGGGATCCCGGTGGTGGCGGTCTCTCTGCGCCAGGATGCCGCGGGTGAGAAAAACAAAATGAACCCGATGATGGCCGATGAAGAGCAGGCCTATAACGAGGGGCTGAAACAGGGGATCCGCCTGATTGGCGAAGTGGTCGGGCGTCAGGCTCAGGCCGAAGCGCTGATTCAATACACCTTCAGCGCGCGCAGGCTGGCTAACGCGCCGGTTGCCGATATTCCGCAAAACGAGCGGGTGCGGGTATATATGGCCAATCCGGACCTCAACACCTACGGCTCGGGCAAATATACCGGCCTGATGATGAAGCACGCCGGGGCGCTGAACGTTGCCGCCGCCAGCGTAAAGGGCGCGCGCCAGGTCTCGCTGGAGCAGGTGCTGCAGTGGGATCCGCAGGTGATTTTCGTGCAGGACCGCTACCCGGAGGTGGTCAAACAGATACAAAACGACCCGCAGTGGCAGAGCATTGACGCGGTCAAAAATCACCGCGTGTGGCTGATGCCGGAATACGCCAAGGCCTGGGGCTACCCGATGCCGGAGGCGCTGGCGATCGGCGAGCTGTGGATGGCGAAAAAACTCTACCCCTCACGCTACAACAGCGTCGATGTCGAGGCGAAGGCGCGGGAGTACTATCAGCGTTTCTACCGCGTGAAGTGGACGCCGGATGCGTAGTCATCGTCATCCGGCCCTGCTGCAATGTACCCTCGCGCTGGTGACGATCGTGATTGCAATCGCTTCACTCTGCCTCGGGCAGTATCCGTTAAGCCTGGCGGAAGTTTTTCGCCAGCTGGCGCATCTTTCTCCCCTCGACGGCGTCGCCGGCCAGGTGGTGTGGTCGGTGCGGCTGCCGAGGATCGTGATGGCGCTGCTGGCCGGCGGCGCGCTGGGGCTGTGCGGGGCCACCTTACAGGGCGTGTTCCAGAATCCGCTGGTGGACCCGCATATCATCGGCGTCACCTCCGGTTCCGCCTTCGGCGGGACGCTGGCGATTCTGCTGGGGCTGAACGCCACGCTGATGATGGCCTCGACCTTTCTCTTCGGCCTTGCCGCGCTGATGCTGGTCTATCTGATAGCCGCGCTGCAGGGGCGCGAAAGCACCCTGGTGCTGATCCTCTCAGGCATTATCCTCAGCGGCTTTTTTGCCGCCCTGGTGAGCCTGATGCAGTACCTGGCCGATAGCGAAGAGACGCTGCCGAATATTGTTTTCTGGCTGCTCGGCAGCTTCGCCACCGCCAGCTGGCACAAAGTCCTGCTGATGGCGCTACCGGTAGCCTGCGCCGCGATGGTGCTGTTTAAGCTCCGCTGGCGGATTAACCTGCTGGCGCTGGAGGAGAAAGATGCCCGCGGTCTCGGGGTTGCGGTGACCGGGCTGCGTCGCGGGGTACTGGTGTGCTGCGCGGTGCTGGTCGCCGCTCAGGTGGCGGTCAGCGGCAGCATCGCGTGGGTCGGGCTGGTGATCCCGCATCTGGCGCGGCTGCTGGCCGGCGCCGACCACCGGCGTCTTCTCCCTACCGCCTTCTGGCTCGGCGGCGGTTTTATGATCGTCGTCGATGACCTCGCCCGCACGCTGATCCAGGCCGAAATCCCCATTGGAATCATCACCGCGCTGCTTGGCGCGCCGCTGTTCACCTGGCTGCTGGTGCAGTCGCGACGCACAGGCGCGCGCTGATGACCCTTTCCCTACAGTTAAGCAACCTGCTCTACGGCCATAACCGACCGCTGTTCGCCCCGCTGAACCTGCAGTGCCGTTCCGGCGATATCTGGGCGGTGCTCGGCGCTAACGGCCGCGGCAAAAGCACTCTGCTCGATACCCTGACCGGGGTACTGACGCCGATCGGCGGTGGGTTTACCTGCACGGGCGGTCTCGCCATCGTGCCGCAGCATTTTCGCCCGGCTTTTGGCTGGCAGGTGCGCGACGTGGTGCTGATGGGACGGGCGCGCCACGTTAATCTGTTCGCTCAGCCAACAGCGCAAGACGAATGTGAGGTGCAGAAGGCGCTGGCGCAGCTGGGGATCGCGGCGCTGGCCGACAAGGTGTTTTGCGCGCTGTCCGGCGGCCAGCAGCAGCTGGTGCTTATCGCCAGGGCGCTGGTGGGCGCCAGCCAGAATATCCTGCTGGATGAACCCTGCTCGGCGCTGGATCTGGCCAATCAGCAGCTGGTGCTGCAGCTCATCAGCGACCTGGCCCATCGCCAGAAGCGGACGGTGCTGTTTACCACGCACGATCCGACCCACGCCCTGCAGGTGGCGAACCAGACCTTGCTGCTGCTGCCCGACGGTGAATGGCTGGCGGGAGAATCAGCCGCCGTGCTGACGGAAGCGAATCTTCAGCGCGCGTATGGTTTAGCGGTACGCAAAGTCCATCCTCCCGGGTCGGCGCTGCCGCTGCTGGCTCCGCAGTTTACGATTCGTCGTTGATAGGCAAAAAACCGGCGTTTTTCAGTAAGCGCTGCCCCTCCGCGCCGAGGATAAAGCGGCACAGCCGCTGCGCCCCGGCGCTCTGTTCAATCTGCGCCAGCAGGTAGTCGCAGCGAACATTCCACACCGGCGGAATAAGCAGCGTGCGCAGATCGCTGCACGCCGCCATCTGCGCGGCATAGTGAGCATAGCCGATAAACAGGTCGGTTAAGTTTTCACGGATCAGCCACGCCCCGGCGATTTCTCCCGCCGGCACCGGCAGCGAGTCTCGGCCGCCTACCAGCGGCCGCGCG
This sequence comes from Klebsiella sp. GW_Kp182, assembly GCF_040062275.1. Classification (NCBI taxonomy): domain Bacteria; kingdom Pseudomonadati; phylum Pseudomonadota; class Gammaproteobacteria; order Enterobacterales; family Enterobacteriaceae; genus Klebsiella; species Klebsiella sp. GW_Kp182. The sequence goes on along the minus strand of NZ_JBEAFQ010000006.1, from coordinate 179,884 downwards.
CGCGCCATGATGGCGGCACCGACGCCGGGACAGCGCTCTTCAATGTGGGAGAAAAGCTGCCAGGTGTAGTCGCCTGAAGGGTCGCAGCCCGGCGTTGAGGTTGCCAGGCGTAAGTCCGGGTCGCTGAGCAGCGCCAACCACTCTCGCGTCTCGGTTGTTGCGCCGCGGCGGGCGGTCAGCATCAGCTGATTCCGGGCGAACAGATAGCACGCCCCGGCCAGCCCGGCCTGACGTAGCGCCTGCGGATGTTGGCTATTGGCCGAGGCGAACACCGAGCACGGCTCTCCGCCCTCAATGCGCTCGCGCAGCAGCCCTGCCGGACCAAAATGGACCTCGACCGGGATGCCGGTCTGTTGCTGAAAGCCCGCCAGCAGCGGAATGAAAGCGCTTTTCAGGCTTCCCGCCGCCAGCAGCGCTAGGGAGGGAGTCATAAGAACCATCGCTATATAGTCATAAATACAGCGCTATAATAACGCAGGTTCAGATCATTTCAGTAGCGAATTTCCGCCAGTTCGCGCAGCTGTTCCGGCGTTGCCACCGGCAGGTTAAAGAAGCGCAGATAGGCCGGGATCATTTCAAACAGCATGTCGGTGCCGCGCTGAATGGGGCAGCCCGCCGCCTGCGCCGCCTGCAGTAGCGGAGTGAACTCCTGGGCCATAACCACTTCACCGACAAAGGTGCCCGGCGTCAGGCGCTGCGGGTCCAGCGGCAGCGGATCGCCCTCTTTCATCCCCAGCGGCGTGGCGTTAACCACCAGATCGTGCCCCTGCGGATCGCGCTGCATCAGCGTAATGTCCAGCCGAGGATAGTGCTCAAGCAGACGCCCGGCCAGCGCTTCCGCCGTCTGCGAACAGATATCGTACAGCGTCAGGGCGCTGACGCCCGCCGCCGCCAGCGATGCGGCAATGGCCGAGCCGACGCCGCCGCTGCCCACCACCAGCGCCCGCGCCCCTCGCGTCTGGAAACCTTTACGCGTGATACCGAGGACAAAGCCTTCGCCGTCAAACATATCGCCGCTCAGCGTGCCGTCGGCTTCGGGACGGATCGCGTTACAGGCGCCCGCTATCGCCGCCGTTGGGCTAAGATGCTGCACCAGCCCGCAGGTGGCGATTTTGTGCGGCATGGTGACCAGCGCGCCAATAATATTGGTCATCTTAAACAGCATCGGCACAAAGGCGGCGTAATCCTCAGGCTTGACGCCCATCGGCACCACTTTGGCGTCAACCTGCTGATGAGCCAACCACGGGTTGTAAATCATCGGCGCTTTAAACTTCGCGGTCGGATAGCCAAGATGCGCTATCAGCCGCGTATTTCCACTAATCACCATTCCCTGCTCCTTTAACAACGACTGCATCACGTTACTGCGAAAGTTCGATACGCTTGACATCGCCCAGAATAAAGACATAAGCCGCCACGCCCAGCAGCGCTGCGCCGCCGATATAAATCAGCGCGTAAAAGAAGTTGCCGGAGGCGGCAACAATGAAACCGATAATCAGCGGCGTCAGGATCCCTGCGAGGTTAGCGCAGAAGTTAAACAGGCCGCCGGTCAGACCGCCAAGGCCTTTCGGCGCGATGTCGGAGATCAACGTCCAGCCCAGCCCGACCATCCCCTGACCAAAAAAGGCGAAAGACATCACCAGAATCACCGCCAGATCGCTGGTCAGCCAGTTGGCGGAGATAATGGTGCTCGCCATTAGCAGACCGGCAATGATCGGCAGCTTACGCCCGAGGTTCGCCGAGCCGGTGGCCTTCAGCAGCTTATCGGAGACCCAGCCGCCGAACATCACGCCGCCCGCCGCCGCCAGAAACGGCATGATGGCGAAGAAGCCGACCTTAATCCACGGCATATGGCGCTCGGTGGCCAGATAGGTTGGAAACCAGGTCAGGAAGAAGACCAGCACCGTATTACCGGCAAACTGCCCGATGCTGGCGCCGAGAATCTGCCGTTTCGCCAGCAGCTGGCGGATCAGCGGCCAGCTAAAGGCGGTATGCTGCTCTGCGCCGGTGGACATTCCGCCGCCGTTGACGATGTGCTCGCGCTCCAGCTGATTGAGGTGTTTATCCTCATGCGGCTCGCGATAGCAGCGCCACCACACCAGCGCGAACATCACGCCGGCGGCGCCGACGCTAATAAACAGCGCGCGCCAGCCAAAGCTGCCCATTATCCAGAACAGCAGCGGCGCAAAACAGGCCAGCCCGAGATATTCGCCGACGGTATAGACCGCCGTCGCCTTGGCGCGCTCCTGCTGCGGGAACCAGGCGCTCACCACCCGGCTGTTCACCGGGAAACAGGGGGCTTCGCTGACGCCGAGGCCAAAACGGCACAGCAGCAGGGTTTTCAGGCCGACCGCCAGGCCGTGGAACAGGGTGAATAGCGACCACAGGGTCAGCGCCAGAAAATAGGTGACTTTATTACCGAAGCGGTCAAGGAAGATGCCGCCGGGGATCTGCGCCAGCGCGTAGGTCCAGGCAAAGGCGGAGAATACGATGCCCATCATCGCGGCATCAATACCCAGCTCTGCGGTCAGCTGCGGCGCGGCAATCCCCAGCACCGTGCGGTCGAGATAGTTGATCATGGTGCCGACCGCCAGCAGCGCAAGGATACCGATACGCCGCCGGGAAGGCCGCGCGCCGGACGCGGCGGCGGCCGTCGTGTGATTATGGCTATAAGAGTTCATAGTCGTTTCCTGTCATAGGGTACAGCCGGATGTTGTTATTGTGTTTGCGACGTTGGGTTGTGAACCATTTGCTACATTACTAGGTGTACTGCATTGCTGACAAGCGTACAGCTGCATTTACAGCACCATAAAGTGCGTAACCGTTGCGCCGCTCGGTCAGTTCAAAGAAAAAGCGTCCGGCAGAAAACGGGCGGGTATATAGGTGCAGGAATTCACCGCCGCTTCCGTCACGATCGTAAAGAATTTGATGATTCTTCAGCAGGTTGACCTGAACATCCTCGCCAAAACGGGCCGACAGATCTTCATAGTAGTTCGCCGGGATCGGCAGCGCGTTGACCGCAACCGGAGCCAGGCTGGCGAGCGTGGAGGGTAAATCGTGGCAGGCAAACGCCGCGTGCTGTAAACCTGCTCCCTGATAACAGGCTACCGAACGGGCAATTTGCGTGGCGCGGCTTTGCGAAATATTGAGCGCGAGACGAATGTCGCCCTGCGGACTGCGCACCGCCAGGCTGCGCACCAGCCCGTAAGGATCGGGCAGGGTCTGCTCATGTTCGAGCGTAAAGCCGAATACGGTGCGGAAAAAGATAATCCAGTTATCGCGGCTGTCCGCTTCCATGCCGAGTGCCAGGTGATCGATACCCCGATAATCGTTGCGCGGCGTGACGTCCGCGCGCAGATGAAAATCACGGGTGTAGATATCGTCCCCCATCTCAATCAGATAAATAAGGCTGCCGTCCGGGGCGCAAACCGCCGGGATGGGGCTTTCGTTCGGCCCGGCATCGCCCTGCCAGGTGGCGTAGCCTAAGGCACGGGCGCGTTCCCCGATCGCCGCGCTCTGGCTGACGCGCAGCGCCATGGCGCAGAGGGAAACCCCGTGACGCTGGTAAAAATGATCGGCCCAGCTATGCGGCTGGGCGTTAACCACCACCCTCGCCCCGCCGTTGCGCCAGAGGGCGACGCGTTTTGAGCGATGCGTCCCCTCTTCGGCAAAGCCGAGCTGCGTCAGCCTGTGTCCGAGTTCGCCCGCCTGCGCCGGCGTGGCGGCAAACTCGATAAACTCCAGCCCGGCGTAGAGGGGCAGTTCAGCGGAGGAAAACAGCGGCGCCCGGCTTTCCGGCAGCCGCTGACGGACCTGCTCTTCCAGCCACAGCAGCGAGCGATAGCCATCTTTCGCCGTCGCGCCGTTGGGCGATGCGCGGAAGCTGTCGTTAAAGATCTCCAGCGACCAGGGGCCGCAGTAGCCGCGGCGGGTAAGATCGCAGGCAAACTCCACCAGCGGCAGCTGCCCCTGGCCGGGAAAACAACGGAAGTGACGGCTCCATTCGAGGATATCCATTTTCATCAGCGGCGCGTCGGCCATCTGTACAAAGGTGATTTTTTCCAGCGGCACGTCCGCCAGCTGCGCCAGCGTATCGCCGCGCGCCAGCACGTGGAAACTGTCGAGCACGATGCCCAGCGCCGGGCTATCGACGCTTTTGACCCGCGCCCACGCCTGATGCCAGCGGTTGACGTGGGTGCCCCAGGCCAGCGCCTCGTAGCCAATCGTGATGTGTTCCTGCTCCGCCAGCGCAGCAAGGGCGCGTAAGTCGGCGACCTGCAGGTCGACGTCGGCGGAACAGTCCGGCTGAACGTTGCTGCACAGCAGCAGGGTGTCGCAGCCCAGCTCGTGCATAAGCGCAAATTTGCGCCTGGCGCGTTCCATGTTGGCGGCAAACTGGGCGCGGCTGGCGCCTTCAAAATCACGAAATGGTTGAAAAAGCGTGATTTTTAGCCCTAAATCTGCCGCCAGGTGGCGGATATCGGCCGGCGTACCGGTATAATAGAGCAGATCGTTTTCGAAGATTTCGACGCCCTGATAGCCCGCCGCTGCGATGGCATGGAGCTTTTCGGGTAAGGTACCGGAGATCGAGACGGTGGCGATGGAACGCAACATAGAGTCCTCGGGTCATTAGCTGACTTAGTGACCTGAATATGTATCATTTGGTTCAAATGCGCCATGATTGGTTGCAAAATTGTGATCAATATGTGTATTTTTTGCATCTCAAGAAAAGGAGCCGTTATGTCCGTCGTTGCTCATGATGAAGCGCAGTCTCTGAAAGAGCGGATCTTCGCCGCCGCCATTACCGTTTTCGCCGAGCATGGACTGTCGGGCGCGCGGATGGAGCAAATCGCCACCGAAGCGCAGACCACCAAACGCATGGTGGTCTACTACTTCAAGACCAAAGAGCTGCTTTATCAGGCCGTGCTGCAGCACGTCTACGCGAGGATCCGCGAAACCGAGCAGCAGCTCGGGCTGGAAAACGTACCGCCGGTAGAGGCGCTGGTGCAGCTGGTGAAGTGGAGCGTGCGCTATCACGCCACGCACGCTGACTATATGCGGGTGATCTGTATGGAAAACATGCAGCGCGGGAAATGGCTGAAAAGTTCAGGTCAGCTGAAACCGCTGAACCGCACCGCCCTGTCGATCCTGGAAGATATTCTTCAGCGCGGGCAGCAGCAAGGGGTGTTTCAGGCAGGGCTGGAAGCGCGCGATGTGCATCGATTAATCAGTAGCTTTAGCTTCTACCAGGTATCAAACTTTTATACGTTCAGCAGCCTCTACCTGGACGATCCGATGCCGGCTATTGATGATGAAGCGATGGTCGCCCACCACTGCGATATTGCCGTCAAGGCGGTTATTCGCTTTGTGATTTCCTGAAGCGCGCGGGAAACGCCCGGCGGCGGCTAGTTTCCGGAAAGCGCATGGACCACCTTCTCCATCGCTTCCTGCGTCAGCGCGGAACGTTTGATTTTCGGGTTCGCCAGGGCGGTACGCACCACGCCGGCGATAACGATATGCTTTGGCTCCTGACCCAGGTCGCGCATCTCCAGCACGACTTTGCCCACTACGCGGCACATTTCCTGATACAGCGCCTCATCTTTGGCTGTGTTTCCCATTCTATTTCACTCTCAATTTTTCATTATCAATCAAATCATTATTGATATATTTCCTGAGTAAATCAAACCAGCTCCGCGTTTGTGCCTCAGAGACCGCTTTTCCCTGGCAAACTTGTGAATAAACCCGCGTTTCCGCCCTCTTTATCTTGTCAGGTGATGAAAAAATGTGTTGCGCATAAGCGTAGGATTAGTTTGCATTTTGTTAAGTATATAACTATAGAAATGAAACATGGTTTTCATTTTCTTTTTTGGATTTGGCAACGTATAATGCCCAACAAATTCTTATTGAATGGTTTCAGCGCATTGGATTGCATGACTAAACGCATAACACGTTGCCTCTTTTCATGGGCTGAACCGCCAGCACACATTCTTCTGCACGCTCTTTTGTTGTCACCTATCCTTAGAGCGTGGCATAGCAACTTTCGTAATACAGGTTTAACTCTGCGGCAGTGCGCCCACGGAGTCAGATTCCCCATCCCTATCCTTCACAACTTAAAGATTAAACTGTCATGAAAAAGACCAAAATTGTTTGCACCATCGGTCCGAAAACCGAATCCGAAGAGATGTTGACCAAAATGCTGGACGCTGGCATGAACGTTATGCGTCTGAACTTCTCTCACGGTGATTACGCGGAACACGGTCAGCGCATCCAGAACCTGCGCAATGTGATGAGTAAAACCGGTAAGAAAGCGGCAATCCTTCTGGATACCAAAGGTCCGGAAATCCGTACCATTAAGCTGGAAGGCGGCAACGACGTTTCTCTGAAAGCGGGCCAGACCTTTACCTTCACCACCGACAAATCCGTTGTCGGTAATAACGAAATCGTTGCGGTGACCTATGAAGGTTTCACCAGCGACCTGAGCGTCGGCAACACCGTACTGGTTGACGATGGTCTGATCGGTATGGAAGTCACCGCTATCGAAGGCAACAAAGTTGTTTGTAAAGTACTGAACAACGGCGACCTTGGCGAGAACAAAGGCGTTAACCTGCCGGGCGTGTCTATCGCTCTGCCGGCGCTGGCCGAAAAAGACAAGCAGGACCTGATCTTCGGTTGCGAACAGGGCGTTGACTTTGTTGCGGCCTCCTTTATCCGTAAGCGTTCTGACGTTGTTGAAATCCGTGAACACCTGAAAGCCCACGGCGGCGAGAAGATCCAGATCATCTCCAAAATTGAAAACCAGGAAGGCCTGAACAACTTCGACGAGATCCTCGAAGCCTCTGACGGCATCATGGTTGCGCGTGGCGACCTGGGCGTTGAAATCCCGGTTGAAGAAGTGATCTTCGCGCAGAAGATGATGATCGAAAAATGTATCCGCGCGCGTAAAGTCGTTATCACCGCGACTCAGATGCTGGATTCTATGATCAAAAACCCGCGTCCGACCCGTGCGGAAGCAGGCGACGTGGCTAACGCCATCCTCGACGGCACCGACGCAGTTATGCTGTCCGGCGAATCCGCAAAAGGTAAATACCCGCTGGAAGCGGTCACCATCATGGCGACCATCTGCGAGCGTACCGACCGCGTGATGACCAGCCGTCTTGAATACAACAACGACAACCGTAAGCTGCGCATCACCGAAGCGGTTTGCCGCGGTGCGGTTGAAACGGCTGAAAAACTGGAAGCGCCGCTGATCGTTGTGGCAACCCAGGGCGGTAAATCCGCGCGCGCCGTACGTAAATACTTCCCGGATGCCACCATCCTGGCGCTGACCACCAATGAAACGACCGCGCGTCAGCTGGTGCTGAGCAAAGGCGTTGTGGCGCAGCTGGTTGAAGATATCTCTTCTACCGATGCCTTCTATATCCAGGGTAAAGAGCTGGCGCTGCAGAGCGGCCTGGCGCGTAAAGGCGACGTGGTTGTTATGGTCTCCGGCGCGTTGGTCCCGAGCGGAACCACCAATACCGCTTCCGTGCACGTGCTGTAATAATTTACAGGTTAATTAGTATTTCCTTTAAAAGCGCCTCTTCGGGGCGCTTTTTTTTATTCTGGCACTAGCCGCTATTAATAAAAATGCAAATCGGAATTTACTATTTAATGCGAGATTATCTAAGATGAATCCGATGGAAGCGCGCTGTTTTCACTCGCCTTTTTAAAGTTACGTGATGATTTCGATGCTTCTTTGAGCGAACGATCAAAAATAAGTGCATTCAGGTAAAAAAATATTCTCATCACAAAAAAGTTTGTGTAATACTTGTAACGCTACATGGAGATTAACTCAATCTAGAGGGTATTAATAATGAATCGTACTAAACTGGTACTGGGCGCGGTAATCCTGGGTTCTACTCTGCTGGCTGGTTGCTCCAGCAATGCTAAAATCGATCAGCTGTCTTCTGACGTTCAGACTCTGAACGCTAAAGTTGACCAGCTGAGCAACGACGTGAACGCAATGCGTTCCGACGTTCAGGCTGCTAAAGATGACGCAGCTCGCGCTAACCAGCGTCTGGACAACGCAGCTACTAAATACCGCAAGTAATAGTATCTGTGTAATAAAAATGGCGCACATTGTGCGCCATTTTTTTTGCCTTACCTTTTCCCGCCTACTGCACCCTTTTCGCTTCATCTACCGGCGTATTATTCTGTACCGACAGGCTCGACGCGGTGCTTCCGCTAGCCGATACCACCACCGGATATCCTGCCCGCCGGGTCAGCGCGCGTTTAAGCTGCGCCTCATCAACCGCTTTATCCCCCGAGAATTGATGAAACTCCGCCGGAAGCGTATAGGCCATGGTCTGCGCATTGCTGGCCTCATCCGGCGTCAACGGGCGATGAACTTCAACATAGCGCTTACCGTCCGGCTCCACGGCGAACTTGACCGGCTGGTTGATAATCCGTACCGGCGTCCCGCTTTTCACCTGATTGAATAAAGACTGGATATCCGCCGCGTTCATGCGCATACAGCCGGAGCTGACGCGCAGACCCACGCTGTCCGGCGCGCTGGTGCCATGAATCAGATATTCACCGTTACCGTATGCCAGGCGGAGCGCATAGCGGCCTAGCGGGTTATTCGGCCCTGCGGGCACGACCGGCGGCAGTTTAATCCCCTTCTCCAGCGAACGGGCGCGGATGCCCGCCGTCGGCGTCCAGGTGGGGTTCGGGATTTTCTGCCCTATGCGGGTCGTCATCTCCGGCGTCTCCAGCCCCTGCTGACCAATCCCCAGGGGATAGACCTGCACCTGATTGACGCCCGGCGGGAAGTAGTACAGACGCAGCTCGGCCAGGTTGACGACGATGCCCTCGCGCGGCACGTCCGGCAGCAGCATCTGCGAAGGTATCAGCACCTGAGTACCCGGTTTAGGCTGCACCGGCGCAATGGTATCGTTCGCTTCAAGGATCAGCATCGCCGCCGTATCAAAACGACGGGCAATCGCCTGCAGGTTGCGGTCACCCTCCTGTACCGTCCAGAACTGGTTCTCACCAATCAGACGACTGTTGGCAGGAGGAAGGGGATAATCAACGGCCCAGGCGGCGTGGGACGCGCTGAGGGCGCTCAGAAGGGCAATGGTGATAAGAGAAGCGCGTTTCATACTGAGATTCCTTCTTTCGCTGATAAAACGCCAAGCCTGTTATGCACGACGGGAGGCGAGCCTCCCGTCGTGCATAACAGAATGAAATCTACTGTTTTATTCTAGCTAAGATTTGCTGCTTTCGCGCGAATTGCGCGGATCATGGCTTCCAGTCCTTGCGACCGCGAGGGGGTAAGGTGCTGCGTCAGGGCCATTTTTTCAAACCACGGACGCACATCAAACGCGGTGATATCTTTGGCCGTCATCTGGTCATAGAGGATAAACACCACAGCGATAAGGCCTTTGACGATGGCCGCATCGCTGTCGCCGCGAAGCGCAATCGCGCCGCTCTGCTCCTGCGTCATCACGATCCACACCTGGCTCTGGCAGCCCTGAATGATGTTCTGCGCGGTGTGTTCCTCCGGGCTCAGCGGCGCCAGGCGCTGACCCAGTTCAATAATATAGAGATACTTCTCTTCCCAGTTTGCACAACGGCTAAAGTTGCGCAGCAGTTTGTCTCTGTCCGGTAACGCCGCCATAGTTGCTTCCTTTAGCTTAATAATTTGTGGATCCGCTGTAGCCCCGCTACCAGTCGGTCCACCTCCTCCGTCGTATTGTACATCGCCAGCGATGCCCGACACATGGCCGGCACGCCGTAGAACGCCATCAGCGGCATGGCGCAGTGGTGCCCGGTCCGCACCGCAATACCGTAGTTATCGAGGAAGCTGCCGACATCATAAGCATGATGTTTGCCGAGATTAAAGGCGATCGCTCCCAGGCGATCTTGCGGGCCGTAAAGGGTTAAATCCGCCACGTTCTCCAGCGCCTGCAGCGCGTAGCGCATCAGGGTCTGTTCATATTCCGCGATGTGCGTCAGCCCCAGCGCGCTGACGTAATCCAGCGCCGCGCCCAGCCCGATGATGCCGCCGGTATTCGGCGTTCCCGCCTCGAAGCGCCACGGCGCTTTTGCCCAGGTCGTGCCTTCCGTCAGGCTGACCGTGGCGATCATCGACCCGCCCCCTTCCCACGGCGCCATCTCCTGCAAAATGTCCTGCGTGACGTAGAGCACGCCGATGCCGGTGGGACCGTACAGCTTGTGGGCGGAGAAGGCGTAAAAGTCGCACTCCAGCGCCTGCACGTCCACCGGATGGTGCATCACCGCCTGCGCGCCGTCCACCAGCACTTTGGCGCCGTGCTGATGGGCCAACGCCGTCAGAGCGGCGATGGGATTTTCGGTTCCCAGCACGTTCGATACCTGGGTAATGGCCAGCAGGCGGGTACGCTCGTCAAACAGGCCGGGGATCGCATCCAGCTGCAGCGTACCGTCCTGATTCAGCGGGATCACCCGCAGCTGCGCCCCCACTCTGGCGCACAGCATCTGCCACGGCACGATATTGGCGTGATGCTCCATCGCGCTGACGATGATGTTGTCGCCCGCGCCGACGTTGGCGTTTCCCCAGCTGTTCGCTACGAGGTTAATGCCTTCCGTGGTGCCGCGAACAAACACCAGTTCCTCCGCCGAGCGGGCGTTGAGGAACGTCGCCGCCCGCTGGCGCACCTGCTCCATGCTCGCCGTAGCTTCCGCGCTGAGGGTATGAATGCCGCGATGCACCGCCGCATAGCCGTGGCGGTAAAATTCCGCCTCGGCGTTAATCACCGCCTCCGGCTTCTGCGCGCTGGCGGCGCTGTCGAGGTAGGCCAGCGGCTGGCCATTAACCTCGCGATTGAGAAGCGGGAAATCCGCGCGCACGCGTTCCACAGAAAATGTCATGCCTTACCTCCCGGCAAACGCTGGCCTATACGCGCCAGTATCTGCTGCCTGAGCGCCTCATCGTCGATCGCTTCCGTGAGCTCCGCGGCAAAGGCGTAAAGAATCATCTGCTGCGCCGCCTGCTGCGTAATGCCGCGCGAGCGCAGATAAAACAGCTGTTCGTCATCAATACGCCCGATGGTCGCCCCGTGGCTGCACTTCACGTCGTCAGCGTAAATCTCCAGCTGCGGTTTGGTATCCACTTCGGATAAGCGGCCCAGCAGCAGGTTGTTGTTGGTCATCTGGCCGTCGGTTTTGATCGCATGCTGCGCGACGTTAATCAGGCCATTAAACACCGCCCGCCCTTTATCGTTGACGATGGTTTTATGCAGCTGGCGGCTGTTACAGTACCCAACCTGATGATCGAGCCAGGTGCGACTGTCGCAGACTTCGCCGTTGACCGGCATCGCCAGCGAGTTAATCCGCAGGGTGCTGTTTTCCCCCTTCAACTGCGTGCTGGTGTGGTGGCGCAGCACCGAGCTACCGAGCAGAAAACTGCTGCTAAAAGCGGAGGCGTCGCGCCCGAGCGCCAGGTCGTTATGGGCAAAGTGGTAGCTTTGCGCGTTCTCAAACGCCAGCTTGATATGCTGCAGGTGGGCGTTATCCGCCACGGTCATCGTCAGCCTTGCGCCGGTAAAGTGGCGCTCATCGTTAAGGCTCAGATAGTGTTCGATGATGGTCGCCTGCGCGCCGCTCTCCAGCGCCAGATGGTGGCGATAGTGGGCGGTGTTCATTTCATCGCTCGCCAGCCCGCGCGTCAGGTGCATAATCAGCAGCGGTTTATCCGGGCGCTGGTTGCGCCTGACCCGAATATGGGTAACGGTGGTCGCCAGGCTTTCGGTCAAATGCAGAAACACTTCGGGCTGAACGGCGTCAGGCAGCTGCTGACGCTCGTTATCCACCTGCACTTCATAGCCGCTGGCGGCCAGATCGTCGCTCAGGCTCGCGCTAAACTGACCATCAACAAACACCAGCCGCCATGCCTCTACCGTTAGCGCCAGTTCGTCGCGCCGGGCCGCCGTCAGCGTCTGCGGCTGAGCGGCGACAAAGGTCTGATTTAGTAGCGCGTCCAGCGGGGTATATTTCCAGTTTTCGTGTTTACGCGTTGGCAACCCCAGGCGCAGCAGCTGTTGCAGGTGCTGATGCGCCTGCGGGCTGCGCTGCCCGCTTTGGGACTCAAACAGATGGTGCCACTGCTGCAGCGCGTTACTGCTGTTCGGTAAGCCAGCCATAGCCCTGCTCCTCCAGTTGTTTGACCAGAGTAAAATCGCCGGATTTGACGATTCGCCCCTGGTACAGCACGTGGACGTAATCCGGCTTGATATAATCGAGAATGCGCTGATAGTGGGTGACGATAATAAAAGAGCGCTTGCCGTCGCGCAGGGAGTTGACGCCGTCAGAGACAATCTTCAGCGCGTCGATATCCAGCCCGGAATCGGACTCGTCCAGGATGCACAGCTCCGGTTCCAGCACCGCCATCTGCAGGATATCGTTGCGCTTTTTCTCGCCGCCGGAGAAGCCGACGTTAACCGAGCGGGTCAGCAGATCCTCCGGCATCTTCAGCAGCTTTATTTTGTCTTCCATCAGGTCCTGGAAGTCAAAACGGTCAAGCTGCTCCTGGCCACGATAGCTGCGCACGGCGTTGAGCGCGGTTTGCAGGAAAAACTGATTGCTGACGCCGGGAATTTCCACCGGATACTGGAAGGCCATAAAGATGCCTTCACCGGCACGATCTTCAGGGGAGAGTTCCAGTAAATCCTTGCCTTTAAACGCCACGCTGCCGCCGGTCACTTCATAGTCTTCACGCCCGGCCAGCGTAGCGGAGAGCGTACTTTTCCCGGAGCCGTTTGGGCCCATAATGGCGTGCACTTCGCCGGGGCGAACCTCCAGATCCAGCCCGCGCAGGATCGCTTTGTCTTCAACGGCGACCTGCAAATTTTTTATACTTAACATCTTATTTCCTTTGTTATCAGCCGACGCTGTGTTCAAGGCTAATCGCCAGTAATTTTTGCGCTTCTACGGCAAACTCCAGCGGCAGCTCTGAGAAGACGTCTTTACAGAAACCGTTGACGATCATCGAAATCGCATCGTCTTCGCTGATTCCGCGCTGCAGGCAGTAGAACAGCTGATCTTCGCCGATACGGGAGGTGGTCGCTTCGTGCTCCAGCTGCGCGCTGTTGTTGCGGCATTCCACGTACGGGAAGGTATGCGCCCCGCTGTCCGGGCCAATCAGCATGGAGTCACACTGGGTGAAGTTGCGCGCGTTGGTCGCCGTCGGCATGATTTTGACCAGACCGCGATAGCTGTTCTGGCTGTGGCCGGCGGAAATGCCCTTCGAGATAATCGTCGAACGGGTGTTTTTGCCGATATGGATCATCTTGGTGCCGGTGTCCGCCTGCTGATGGCCGCTGGTCAGCGCCACCGAGAAGAATTCGCCGATGGAGTTATCCCCGCGCAGAATGCAGCTCGGATACTTCCAGGTGATCGCCGAGCCGGTTTCCGACTGGGTCCACGACATTTTGCTGTTCTCGCCTTCGCACAGGGCGCGCTTGGTGACGAAGTTGAGGATCCCGCCGGTATTGTTGTCGCCGGGGAACCAGTTTTGCACCGTGGAGTACTTCACCTCGGCGTCTTTATGAATAATCACCTCGACCACCGCCGCGTGCAGCTGGTAGCTATCGCGTACCGGCGCCGAACAGCCTTCGATATAGCTCACGTAGCTGCCTTCGTCGGCCACCAGAATGGTGCGTTCGAACTGGCCGGTTTTTTCCGCGTTGATGCGGAAATAGGTCGACAGCTCCATCGGGCAGCGTACGCCTTTGGGCACATAGATAAAGGTGCCGTCGGACGCCACCGCCGCGTTGAGGGCGGCAAAGAAGTTGTCGTTGCCCGGCACCACGGTGCCGAGGTATTTCTTCACCAGTTCCGGGTGATCGTGGATCGCTTCGCCGAAGGAACAGAAAATAATCCCCTGTTCCGCCAGCTTTTCGCGATAGGTGGTCGCCACCGAAACCGAGTCAAAAATGGCGTCGACGGCCACTTCCCGTCCTTCCCGCACCGGCACGCCGAGAAGGTTAAACGCCTCTTCGACTTCGCTGGTCAGAAACGCGCTGGACCCCGTTTGCTGCAGCGCGCCGGGCTCAGAGGCGCAGGTGTCATCGCAGTTGCCGCAGGAGGGGGCTGAATAATAGCTGTAATCCTGATAGTTCAGCTTGTCGTAGTGCGCCTTCAGCCAGTGCGGCTCTTCCATCGCCTGCCAGGCCTTAAACGCGTTCAGACGAAACTCCAGCATCCATTCTGGCTCATTGCGGCGCGCAGAAATCGCCCTGACCACCTCTTCATTTATGCCTTTCGCCAGCTCATCGGTCCGTAGCTGAGTGAAAAAGCCCTCTTTATAGTTGAGTGGCCCGCCGCTCCAGGTTTTGACATCGTCAGTTGCTTCAGTATTACGAGACATAGTTACTCCGCCTGAACGCCAAAACTTTCGCCGCAGCCGCATTCGTGCTGGGCTTTAGGGTTATGAAATTTGAAGATTTGATTTAAGCCTTCGCGAACGTAATCAAGCTCGGTGCCGTCGATAAACGGCATCGCCTGCAGCGGCGCCCACAGCTTCGCGCCATCGCGCTCAAATAACAGATCGTCTTTCGCCGGTTCAGCAATTAGCTCGAGAACGTAGCCAAAACCGGCGCAGCCGCTGGTTTTAACGCCAAGCCGCAGCCCCTGCATATCCGGCTGTTTGCGGACCAGATCGCGAATATGGGCGGCGGCGGCTGGGGTCATGACCAGCCCACGCCAGCTAAAATCTTCGGGATTGAAAGTTCCTGCATGTGAATTCATCGCTCTACCTCATAGGTTGACGCCATCGGGCCATATCGCTATGTTAGTGATAATGATTATCACTTCAACCCATCCAGAGAAGGGGTATTTCCCCATTCAGTGCTTTTTATAAGCATAGACCCTGACAGAAGAGATATCGGAGATGGAATAAATTGTTCAATGCATTGATTAATAATGCATTTCAGTGACAGAAAGGTAGAAATTGCAGGAAAGTTAAAATATGCATCGGAAATACCTATTTTTGAGATAGCGAATTTGCGTTGCACAGAACCCGCCGTGAAGGGCAAAAGAGTCACAATCACGTACTGCGGGTAAAAAGGAGAAATGGCGGACGTTATCTTTCCCGGTCATGAGGCAAAAAGACCGCGATAACCACGGAAATTAAAAGGGCAGCGCCATGACGGCGATCAAGGCGCTACCGCGTATCGCTAAACGGATGCCCGTTTAATTGTACTGCAGCGTCATGACCACAACGGCACTGACGCTTCCGGGCGTCGCACCGCCTGACACCGATTTTACCGAGGCCTGCATAGCCAGGGTTGCGGTTCTGTCAGCCGCGATATTGTGGGTGATGCTGGAACCCGTTCCCTTTAGCGCGCCGCTGCCCGCTTCACTCATCGCTACCGCCACGTTGGTTGCCGTACCGCTATTCAGATAATAGTCAGGACCGGCAAGCGGATCGGGAGTGCCGGTGAAGGAGGCCGTTACGCTGCGCGTTCCCGCCGGACAGTTGGTAAACAGCAAATTAAAGGCCACAGGGTCGGAGGATGACCCGGGCGTGGCCATGTTGGTTGCCTGAATATCGCCCAGATTGACATCGAGGTTGCTGTTTCCCCCATTGAATATACAGGGCGAGGCGACAATATTTCCCGTCACCCCCATCGTCACGCTGTCGGCAGAAAAAACGTTCCAGCACAGCAACGTCAGAATAAGCAATTTTTTATGGCGTATTTTCATTTTTTCACCCGTTACTGGTACGTCAAATTAAGCGTGGCGGTCGCATTTGCCGAGCCGGACTCAACGGAAGTTAAGGTCTGATAATAACGGGCCGTCAGCGGCAGCGTTTCTTGCCCGCCCGATGACCGTTTTAATAACAGCGGGCTATTGATGGACAGCGGCGCGCCATTATATAAAAGCTGCACGCCGACGCCTTTTGCCGTCCCGGCGCTGCCCTGCCCCGTTAATGCCATTACGCTGGGGTTGGCGCTATCGGGATTTTGTACGCCGCTCAGCGAAACGGTGATATTGGTGCCGGCGCTGCAGCTTAACCCCAGATTTTGCGTATTCTGCGCGCCAGCGGGCGTGGTGCCTACCGTCGAGCCGAACGTTGAAGCGGGAATATCGCCAATGATGAAGTTCAACTGAGGCGTAGTGATACTGCAGGCCAGGGCGTTGATTGTCCCATCGGTCAGCGTTGCGGTCAGGCCATCACGGTAGACGCCGTCGCTGCCCTGGAGCGTCACCACCCCGATCGTTCCCGGCGTTAATGCGCCTGATGATACCTGCCCGGTCACCACCAGCTGTATGTTACCGCCGTACCAGTCGACATAAGAGGTCTGTGCGTTATAGGAGAATGTATTACTCGGATTTTCAAAATAAGCGTTTGATGAAAAACGAATACCAATACCGCTAATATTAGTGTTGTAAACGTGATTACCGTAGCTGCTCAGCGTCGCATTATTATATCGCATGCTGAAACCCAGCATGAGTGGGTTAGTACAGCCGGAAAGGTAAGAGCCCGTATATGTCCCGCCCCCCGAAAAAATAACGGTCCCGACCGGCGCATCACGCGGTACGGTAATCGTTCCCACGGACAGAGTGGAGATCTGCGGGGTAATGGTGGTGCAGGTTCCGGCACGCGCGTTATTCCATCCGGCGATCAAGCCGAGCAAAATAACAGAGTAAATCAATCTCATGTTTAACGTTCCTGGTGGCAACTGGCGCTAACTTCTGTTATTCCAGCGTAGGTTGATTGTTTCGGCAGGCTGAAATCAGCACGGCACTGTTGGCTGGACTGGCGGCCCCACGTGACGAAGATCGCCCCCTGCTCGCGCATTCCGCTTAAAAAAACCTGGCCGCGATCGCCAACGATAAAGCTGCTCTTATTATCATCCGCAAGCGTCACCACCGCCCCGAACGGCACGAAGCGGTTATTGTCGGTTAAGGTCATCAGGACCCTGCGCCCCACTTTGGAAAGATAATCGGCGCGCACCACCGCGCCTCGCGTCGGGGTAACCGTGTCGGTGTTTATCTCCAGCTCTACATCCTCAGGCATATTTTGCGGATCGAGCGTCAGGTCGTTTTTTCGATAGACGGAAATATTGCTGACTACCGTATATCCCCGGTAGTCCGTGCGCGCGCCGGGTTGGTTGCGAATATTCACGCCATGTGCGCCGGGGGCTTTTATCAGGGCATTGGTTTCACCGAGCGGTTGGGAAAGCGTGATACCATCGGCGTGGGCGATAACGCCCCCCTGCAGACCATAATTAAGCCGCTCGCTGTTTTTGTCGTAGCTATACCCCGCCGTCACTTCGCCGTACGTCCCTTTATAGTCACCGTTCATATTGCCGGTGTAACCCACGCCATCCGTACCGTAACCCTGCTGGACGTTCCAGTTCAGCGAGTTGTTCTCCAGCGCGACCCCGTTCATGCCGATATTATGCGTCGTTCCACCATTCTTGCTGGCGTTCATGCCATAGCTGGCCCACGTTTGCGGGAGGAATTTATCCAACGGTACGCTGACGTTAAACGCCAGCAGCTGGTCGTGGGCGCTGTTATTCGCGCTGTCGTTTGACGTCGCGCTGCCATTTTTGCTGTATGTCCAGGTCAGGCCGTAGCTGATATTGCGCCAGTAGTTGTTGTATCCGACGCTCCACGAAGCCATCGACCTGGCGGAGTTCCAGTAATCTTCCCTCGCCGCGCTGAGGGTTAGCGATCCCAGTTCGCGGCTCAGCGTCTGGCTCATCGTCAGCTCCGCGCGGTTACGCCTGCGGTCCTGCAGCGCGCTGCTGTCTCCATATGAATCCAGAACTTCCTGCATCCCGTAATAGCCGCTGGTGGAATAGCGGTATCCCGCAATGGAAAAGTTGGTCCCGGTATCGATGAAGTTTTTGCTGTATCGCGCTCGCCAGGATTGGCCGCGCGATTTATCCGTTTTATCCGGCGTTGACCAGGCCTGCGTGACATCCGTGGAGATAGCGCCTAACGCCCCCATATTTTTACCCACGCCGAATGCCAGCGACTGATATTTGCTTGACTCCTGCAGGCCGCCATAGAGGGTAAAGCCATGCTGCAGGCCATAAATTGCCGTTGCCTGCCCGAAAGGGGTTTTATCCACGCTGCTGTTATATGAACGATACTGCCCGCTGGTGATGGCGTATTTGAACCGGCCTTCCCGCTGCAGTACAGGCAGCGAGGCGTAGGGCAGCGTGAAGTGCTGTTCGCTGCCATCGGCTTCCTTAATCGTCACGTCGAGATCGCCTGCCCCGCCGGTAGGATACATATCCGTGATTTCAAAGGCGCCCGGCGCAACGTAGCTTTGGTAGATCTGGTAGCCGTTCTGGCGCACCACGACCTGCGCATTGGTTCGGGCGATGCCGCGTACTACGGGCGCATAGCCCTTAAGAGAATCCGGCAGCATGTCGTCATCGGATGCCAGCTGGCCGCCGCGAAACGGCATACTGTCGAACACGTCGGCAGGCGCGGAGCTGTCACCAACGGTAAGCTGGGCTTTCAGAGGAATAATGGCCCGCTGCGCGTAGGTATAAACGGTATCCCATTTATCCTGGCCGGAGGACTCCCGTGACCAGGTGGTATAGTTGCGAAAACGCCACGGCCCTATATTGATCCCCGGACGCAGGTTCGCATACTGGCTGTCGCTTCTGCCGCCCTGGCCCGTTTTCGCCCGAGTGTTCGCTCCGCTCAGGCTGTAATTGAGCAATGCCGCAGTAATCCCCTCATCCCACATTTCCGGCGGTACATAGCCCCTGGCCGGCAGGTCGATCGCCGCCTGGGGAATGCTGATAACCAGCCGCTGGGCGCCAAACTGAAAATCAGCGCTGGCTTGCGGAATAGCCTGGAGATTGGCGCAATCACTATTTTCTACCGACAGCTGGGGAAAAAGTTCGGTTTTCACTCCCCACTGTTTTAATTGTTCCACGCTCAGACAGGGCTGCAATACCTCATTACCGCCCCCGGTCTTTGCCATCGAAAAAGGAATATCCCGGGTGTCCATTAACTGGTCATCAAGAATAATATCCACATGGTATGTTCCCGGCGCCTGAGAGCCCGATTCAAAAGCCGATAAATCCGCTTTGCCCACGCCGGGATTATCCAGCTCTACCAGAGCCGTATTAAACGAATCACTGGCATACAGTTCCGGAGAGAAACCGCTCAACACTATGGCGATAAGCGTAGCAAGACGAGCAGGTCGCAACTTATTATTTTTTATTGTCATCGCTATTACCTATTTAACGCTGGGCTTGCCATTTGTTCAGGGATTACAAACTGGCTTGATGTGACGGACCGGGGCTGCCGTAGTCATTAATAACTTTAAATGTCAGGGCATTGCCGGAGGCCCCGTCCGGCAAGCGGAACCGGGTGGTCGAACCCGGCATGACGTAGGTCACCTGGGCAAGCATTTTTCCGCCCACGGTAATTTCATTGAAATTAATGACGTAAGGCGTTGGGTTATTAACCTGAAGTTCATTGCCGCTTCTTTGCCAGGTGAGTTTATTTGCCTGTTCCTCCGGCGTTGAGGCGCGAAGCGTAACGGGACGATAAATCAGCTTGATGCGCGTTTTTACGGCAATTTGCAGGGAGTTCATCTGCTTTGATGCCGAGGGAATCGCTTTAATATTTATCCAGAATAAACTTTCTTTGGCCTGAGGCAGTGAACCTGTCGCGACAATTCGCTCAATATTTTTTTGTCCGCTGTCGAGGCGATACATCGGTGGCGTAATAATAAAAGGCGCTTTACCAGAACCACCTTCCTGCTCATCTATCCATGACTGAATTAAATAAGGCGTCGCATCAGGATTATTAACGCTGATTGACGCTTCTTTTTTTGCACCATCGAAAATGATCCGCGTGCCGCCAATAATTACCCCGGCAGTGGCGGTTGCCTGCACCAGCGTTAACATTGTTATCGCCAGGCCAATTGTTCTGATAAAACGCATTTAATACCTCTTAAAACAAAGGGGCCGGGCCGGCCCCCTACTGATTACTGCAGAAACTTAGTTGTAAACCACTGAGAAGTTCGCGACCGAGTTAGCTGGGCCGGCAACCACCGTCGCAGTGGTCGACACATACTGAGCATAGAAATTCAGCGTATTATCAGCGGTGCTGGTGAGCGGGTAGGAGTAACCGTTGCTGCCGTGCAGAGGCAGATCGGCTTTATCCGCCGTCATCAGATTAATCGCGACACCGGAGGCTGCGCCAGCGACCGACGAGTCAATAGCCAGCAGGCTGGAGTTACTTAAATCAGGCGTGCCATCAAAGCGGACTTTGGCATTGTTAACCGTCACCGGACAGTTCTTCAAAATAATATCGAATTTCGTCGCGGCGGTTCTCGAACCGGCTACCGGAAATTCAGTTTTATAATAATCGCCCAAAACAACCACCTGGTCCTTTGACGCGACATCGATGTCGCAGGCGGCATCCAAAATATTGCCATTAAAATTAACGGTACCCGCTGCTGCGAAAGCCTGAGTCATTGATAATGCAGAACCTGCTGCAAGTATCGCAATAACAATTTTCTTTTTCATAACGACACATCCTGTTTTACTTTATTTACATTCAGGCAAAATATTTAATAAACGCATTTTGCCATTGCTTTAATATATTGCCGGGAAACAGTGGTATATAGATCACCACTGTTTCATTTTATTAAAACCGGATTACCCCTGCCGACGAGACAAAATTTATACAACATTTTTTCAGCGCACAATCTATTTCGCGGTCTAAATGTAGACTCGAAATTAACAAAAATAAAACATTCAAATTAAGAAATTACTTAATCACACTGACCCCGGTCTACTTTTGGACTGGCGAGACAAAATCAATAAAATCAATTAATTATAACCATAATCCACCCAAGTCTATTATTAGACCCGGCGCCAATATTCCCTGAGATGCTGTTTTTTAAGATAATTCCCAACATCGATCAAAAAACGATCGCATAAGTTAGTGAGGTATCTTATGAACACGAGAATTATTCCTGAATTCGGCAACGAGCCAGCGGAAGTACTTGAGATAAAACCCTTTAAGCACATTGAGAAATTAATTGATAATGTCCTGCCGTACGCCGAGAGACGAATAGTCTCGAAAGGGGAGATCGTCCATTATTACGGTAATAACGTTCGTCAGTGTTTTTTACTTATCCAGGGCAGCGTCGCGCTGCATCGTCGCGGAGACGGGATTGTTTTAAATTCTGAGTCATCGCCATTTCTTCTCGGCGTGTGTAGCCAGTTTTCCTCTGAACGACTTTACGTCAGGGTACTGGAAACATCGGAAATTGCGGCCGTTTCGCTGGAAACGTTTAATCGCGTAGTGGCGCAACAGAACTTATGGGAGCATTTTTCAAAGCTGCTGATCTATACCGCATCGCGGGTTTATGAGCACTGCGCGCAAATATCGCAAATGTCAGCCTATGACATCATTCGTTTTCAACTTGTTGAATTAATGCAAGAGCCCGAAGCTATCCGGCAAAGTATCACCGCGGCGGCCTATATCAAAAGTCGAACCTATCTTTCCCGCAGCGGCGTTATGCGCATCCTCGCAGAGCTACGAACGGGTAAATACATTACCATGGAGCGCGGAGTGCTGATTGACATCCACCACCTGCCGCGAAAGTATTGATTGTTCATGTATCTTCGGAGTGGCAAGAGATACGCGCGAGGTTATAATAAGTCCGATCTCCTTCAGGATTTTCTGACTATGCCATCTGCAAATCAACCCTTCCGCGGCTCCCCTTACGCACAGGAATTTATTTCTCATTTGCAGCCCTACTGCACGACGTACCGAACGGGCCGCGGCGAGCAGTTTGATCTTCAGGTTAACGGTCAGGGGATGTGTTATCTCCTTCTGGAGGGGACGATAGCGATATACCGAAGAAGTGACAATATGATGCTTTCCACGGCGCTCAGTCCCGCCCTTTTCGGCCTCGCTAACCTGACGGACATTTACTTTGATGACTATTTTAAAACCGTCACGCCGTGCCAGATTGGCGTACTCACAACCCGTCGCGTCGAGGAAATCATTAGAGAGAAGGCGCTATGGGGACTGCTCTCTAAACAGCTGATGTTTGTCTATAACCGCCTCTATCATAACGTTATGCCCCAGGGCACGCCAACGGCGTACGAGATGATTCGCCAGCAGCTGATCAAGCTCATGGAGGAAGAGGAGGGTTATCGCTACAGCGTGACGGCTGAAAGATATATCAGAGAGAAAACCCGGCTTTCCCGCAGCGGCGTAATGCGCATTCTGGCGGCGCTGAAAACCGGTGGTTTTATCGAAATGGAAGAGGGGAAACTCATAAAAATCAACAAACTTCCTGCTAAGTACTGATTATGCGGATTGGGCTTTCTGCCCTCTCGCGATCCGGCCTGCGCGCCGAAATGCATTCATGCAACAAATTCTATTCGTTTTCATTGTAAGTATTGTCATTTCACAGAAATAAAGATTTATTCACTGCTGACTGGCTCATGTAGAATGCGCTGCTAAATTTCCTTCATCTTTTACGCAATGTCGCCCTGGCGACCGTTCGGGAACCTGTGTAGTACTGAATTATGGATATAGAAACAGATGTCATGTCGATGTGTATGGTCGTGTTGTTAATTATTAGCGTGTTGCTCGATTAACCTCTTCCCCCCCCGTAAAATCAGTACGACTCGACGTCGCCGGACAGGCCAGTCTATTCGCTACGAACCCGATCCAAATCGAAATCGTACCGTTCCCCCGCGCGGCCTGACCTGCCAGCGTATTCCGGGATAAGCGTTCAGAGAGGGGATATTGCCCTGTCGGGCATGGTGCAAATATTAAAAAGGCTGCCAACGATGGTGGCAGCCTCTTCACTTTATGGCGTTACTGATACGAAGAGCGAATTAGCTCTTGATCTTCCTGTAGATAAACAGGACAACCAGCGCACCAATCACCGCCACGACAAAGCTGCCGAAATTAAAACCATCTACACGGCCAAAGCCGAAGAAAGTACTAATCCAACCCCCGACAACTGCACCGATGACACCCAGAATTACGGTAACGATAAATCCGCCGCCGTCTTTCCCCGGCATAATCCACTTGGCTAAAATACCGGCAATAAGCCCAAAAATGATCCATGAAATGATACCCATAGCTAACTCCGTCCTCTTGTTACCTTGTAAATATCTGGTATAGAAAGATTAGCATAAATATTAATGATGTTTCATAAAATTATATTTAGCATACATAGACTTGTCAGCACGGGGATAATGGTCTACGCCCTGAACGCGTACCGGACAAATAATCAGCAAGCGGAAGTATCGCATCGTGAATAATTAAAACCTCGGGAGAGGCAGCGATAAGCCAGGATTTTTCTTATTAAAAGTGAAACTGGAAGCGGAATACAAAAGCAGCAAGGGGGACATTTCCCCCTTGCTAATTTAGATGACTGCGGTTGTCAGCCGCGACGAACAGCAAAGGCGCCCCTGTTCATCAGTAATGTCGATTTGCCACACCTGGTGACGGGAGCCGACGTGCAGCGCGCGGCACACGCCGCGAACCCTCCCGCTGCGCACCGAACGGATATGGTTGGCATTGACCTCCAGCCCCACCACCTTCTGCTCGCCTTCGCTGCACAGATAGCCGGCCACCGAGCCTAAAGTTTCCGCTAATACCACCGACGCGCCGCCGTGCAGCAGCCCAAACGGCTGATGGGTGCGGCTATCTACCGGCATGGTGGCCTCGATGGCGTCATCGGTAAGGGCCTCGAAGCGAATATCCAGCAGGCCGACCATATTCCCGTCGCCCATGGCGTTCAGCTGTTCCAGGGTGCTCTGACGTTTCCAAATCATCCCATAATCTCCAGTAGCGCCTGCAGCGGATGGCGTACGCCGCTGCCTTCAATACGCTTCACTTGGCTACGACAGGAGTAGCCGGTGACCAGACAACGATTACGCGGCAGGCGCTGCATCGCCTGCTGCCAGGAGAGCGCGTAGATAGCCAGCGAGTTGGCGTGGTTCTTCACTTCATGACCGTAGGTACCGGCCATGCCGCAGCAGCCCACGTTAACGTTTTCCAGCTTCGCGCCAAAACGCGCAAAGATATCCGCCCACTGTTTGGTGGAAGCGGGAAGCGCCGTGACCTCGGTACAGTGGCCAAACAGATACCACGACTCGCCGCCCTGCTCCTGCGCAGCGGTTGCCGATAGCGCCTGCGGCAGCCACTCATGCACCAGCATCACGCGGAAATCTCCGCGCTTGTCGCCGAGCACCTGGTTGTATTCATCGCGATAGCAGAGCACCAGCGCCGGATCGACCCCCACCATCGGCATGCCGAGCTGGGCCACCCGGTTCAGGAAATCGGCGGTTTTCTGCGCGGTGCGCGCGAATCGCGTCAGGAAGCCCTTAATATGCTGGGCTTTACCGTTTGGCGAAAACGGCAGCAGCACCGGCTGGTAGCCTAGCTTTTCGACCAGTTGAACAAAATCGGCAACCACCTGCGCATCGTAATAGCTGGTAAACGGATCCTGAACCACCAGCACCCTTTTCGCTTTCTGCTCTGCGCTCAGCGCTTCCAGCTGCTCCAGCGTGGTATTCGCCGAACGATGACCGACCATCTGCTGCTTCAGCGACGGGACGGAGAGCAGCGGGAGATCGACCATACCGATATGCTTTTCCGATAGCTTGCGCATCCACGGCTGATTAATAAAGAAGTTGAACGTCTTCGGCGCATGCGCCATCAGCGGCGCGTAGGATTCGACCGCCGCCACCAGATGATCGCGGACCGGCCGCAGGTAGCGGCTGTGGTAAAGCTGGAGGAAACGCGACCGGAACTCCGGAACGTCGATCTTAATCGGGCACTGGGTCGAGCAGGCTTTACAGGCCAGACAGCCGGACATCGCCTCCTTAACCTCATGCGAGAAATCGTACTCTCCCTTACGCGCGTGCCAGCTATTGCGGGTGCGCTCCACCAGGGTACGCAGGCTGGCGCGTTTTTCCGGCAGATCTTTTTCCAGCTGATTGGGGTCGACGCCGCGATCCGCCAGCAGGCGCAGCCATTCTCGCACCAGCGTGGCCCGCCCCTTCGGCGAGTGAATACGGTGGTTGCTGACCTTCATCGACGGACACATCGGGCTTTTGGCATCAAAGTTGAAGCACAGACCGTTGCCATTACACTCCATCGCGCCGCGCCACGAGCTGCGCACGGCAATGGGGATCTGCCGATCGAAGGTCCCGCGCTTAACCGCATCCACCTTCATCATCGGCGCATCCACGCCTTCCGGCGGGCATATTTTACCGGGGTTCAGACGGTTATCCGGGTCAAACGCGGCTTTAATCTTGCGCAGCTCGCCAAACAGTTCTGCCCCAAAGAACGCCGGGCTATATTCGGCGCGGAAGCCTTTCCCGTGTTCCCCCCACAGAAGGCCGCCATACTTGGCGGTTAAGGCTACGACGTCATCGGAGATGCGCTTCATCAGCATCTCTTGCTGCGGATCGCACATATCCAGCGCCGGCCGCACGTGCAGCACGCCGGCATCCACATGGCCAAACATGCCGTAGCTCAGGCCATGACCGTCAAGCAGCGCGCGAAATTCCACAATATAGTCGGCCAGATGCTCCGGCGGCACGCAGGTATCTTCGGCGAAGGGTATCGGTTTAGCGGCCCCTTTGGCATTCCCCAGCAGGCCAACGGCTTTTTTCCGCATCGCGTAGATGCGCTCAACGCCGTCCAGATCGTGGCAAACCTGCCAGCCGATAACGCCCGCTTCGCCGCGCGCCATCAGCTCATCCAGGCGCTGGCACAGGGTTGTCACCTGGCCGTCGATCAGTTCGGCGTCATCACCGGCGAACTCAACGATATTCAGCCCCAGCATCTCTTTATCCGCAACGTCGGTAATGAGCTCGCTGACCGAATGCCAGACAATATCTTCCCGCGCCAGATTCAGCACTTTTGAGTCGACGGTTTCGACCGACAGCGCCTTCGCTTCGACCATAAACGGCGCGTTGCGCAGCGCGGAGTTAAAGGAATCGTACTTAACGTTAACCAGGCGGCGTACTTTCGGTAAGCGGGTAATATCCAGCCGCGCTTCGGTAATAAACGCCAGCGTCCCTTCTGAACCGGTCAGTATGCGGGTCAGATCGAATTCGCTCATCTCGTCATTAAAGACGTGGCGTAAATCGTAGCCCGTCAGGAAGCGGTTAAGTTTGGGGAATTTATCGATAACCAGCTGCCGCTGCGCTTTGCAGCGCTGATAGACCGTGCGGTAAATACGCCCGATCGCCGACTGTTCTGCGCCCAGCGTTTCCGCCAGCGCCGCCGGAATCGGCTGCGTATCCAGAATGTCGCCGCCGATCAGCACCGAGCGCACGCCGAGCACGTGATCGGAGGTTTTCCCGTAGACCAGCGAGCCCTGCCCGGAAGCATCGGTGTTGATCATCCCGCCAAGCGTGGCGCGGTTGCTGGTCGACAGTTCCGGCGCAAAAAAGTAGCCGTACGGTTTAAGGAACTGATTGAGCTGATCTTTAATGACCCCGGCTTCCACCCGCACCCACCCTTCTTCGGGGTTGATTTCAATAATGCGGTTCATATAGCGGGACATATCGACGATGATCCCGGCGTTGAGCGCCTGACCGTTGGTGCCGGTACCGCCCCCGCGCGGGGTAAAGATCAGTGATTTAAAACGTTCTTCCGCAGCCAGTCTTGCCAGCAGAGCGACGTCTGCCGTGGAGCGGGGGAATAAAATCGCATCCGGCAACAGTTGATATACACTGTTATCAGTCGCCATCGTTAGCCTGTCGGCGTAGCTGGTGGCGGTATCACCGGTAAAACCTTGTTGCTCCAGTACCTGCAAAAAATTCAGCACCAGCTGAACGACACCTGGCGCTTGAGAAATCTGTGGGATCATGACGCTCGACCCTGCCTGACTATGTTGTGTTGTAAGTGATTAAACGTTTGCGTAGTGCACACAACTTTTTATCACATTTTTTTCATATGCGCCCGCCAGAATTAAGGGCAAAATCAGGCGCGCGAAGATATTGATATTATTATCAGTACATGGAATTACGCTGCGTCAGCCTTGTGACGCGACTGCAAAGGTAAAACTTTATCATGATTAACCCCAATCAGCCCCGGGACATACCGCAAGTTCTGCTGTCGGTGCTGTTTTTGTCCCTGATTATTATTTCCTGCCTGTGGGTCGTTCAGCCATTTATCCTGTCATTTGCCTGGGCCGGTACCGTGGTTATCGCCACCTGGCCGGTGCTTTTGCGCCTGCAGCGCCTGCTGTTCGGCAAGCGCGCGCTGGCGGTGCTGGTGATGACGCTGCTGCTCTTTTTACTGTTCGTTATCCCTATTGCGCTGCTGGTCAACAGCCTGGTGGATAACAGCACGCCATTAATAAAAGTGATTACCAGCGGTAACTTTACGCCGCCGGATCTGGCGTGGCTAAATAGCGTTCCGCTGATTGGCGATAAGCTGTATACCGGCTGGCACAATTTACTGGAGATGG
The DNA here is from genome assembly GCF_040062275.1 of Klebsiella sp. GW_Kp182. Lineage (NCBI taxonomy): Bacteria > Pseudomonadati > Pseudomonadota > Gammaproteobacteria > Enterobacterales > Enterobacteriaceae > Klebsiella > Klebsiella sp. GW_Kp182. The sequence continues at coordinate 152,415 of NZ_JBEAFQ010000006.1, read as the reverse complement.
GGGGAACGGCGATTATGGTCAAAATTCGCCCCTATCTCGGCACCACCACCACATGGTTTGTTGGCCAGGCGGCGCACATCGGCAAGCTGCTGGTCTACTGCGGACTCATGCTGCTGTTTAGCGCCCTGCTGTACTGGCGAGGCGAACAGGTTGCGTATGGGTTCCGCCACTTTGCCACCCGTCTGGCGGCCAAACGCGGCGATGCGGCGGTGATCCTCGCCGGCCAGGCGATTCGCGCCGTGGCGCTGGGGGTGGTCGTCACCGCCCTGGCCCAGGCGGTGCTTGGCGGTATTGGCCTTGCGGTCAGCGGCGTGCCTTACGCCGCGCTGCTCACCGTGGTGATGATCTTTACCTGCCTTGTGCAGCTGGGGCCTTTGCTGGTTCTGGTACCGTCAATTATCTGGCTGTACTGGAGCGGTGATACCACATGGGGCACCGTACTGCTGGTCTGGAGCTGCGTTGTCGGCACCATGGATAACTTTATCCGTCCGCTGTTGATTCGTATGGGCGCCGACCTGCCGATGATTCTGATCCTTTCCGGCGTTATCGGCGGCCTGGTGGCGTTCGGCATGATTGGGCTGTTTATCGGTCCGGTGCTGCTGGCGGTCTCCTGGCGACTGTACGATGCGTGGGTTAACGAAGCGCCGCCGCCGCCGAAGGACCCCGACCTGGTGCTTGAGGAGCTGAGCGAGCTCAATACCCGAGCCACCCAGGATAAGTAAGTGAAAAGGCGGGGAAACCCGCCTTTTGCCCCTCTGTCCCTATCAATGTCGGGCACGACAGCCTTAAAGCTTAAGAAATCCTAATCTATCTTTCACGTCATTCCACCACCCGCTGCCTGCTAACCGCATTTGCTTCGCAGATTCTTTACCTTAATTTAACTATTGAGAGGAATCCGATCGACGCAAAAAGCCTCAGTGCCTAGTATTAGCTCACGGTTATAAATCAACGCATTGATTTATAAGCATGGAAATCCCCTGAGTGAAACAACGAATTGCTGTGTGTAGTCTTTGCCCATCTCCCACGATGGGCTTTTTTTTGTCCGTTTTCTGTTCCCCAAAAACAAAAAATCCCCGCCACTGCTGAGCTGACGGGGAGTATCCAGTTGCCTGTTTTAGCGAGAACTTACTTATTCAGCTCCGCCAGGCCGAGCCAGGTTTGCACGACCGTGTCCGGGTTCAGGGAAAGGCTATCGATCCCCTCTTCCATCAGCCAGGCGGCAAAATCTTCATGGTCAGACGGACCCTGTCCGCAGATACCGACGTACTTGCCCTGCTTCTTCGCCGCGCGGATGGCCATCGACAGCAGCGCTTTCACCGCGTCGTTACGTTCATCGAACAGCTCGGAGACCACACCGGAGTCGCGATCCAGCCCCAGCGCCAGCTGCGTCATGTCGTTAGAACCAATAGAGAAGCCGTCGAAGTATTCGAGGAACTGTTCAGCCAGCAGCGCATTCGATGGGATTTCACACATCATAATCAGCTTCAGGCCGTTTTCGCCGCGCTTGAGGCCCTGGCGTTCCAGCTCTTCAACCACCGCTTTTGCCTGCGCGACGGTCCGGACAAACGGCACCATGATTTCGACGTTGGTCAGGCCCATGTCGTTACGCACCCGCTTAACCGCTTCACACTCCAGCGCGAAGCAGTCGCGGAAGCTTTCTGACACATAGCGGCCGGCCCCGCGGAAGCCCAGCATCGGGTTCTCTTCTTCCGGCTCGTAACGTTCGCCGCCGACCAGGTTGGCGTATTCGTTAGACTTAAAGTCGGAAAGACGCACAATCACCCGTTTCGGGAAAAATGCCGCACCAAGGGTGGAGATCCCTTCGGTCAGGCGACCGACGTAGAACTCTTTCGGCGAGTCGTAGCCTTTCATCAGCTCGCGGATTTCATTCTGCAGCCCCGGCTCCTGATCGTCGAACTCCAGCAGCGCGCGCGGGTGGACGCCAATCATACGGTTGATGATGAACTCCAGACGCGCCAGGCCCACGCCTTCGTTCGGCAGGCAGGCAAAGTCGAAGGCGCGGTCCGGGTTACCGACGTTCATCATGATCTTCAGCGGCAGATCCGGCATATCGCCAACGGTGGAGCTCTTGACGCTGAAGTCGAGGATTTCGGCATACACGTAGCCGGTATCGCCCTCGGCGCAGGAGACGGTCACATTCTGGTTTTCCTGGATGCGATCGGTGGCGTTACCGCAGCCCACTACCGCAGGGATCCCCAGCTCACGCGCGATAATCGCCGCATGACAGGTACGCCCGCCGCGGTTGGTGACGATCGCCGCCGCCTTTTTCATGATCGGCTCCCAGTCCGGGTCGGTCATGTCGGTCACCAGCACGTCGCCGGGCTCGATGCGGTTCATTTCGCTGATATCGTGAATGACCTTCACCGGACCCGCGCCGATACGATGGCCGATCGCGCGCCCTTCCGAAATAATCTGTCCTTGCGCATGGAGGGTATAGCGCTCCATCACCTGGCCGCGGGAACGGACGGTCTCCGGACGCGCCTGCACGATAAACAGCTTACCGGTATGGCCGTCTTTCGCCCATTCGATATCCATCGGACGGTTGTAGTGCTTCTCGATTTGAACCGCTTGCTGCGCCAGCTCCTGCACTTCCGCATCGGTTAACGAGAAGACGTCGCGCTGCGCCTGCGGCACGTCTTCGATACGCACCTGCTTGCCGTGCTCCTGGGTAGGGGCGTAAACCATGCGGATCTTTTTCGACCCCATAGTGCGGCGTACGATTGCCGGCCGGTCCGCTTCCAGCGTGGGTTTATGGACGTAGAACTCATCGGGGTTCACCGCCCCCTGCACCACCATCTCGCCGAGCCCCCAGGCGGAGGTGATAAACACCACCTGATCAAAACCGGATTCGGTATCGATGGAGAACATCACGCCGGACGAGGCCAGATCGGAGCGCACCATCCTCTGCACCCCGGCGGAGAGCGCCACCCCGCGGTGATCGTATCCCTGATGCACGCGGTAGGAAATGGCGCGATCGTTAAACAGCGAAGCAAACACGTGCTTCACCGCGACGAGCACGGCGTCAAAGCCCTGCACGTTAAGGAATGTCTCCTGCTGACCGGCGAAGGAGGCGTCCGGCATATCTTCCGCCGTCGCGGAGGAGCGCACGGCAAAGGAGGCCTCAGCGTCATCGGCGGACAGCTGGGTATAGGCATCGCGAATCGCATTTTCCAGTTCGCTCTGGAACGGCGTATCAATGATCCACTGACGGATCTGTGCGCCCGCTTTCGCTAATGCGGAAACGTCGTCAATGTCGGTTTCATCCAGCAGTTCATAAATGCGCTGGTTAACACCGCTTTGGTCCAAAAACTGATTAAAGGCATCAGCGGTGGTGGCAAACCCGTTCGGTACGGACACGCCCATACCCGACAGATTTGTAATCATTTCACCAAGGGAGGCATTTTTGCCCCCAACCCTGTCTACATCATTCATGCCGAGTTGGTTATACCAAAGCACCAGCGGTGACGAGCCATTGTTGGACATCGAGACAATCCTTTTGTGATTTAATACCAGTGATAAATAATTCACGATCGACTACGAGATTTATCCTGACATATTTATCCAGCTGAAAGAAACGGTGAATCGTTCAAGCAAATTATTTTTTCGTTTTTAGGATTCTTTGCCAGATATAGCTAAGCTAATGATTCTTCAGAAATCTGATGAAATTTGATACAAAAGATACGCAGTTGCGAAAAATGAACTCACCTTTTCATTAAAAATAAAAATAGCGTTTCATTTTTTAAATATGAGACAAAGCCTGGAGCGTTATGCTTAAATTTAATATCAGCTTTCAGACAATTAAACTCATTATACCGGATGGTCAAAATGGAAAGTGCTGTAGATCGCCACGTATTTTATATTTCCGACGGTACCGCTATTACGGCGGAAGTTCTGGGTCATGCGGTCATGTCGCAATTCCCGGTCGCCACCAGCAGCGTAACCCTGCCGTTTGTCGAAAATATTAGCCGCGCGCGCGCCGTGAAGGAGCAAATCGACGCGATTTTCCAGCAGACCGGCATTAGACCGCTGGTGTTCTACTCCATCGTGCTGCCGGAAATCCGCGACATCATCCTACAAAGCGAAGGCTTTTGTCAGGATATCGTCCAGGCGCTGGTGGCCCCCCTGCAGCAGGAGCTGCGCCTCGATCCGACGCCAATCGCTCACCGCACCCACGGCCTGACGCCCGGTAACCTGAACAAATACGACGCGCGTATCGCCGCTATCGACTACACCCTTGCCCACGATGACGGAATTTCTCTGCGTAATCTCGATCAGGCCCAGGTGATCCTCCTCGGCGTTTCGCGCTGCGGGAAAACCCCCACCAGCCTGTATCTGGCGATGCAGTACGGTATCCGCGCCGCCAACTACCCGTTTATCGCCGATGATATGGACAACCTGATTCTTCCGGCTTCGCTTAAGCCGCTACAGCACAAACTCTTCGGCTTAACGATCAATCCGGAGCGCCTGGCGGCCATCCGCGAAGAGCGGCGGGAAAACAGCCGCTATGCTTCCATGCGCCAGTGCCGGATGGAAGTGACCGAAGTCGAGGCGCTTTACCGCAAAAACAAGATACCTTGCCTGAACAGTACCAACTATTCCGTGGAAGAGATCGCCACCAAAATCATGGATATTATGGGGTTAAGCCGCAGAATGTACTAACACACTAGTACATTATTAAAAATTTGTTTATGCTATCACCTGAGCCCTATACAGGATCATGCCCTGCTCTTGCAATAAGCGGGGATTGGTTTATCGTGATGCGCATCACTTCCCGGCATTTTCGCCGCGGAAGAAACAGATTTTGAGACCCCAATGAATAAAACAGACGAATTGCGTACCGCGCGCATTGAAAGCCTGGTAACGCCTGCGGAACTGGCTCAGCGGCATCCAGTGTCTGCCGACGTTGCCGCACACGTTTCCGCCTCACGCCGCCGAATCGAGAAAATTCTCAACGGTGAAGATCGCCGCCTGCTGGTGGTGATCGGTCCCTGTTCCATTCACGATATTGATGCGGCGATGGAGTATGCGCGCCGCCTGCAGGGTATGCGCGAACGTTACCAGCCGCAGCTGGAAATCGTGATGCGTACCTATTTTGAGAAGCCGCGCACGGTGGTTGGCTGGAAGGGGCTGATCTCCGACCCCGACCTGAACGGCAGCTATCGGGTGAATCACGGCCTTGAGCTGGCGCGTAGCCTGCTGCTGCAGGTCAATGAACTGGGTGTCCCGACCGCCACCGAGTTTCTCGATATGGTGACCGGGCAGTTTATTGCCGACCTGATAAGCTGGGGCGCTATCGGCGCGCGTACGACCGAGAGCCAGATCCACCGCGAAATGGCCTCGGCGCTCTCGTGCCCGGTAGGCTTTAAGAACGGTACCGATGGCAATACCCGTATCGCCGTTGATGCGATCCGCGCTTCCCGCGCCAGCCATATGTTCCTGTCGCCGGATAAGCAGGGACAGATGACCATCTACCAGACCAGCGGCAATCCGTACGGCCATATCATTATGCGCGGCGGTAAAAAGCCGAATTACCACGCCGCCGATATCGCCGCCGCCGGGGAAGCGCTGGCGGAGTTCGACCTGCCGGAACAGCTGGTGGTGGATTTTAGCCACGGCAATTGCCAGAAACAGCACCGCCGTCAGCTGGACGTTTGCGCCGACATCTGCCAGCAGATCCGCGCCGGCTCGACCGCCATCGCCGGGATCATGGCCGAGAGTTTCCTTCAGGAAGGCACGCAGAAGGTCGTCGCGGGCCAGCCGCTGACCTGGGGACAATCGATTACCGATCCCTGCCTGAGCTGGGACGATAGCGAACGGCTGCTGGATGAATTAGCCGCCGCCACCGCCACCCGCCTGTAGTTCCCCTCCCCACCGTACGCGCGGTGGGGAGCGATTTTCCGCCATCGACCGGCCCGACACCTGCTAAATCTGGTATTCCGCTAAATAAAGCTTGCGTGAAAAACAACATTATTGATAATGATTATCATTGTTGCCTTGATTTTTATTTTTAGTGCTATGACGCGTATGGATAACACTGCCACAGCAGAAAAAACAACAGACAATGCCCCGTATCCGGTGCCGACGGACAAAGAGATAAGCAGCCGGACATTATTAGGCAGCGAGGGACGGGTGGTGATTGAACATCGCGGTCAGCGCTACCTGCTGCGTCAGACCCATTCGGGTAAGCTGATCCTGACCAAATAATTATCCCCGCCGATAAAGGCAGGGATAACGATCGCTAGCTGGAACAGCTTACTTCAAGACGCCTTCCCCAGTCCGGTGGACGCTGAATATACTCATCCGTCCGATCGGCAAAGGGGTGAGAGAGTGCGCTATGCAGGCGCTCCAGCTCGCTCATATCCCCCTGCTCCGCCTGTTCAATGGCCCGCTGAGCCAGCCAGTTACGCAGCACGATCGCCGGGTTCACGCTGCGCATCCGCGCCTGCCGTTGCGCATCGTCAACCTGTTCATCACGCAGGCGCGCGCGATAAGCGGTAAACCAGGTATCGAACGTCTCGCGGTCGATAAACTCATCGCGTAGCGGCGAGGCGGCGCTCTCCTGCTCGCTGGCGCTGAGCATCCGGAAGGTCCGCGTATAGTCGCTTCCCTCGCGTTCCATCAGCGCAAACAGGCCGTCCAGCAGCTCGTTATCCCCTTTTTGCTGGGTAAACAATCCGAGCTTGTCGCGCATGCGGCGGCCATACGCCGTCAGCAGCGCTTGCTGGTAACTATCCAGCGCGCCGTTCAGCGCCTCAGCGCTGATAAACGGCGAGAGCGTCTGCGCCAGCCGTTGCAGGTTCCATAGCCCTACCGCCGGCTGATTATCAAAGCGGTAGCGCCCCTGATAATCGGAGTGGTTACAGATAAAGCCAGGCTGGAAATCATCAAGGAAACCGTACGGACCGTAGTCCATCGTCAGGCCGAGAATCGACATATTGTCGGTATTCATCACCCCGTGGGCAAAGCCCACCGTTTGCCAGCAGGCAATCATCTCCGCGGTTCGAGTGACAACGTCACTAAACCACAGAATGTACTTATCCGCTTCATTTTGCAGATGCGGCCAGTGGTGACGAATCACGTAATCCGCCAGCTGCTGCACTTTCAGAGGCTCGCGACGGTAGTAAAAATGCTCAAAATGGCCGAAACGAACGTGGCTTTCCGCCAGCCGCATCAGCATTGCTCCGCGCTCGACGGTTTCGCGGTATACCGGCGTATCGCTGGCCACTATCGCCAGCGCGCGGGTGGTGGGAATACCCAACGCATGCATCGCTTCCGAGGCCAGCGCCTCGCGGATCGTCGAGCGCAGCACCGCCCGTCCGTCGCCCATTCGCGAATAGGGAGTGAGCCCGGCGCCTTTAAGGTGCCAGTCAAAGCGACGACCATCAGCGAGCTGCTGTTCGCCGAGCAGAATACCGCGCCCGTCGCCGAGCTGCCCAGCCCAGGCGCCGAACTGGTGGCCGCTGTAAACCTGCGCCAGCGGCGACATTCCCGGCAGCAGCGTTTCGCCGCCCCATACGCCAGCGCCCTTCTGCGGGCTGAATAACGACGCGTCAACGCCCAGCGTTCGCGCCAGCGGAGCGTTGTGCCAGACAAGCCGCGCATTCTCCAGCGGCGTAGGGGTTAGAGCGGTGTAAAAATCCGGCAGTTCATCACGCCAGTGGGTAGTAAAAGACAGGGTCATGGTTCCTCCTGCCTTCAGTGTAGTGCTTTCAACAAATTATTAACACGGAGGAATGGATGGGTTATTGCGATAAAAGACAAGACGAGCGTTGTGGCGCTGCCCGGTAAGGCGTTACCGCCGCCGGGCAAGAAAACGCCACGCTACGCTTTGACGTATCGAGGCTAGATCCTTCGCGCCTGCCAGAATTTTTTATGCCAGTAGACATTATCCAGCGACGAGCGCGTCACGCCCTGGCTGGTGGAGGCGTGGATAAACTGGTTATCCGTGTCGTAAATACCGACGTGCAGACCGCTCTCTCCGGAACCGGTCTTGAAGAAAACCAGATCGCCGGGCAGCAGTTCGCTCTTATCGATTTTCGTGCCGATCTCCGCCTGTTCACGCGTTTCACGCGGCAGCTGCAACGCGAACTTATCGCGGAAGGTCATCAGCACAAACCCGGAGCAATCAACGCCGCGTGGCGACATGCCGCCGTAGCGATACGGCGCTCCCCGCCAGTTCCTTAGCTGCTCATTCAGGTTAGCAACAACGGTAATCGAATCAGCAAGCCGTGGATTGGGCGGCGGCGCCCGATGGCTGCTACAACCCGCCAGAAATAACGCAACACACAAAACGAGCCAAAAACGCATCTCAGACGAATCCTCTGTTCCCTATCCTGATAGCAGGATAATTTACCTTGTTTATCAATTCGCTGGCAAGCTGACTGCGTGCTACTGTGACGCAACGAGCATAAGATGACCCGCCACCTCGACCCGCTGGAAGTCCATGGCATAGGCGGCGGTTAAATTCTCTTCGCTTAATACCTCGGCGGTGCTGCCGCAGGCGATCGTCTCCCCCCGGCAGATAAGCCAGGAGCGATGGGCGTGTCGGAGGGTATGATTCAGGTCATGGCTGCTCATCACGACGGCAATCCCCGAGGCGCAGAGTTCGCTTAACAGTCGGTCGAGCGCGGCCTGCTGCGCCACGTCCAGGCTGTTCATCGGTTCATCCAGCAATAGCAACTGTCCGGACGCGTTAGCCTGACGATGAATCTGCAGTATTACCGCCGCCAGGCGCACGCGCTGCCACTCCCCGCCGGAGATGTGATTCACCTGGCGCCCAAGCTTGTCGCCTAAGCCCAGCTTCTCCGCGATGGCCGTCAGTAGCCCGTTGTGCGCGTCGTCCTGGAGATGCAGCGACAGATAATGCCAGACCGGCATGGCGAAAGGCGGCATCTGGTGTTGGCTTAAATAGGCCCGATGACGCGCCAGCTCCGGCGCCAGCCAGTCATTCAGCGGGCGTCCATTCAGTTTTACCTGACCCGGGCCAGCAGAGAGCCCCGCCATACGCGCCAGCAGCGTGCTTTTCCCCGCCCCGTTTGGCCCCACCAGATGAACGATCTCTCCCGGCCGGATATCGGCTGAAAACGGCGCCAGCCGCCCCGCCTCTTCTACATCCTGTAGCTGCATCAAAAACGGCATTATTTGGCTAAAGCTCCTTTAATAGCGGCCACCAGCTGCGGATCATCCGGCGTCATATCTGGTGAGAAACGGCCGATGACCTGACCATCGCGGCCGATGAGGAATTTTTCAAAATTCCACAGAATATCATCCACGTACAGCGGCGCTCTGCCTTTGCTGGCCATGCGCTCATAAAAACCGCTGCCTTCCGGGGCGATAGCCTGCGGGGCGGCCTCAACCAGCTTCTGGTACAGAGGCGCGCGATGTTCGCCGTTGACGTCAATTTTGCTGAACATCGGAAAAGTCACGCCGTAAGTCGTGCTACAGAACGTTTTAATCTCTTCTTCGCTACCCGGCTCCTGACCCAGAAACTGGTTGCACGGAAAGCCCAGTACGCTAAAACCTTCGCTTTCTAAATCTTTTTGCAGCGCTTCCAGCTGCTCATACTGCGGCGTCAGGCCGCATTTTGACGCGACGTTGACAATCAACAGGACTTTGCCTGCCCACGGGGTGAGCGTTGTTTTCTCGCCATCGATGGTGGTGACTTCAGTATTGAGAATATCGTGTTGCATAGCCTTCCCTCAGTGAATATACCGGTTACTGCTTCAGGTGATCCCTATCTACTGTAGCGGATTCAGACTGGGTCATTCTACTTTGAATCCCCCGGGAGTGTCTCTTGATGTAACAGGCAGCACAACATGAATTCATCTCAACACCGGGAGCGCGCAATTCAGTGTACAGTGGTGGATGGATGTAATAGCATTTCGTTAATTGTTAATTTAAGAGAGTTTTATTGATGAAGAAGATTTTTAGCGCGGTGTTAATCGCGGCCTCCGTTACGCTGCTTTCGGCCTGCTCGCCGGATGAAGATAATAAGATTAAAGTCGCCATTAATACCGGGCCGGATGAGGCTATCTGGAAAGTCGTAGAACAGGTGGCCAAAGAGAAATACAACCTCGACGTCGAGGTAATCTCATTTAATGATTACGTTCTGCCGAACGAAGCCCTGAACAATAAAGACGTCGATGCTAACGCCTTCCAGACGCTGCCTTACCTTGAGGCACAATCAAAAGAGCGCGGCTATAAGTTTGCCATTGTCGGTAAAACCTTCGTCTTCCCGATCGCCGCCTACTCGAAGAAAATCAAAAATATCAGCGAACTGCCTGACGGCGCGACGATTTCCATCTCTAACGAAACCACAACCCTGGGCCGCAGCCTGCTGCTGCTGCAGGCGCAAGGTTTAATCAAGCTGAAAGAGGGTACAGGCTACCTGCCGACGACGCTGGACATTATCGACAATCCTAAGCAGCTGAAAATCGTGGAAGTCGACACGCCGCAGCTGACCCGTACGCTTGATGACCCGAACGTCGCCCTGTCGATCATCAACACCAACTTCTCCGCTCAGGCCGGTCTCTCGGCTGCCCGCGATGGGCTATTTATGGAAGGCCCGGACTCGCCGTACGTCAACGCCATTGTTGCGCGCGAAGATAATAAAGACAGCAAAAAAGTCCAGGAGCTGAAAGAGGCCTTCCAGACTCAGCAGGTTGCCGACAAGGCAGCGGAAGTCTACAAAGGCGATGCGATTAAGGGCTGGTAATAGTATCAACCGATTACGGCCGCCCCTCACTGCGGGCGGCCTGATTTCAGCAATAACCAGATAAACACCGGCGCGCCCAGGGTGGCGGTGACCACGCCAATCGGCAATTCCGCCGCCGAAAGCGCCAGACGCGCGATAATATCCGCGCCCAGCAGCGCGCTGGCCCCCGCTAACAAACAGGCCGGAAGCAGCGCGCGGTGATCGCTTAAACCACATAAGCGCAGGATATGCGGGATAACCAGACCAATAAAGCCGATCGCGCCGGCCAGCGCCACGCTGACGCCCACCAGCCAGCCGGTGGCCACCACCAGCACTTTACGCCATAGCCACAGCGGCAGCCCCAGCTGGCGTGCGGAAACCTCCCCTAGCGCTAACAGATTAAGAGGCTGCGATTGCAGGCACACCCAGGCCAGCACCGGCAGCAGGGCCAGCATCAGCCACAGCTGCTGCCAGTCCACGCCGCCAAAGCCGCCCATCATCCAGTACATCAGCTGGCGGAGATCGAAAGAGGTTGAGAAGTAGACCGCCCAGGTCATCAGCGCGCTGCATATGATACCGAGCGCCACGCCCGCCAGCAGCAGGCGGCTGGTCGAGAGATGCCGCCTGGCAAAACGCAGTAAAATAAAGGTAATGACCAGCGCGCCAGCGATGGCGCACAGCCCCAGCGCCCAGCCCGGAAGCAGCCCTTTTCCCAGCAACACGGCGGCTATCAGGCCAACCCCAGCGCCGTTTGATACCCCCAGCAGCCCGGGCTCCGCCAGCGGGTTTTCAAACAGCGCCTGCATAATCGCGCCGGACAGGGCCAGCGCCGCGCCCACCAGCAGGACGGCCAGGGTGCGCGGCAAACGAATCTGCCAGATAAACAGCTCGCCTTTGGCGCTAAACCATTCACCGGGGCCAATCCACTGGTCGCCCGCGCACAGGCTGATGGTCGACGTAACCAGCAGCAGCAACGTTAATACCGCAAGCCAGCGCCGGTTGCGGCGCCGTTGAGTTTGAGCAAAGGTCAGCATAGATTTCTGAGTTGAGAAAAAGGATGTGATTGATTTTACGGTATTCGGCCAGGAAAAGAAAAAAGGCCGCATAGCGGCCTTTTTGATTAGTCAGTCCAGATCATTTCTCTCTGGGTGAAGCGTTTTCGACACGGCTTTTTAACTTCTGTCCGGGTCTGAAGGTCACCACACGCCGGGCTGTAATAGGAATATCCTCTCCCGTTTTCGGGTTACGGCCCGGGCGTTGGTTCTTATCTCGCAAATCGAAGTTGCCGAACCCGGAGAGTTTTACCTGCTCTCCGTTTTCCAGAGCGCGACGGACTTCTTCGAAAAACAACTCTACCAGCTCTTTGGCATCCCGCTTGCTAAGCCCAAGCTTATCAAACAGATATTCTGACATTTCAGCTTTTGTAAGCGCCATAGGTTCAATCCCTCAATGATGCCTGGAATCGCTCTTTCAATGCCTCTACACATTTGGCGACGGTAGCGGCAATCTCCTCTTCTTCGAGTGTACGGCTGGTATCCTGGAGGATAAGGCTGATAGCGAGGCTTTTGAAACCTTCCGCTACGCCCTTGCCGCGGTACACGTCAAATAAGTTTACGCCAACTACCTGATTTACGCCAACTTTCTTACACTCGGCTAAAACATCGGCTGCGGGAACGTTTTCTGCCACAACGACAGCGATGTCGCGACGGTTCGCCGGGAAGCGAGAAACTTCACGCGCCTGAGGCACCACGCGGTCTGCAAGCTTGTTCCACTCCAGCTCGAACACCAACGTGCGGCCGTTCAGATCCAGTTTACGTTCCAGCTCGGGATGAACAACCCCAATAAAACCAATACGTTCACCTTTCAGATAAATCGCCGCCGACTGGCCCGGATGAAGCGCATTATTGGCTTCGATGCGGAATTCGATGTCGGACAGTTTACCCGTGAGGTCGAGAACGGACTCCAGATCGCCTTTTAAATCATAGAAATCGACGGTTTCTTTTGCCAGGTTCCAGTGTTCTTCATAGCGGTTACCGCAGATGACGCCAGCCAGCATCACGTCCTGGCGAATACCCAGCGGGGCCTGCGTATCGGGAACAAAGCGTAAGCCGCTCTCAAAGATGCGGACGCGGCTCTGCTGGCGATTCTGGTTGTAGACCACCGTCCCGAGCAGACCGGTCCACAATGACAGACGCATCGCCGACATTTCGCTGGAGATCGGGCTCGGCAGAATCAGCGCTTCTTCACCGGCGTGGATCCACTGCTGTACTTTCGGGTCAACAAAGCTGTAGGTAATCACTTCCTGATAGCCTTTGTCGTTGAGCAGCGTTTTCACGCGCTTAAGCGACAGATCCGCTTCGCGGTGGCTGCCCATGATCAGGCCCGCTTGCACCGGTTCGTCAGGAATATTGTTATAGCCATAGACGCGGGCAACCTCTTCGACCAGGTCTTCTTCGATCTCCATGTCGAAACGCCAGCTCGGCGCCACGGCATGCCACTCATCCTGGCCTTCGGTAACTTCACAGCCCAGACGACACAGAATGTCGCTAACCTGCTCATCTTCAATGTGATGGCCAATCAGACGATCCAGTTTGCTGCGGCGAAGGCGGATGGTCGCAGGCTTCGGCAGAGTCGCTTCATTGGTCACGTCAATAATCGGGCCCGCTTCACCGCCGCAAATATCCATCAGCAGGCGGGTTGCGCGCTCCATTGCCTGATACTGCAGCGCGGAGTCCACGCCGCGCTCGTAGCGGTGGGAAGCATCGGTATGCAGACCATGGCGGCGGGCGCGACCGGTAATGGACAGCGGGCTGAAGAACGCGCATTCCAGCAGAACGTTTTGCGTTTCATCGTTTACGCCGGAGTGCTCGCCGCCGAAAATTCCGCCCATAGCCAGGGCTTTCTGGTGGTCAGCAATAACCAGAGTATCGGTATCCAGCTTAGCCTCGGAGCCGTCGAGCAGGACCAGGGTTTCGCCTTCATGCGCCATACGCACGATAATTCCGCCTTCAATGCGGTCTTTATCGAAGGCGTGCATCGGCTGGCCGAGCTCGAGCAGAACGTAGTTGGTCACGTCAACCACGGCATCGATGGAGCGAATGCCGCAGCGGCGCAGCTTCTCTTTCATCCATAACGGCGTCGGCGCTTTGACATTAATGCCTTTTACCACACGGCCCAGGTAGCGCGGGCATGCTTCCGGCGCATCGACCTGAATTGGCAGAACGTCGTCGATGGTTGCGGCCACCGGAGTCATTTCCGGGACATGTAGTGGCGCCTTGTTGAGCACGGCGACATCGCGGGCAATGCCGATAATACCCAGGCAGTCGGCACGGTTCGGCGTGACGCTGATTTCGATAGTGTTATCGTCGAGCTTCAGGTATTCGCGGATATCGGTACCCAGCGGCGCGTCGGCGGGCAGTTCAATAATACCGCTGTGATCGTCGGAGATCCCCAGCTCGGAGAAGGAGCACAGCATGCCTTCCGACGGCTCGCCGCGCAGCTTTGCCGCTTTAATTTTAAAATCGCCCGGCAGTACGGCACCGATGGTTGCAACGGCAACCTTCAGGCCCTGACGGCAGTTTGGCGCGCCGCAGACGATGTCCAGCAGGCGTTCGCCGCCGACGTTAATTTTTGTGACGCGCAGTTTGTCAGCATTAGGGTGCTGAGCGCACTCAACCACTTCCCCAACGACAACGCCGTTGAAGCTGCCCGCAACCGGTTCAACGCCGTCAACCTCAAGGCCGGCCATCGTTATCTGGTCCGACAGCGCTTCGCTATCGATAGCTGGGTTAACCCACTCGCGTAACCACAGTTCACTGAATTTCATTGTTCTGTCCTGCCCTTATTTAAACTGTTTGAGGAAACGCAGATCGTTTTCGAAGAACGCGCGTAAGTCGGTCACGCCGTAGCGCAGCATGGTCAGACGCTCCATACCCATGCCGAAGGCAAAGCCGGAATAGATTTCCGGATCGATACCCACGTTGCGCAGTACGTTTGGATGCACCATCCCACAGCCGAGCACTTCCAGCCATTTCCCGTTTTTCCCCATAACGTCGACTTCGGCCGACGGCTCGGTGAACGGGAAATAGGACGGACGAAAACGAATCTGCAGATCTTCTTCAAAGAAGTTACGCAGGAAATCGTGCAGCGTTCCCTTCAGGTTGGTAAAGCTGATGTTGGTATCAACGATCAGGCCTTCCATCTGATGGAACATTGGGGTGTGGGTCTGATCGTAGTCGTTACGATAGACGCGGCCTGGCGCAATAATGCGGATCGGCGGCTGCTGGTTAGCCATAGTGCGGATCTGCACGCCTGAGGTTTGCGTACGCAGCAGGCGCGTGGCATCAAACCAGAAAGTGTCGTGGTCAGCGCGTGCCGGATGGTGGCCAGGAATATTCAGCGCATCGAAGTTGTGGTAGTCATCTTCGATTTCCGGGCCAGTCGCGACGGTAAAGCCGAGCTCACCGAAGAAACTTTCAATACGATCGATGGTACGGGTCACCGGATGCAGGCCACCGTTCTCAATACGACGCCCCGGCAGAGAGACATCGATGGTCTCCGAGGCCAGGCGCGCGTTAAGAGCGGCGCTTTCAAGATCTGACTTACGCGCGTTAAGCGCCTGCTGGACCTGCTCTTTCGCTTCGTTGATAACCGCGCCGGCTGCCGGGCGCTCTTCAGCAGGCAGCTCACGCAGGGTCGTCATCTGAAGGGTCAGGAGCCCTTTTTTACCCAGGTATTCCACGCGGACGTTGTCCAGCGCAGCAACATCTGATGCCTCGTTAATGGCTGCCTTCGCACTGGCAACCAGCTCTGCGAGATGTGACATGGTTTTCCTCATTATGTCGGTGCAGACACCGGTTATGGTTATTATTTTGCTTTCACTATTTCGAGCCGCAGACGGCGGGTCATTCGCCATTTGCCCGAATGACCCGGTCAATCCACACGTCTGGAGCTTGAAATAGAACAAGCCAGTTCAGATACAAAAAAAGCCTCCACAGTGGGAGGCTTTTTGGCGCTGTTTTCCGTTTCTTCTTTCACGCGCTAGCCTCCTGAGTTCAGGTGCTAAAGTAAAAAAAGAAGCGGAAAATAGCAGCATTCATGCTTGCATTACCTTGTCTGGTAAAAAACGTAAGATCGATATTGAAAAGCTTACGCGGATAAAAGTCAATGTATTGATAGTCTTGAAACGAAAAGAGGGAGACAAGCTCCCTCTTTCAACTGGCTTATGCCAGAGCTGCTTTCGCTTTTTCGACCAGCGCGGTGAACGCTAATTTGTCGAATACGGCGATGTCAGCCAGGATCTTACGGTCGATTTCAACAGAGGCTTTTTTCAGGCCGTTGATGAATTTGCTGTAAGAAATACCGTTCTGACGTGCTGCTGCGTTGATACGCGCAATCCACAGTTGACGGAACTGACGCTTTTTCTGACGACGGTCACGATAAGCGTACTGACCAGCTTTGATAACAGCCTGGAAGGCAACGCGGTATACGCGAGAACGCGCACCGTAGTAGCCTTTAGCTTGTTTCAAAATTTTCTTGTGACGTGCACGGGCAACTACACCACGTTTTACGCGAGCCATATGTGCTCTCCTGTATCTATTCTAATTAAAAAGTTAAAAGGGTTAACGACTTATGCGTACGGCAGGCACGCGATGACCAGGCCCAGATCGCCTTTAGAAACCATGGCTTTCGGACGCAGGTGACGTTTACGCTTGGTAGCTTTTTTGGTCAGAATGTGACGCAGGTTAGCGTGCTTGTGCTTAAAACCACCTTTACCGGTTTTTTTGAAGCGCTTAGCAGCACCGCGTACGGTCTTAATTTTTGGCATTTTAATAACTTCCACTTCGCATTGTTAATAAACGAAACATAGGCGAACAACGGCTGCGGAACCCGCAGGCTCCACAGACATTGCTACTTGAAGGCCTTACTGTTTCTTCTTAGGAGCGAGCACCATGATCATCTGGCGGCCTTCGATCTTCGTTGGGAAGGATTCGACTACTGCCAGTTCACTCAGATCGTCACGGACGCGGGTAAGCACTTCCATACCGATCTGTTGGTGGGCCATCTCACGGCCGCGAAAACGCAGCGTGATCTTGGCCTTATCGCCATCTTCCAGAAAGCGAATCAGGCTGCGGAGTTTTACCTGATAATCGCCATCGTCGGTGCCAGGGCGGAACTTAATTTCCTTAACCTGGATAACTTTTTGCTTTTTCTTCTGTTCCTTAGAAGACTTGCTCTTTTCATAAAGGAACTTGCCGTAGTCCATGATACGACAAACTGGCGGTTCGGCGTTAGGGCTGATTTCAACTAAATCTACTCCAGCTTCTTCAGCTTTTTCGATCGCTTCTCTCAGACTCACAATACCCAAAGCTTCGCCTTCCAGACCAGTTAAGCGAACTTCCAGGGCGCGAATCTCGCCATTAATACGATTCGGACGTGCCGTTTGAACTCGTTTTCCGCCTTTAATACCTTATTCCTCCAGTTGTTTTAGACTGCGGCTGCGAATCTCTTGTTGCAGCTTCTCGATAACTTCATTTACGTCCAGGCTGCCCAAGTCTTTGCCACGACGGGTACGCACGGCAACTTTGCCGGCTTCTACCTCTTTGTCGCCACAGACCAACATGTAAGGGACACGACGTAAAGTGTGCTCGCGGATTTTAAAGCCTATCTTCTCATTTCTCAAGTCTGCTTTTACGCGAATGCCCGCATTTTGTAGTTTACGCGTCAATTCGTTAACGTATTCAGCCTGAGAATCAGTAATATTCATGACCACAACCTGCACCGGCGCCAGCCAGCTCGGGAAGAAGCCCGCAAACTCTTCGGTCAGGATGCCAATAAAGCGCTCCAGCGAACCAAGAATCGCGCGGTGAATCATTACCGGTACCTGTCGTTCGTTATTTTCACCCACATAAGAGGCGCTTAAACGCTGCGGCAGGGAGAAGTCCAGCTGTACAGTACCGCACTGCCATGCACGATCGAGGCAGTCATACAGGGTAAATTCAATTTTCGGACCGTAGAACGCGCCTTCACCCAGCTGATACTCAAACGGGATGTTGTTCTCTTCCAGCGCCACGGCCAGATCCGCTTCAGCACGATCCCATGTCTCATCGCTACCGATGCGTTTTTCCGGGCGAGTCGACAGCTTGACGACGATTTTCTCGAAGCCAAAGGTGCTGTACATATCGTAGACCATGCGAATACAGGCGTTCACTTCATCGCGAACCTGATCTTCAGTACAGAAGATATGGGCGTCGTCCTGAGTAAAGCCACGTACGCGCATCAGGCCATGCAGCGCGCCTGACGGCTCATTACGATGGCAGCTACCGAATTCAGCCATACGTAGCGGCAGATCGCGGTAGGATTTCAGCCCCTGGTTGAAGATCTGCACGTGGCCCGGGCAGTTCATCGGCTTGATGCAGTATTCACGGTTCTCGGAAGAAGTGGTGAACATCGCATCTTTATAGTTGTCCCAGTGGCCGGTTTTTTCCCACAGCACGCGGTCCATCATAAACGGGCCTTTAACTTCCTGATACTGGTACTCTTTCAGCTTAGAACGCACAAAAGTTTCCAGTTCGCGGAAGATAGTCCAGCCGTCGTTATGCCAGAACACCATGCCCGGCGCCTCTTCCTGCATATGATACAGGTCGAGCTGCTTACCGATTTTACGGTGATCGCGCTTAGCGGCTTCTTCCAGACGCTGCAGATAGGCATTTAAGGCTTTTTTATCTGCCCATGCGGTTCCGTAGATGCGCTGCAGCATTTTATTGTTGCTATCGCCGCGCCAGTAGGCGCCAGCGGTCTTCATCAGTTTGAAATGATGACAGAAACGCATATTCGGCACGTGCGGCCCACGGCACATGTCGACATACTCTTCATGATGATACAAACCGGGTTTGTCATCATGCGCAATGTTTTCATCAAGAATGGAGACTTTATAGCTCTCGCCGCGCTTCACGAAGGTTTCACGCGCTTCGTGCCAGCTGACTTTCTTCTTAATGACGTCGTAGTTTTTCTCGGCGAGCTCGTGCATACGTTTTTCGAGCGCGTCGATATCTTCCTGGGTCAGGGTATGGTCCAGATCGACATCATAGTAGAAACCGTTGTCGACAACCGGGCCGATCGCCATCTTGGTATTTGGCCACAGCTGTTTAATCGCGTGCCCCAAAAGGTGCGCACAGGAGTGACGAATAATCTCAAGTCCATCTTCATCTTTCGCGGTGATGATAGAGAGCGTCGCGTCGTTTTCAATTAAGTCGCAGGCGTCAACCAGCTCGCCGTTGACGCGGCCGGCGATGGTGGCTTTCGCCAGACCGGGGCCAATATCCAGAGCGACGTCCATCGGGCTCACAGCGTGATCAAAATGGCGTTGGCTGCCATCAGGAAGCGTAATTACAGGCATTTCATGTCCTTATTTGCAGTGGTGCCCCACACGAAAGAGCACATACAAAACAATATAATCATAATTATCAACACGTTCAGGCCCAGTTCCCGCTTCACTCTGCGAAAATATGTGCACGCTCGTTCACCGACGCGTACCCACCTGCAGCCGCCTGTTGATAACACCGACGGTTAGTTTACACATCATTAGTGCGTGATAAAAGTCACATGAGACTAAATGGTTATTGCTGATGGAAAAAAAAGGTCGCGGCGCAACAAACCCAGCGTAATTGCTGCGGAACCGTGCGGCAAAAGAGCGCGGCAGGACGATATGACGCATAAAGAATATTTATGCTTTCACATCAATTATGCATGTTTAACACAAAGTGCGGAAAGCAAAACCGGTACGGCATTACCCGGTTTGCTGCTTCACGAAATAATTAAAGGATGATGTTCAAGAACAATGAAATATCAGGACCATTCGCCGGCGACAAGTTTATGAACATCAAAAGCATCATTCATAGACTGCCCGGTAGACTGTGAGCCCGGCGCTATGTTGGAGCCTGCTTCGACATCGGTAGCTTTGGCGATGCCAACTTGGTTATGCTCGTTATTACCCGGCTGCGGTGCGGGAGCGGCGGCAAATGCGCCAAAAGACAGCGTGCACAGCATCACGGCCGCGAGTGCGATTTTGCTATTTCTCATGATAGTCATTCTCTTATTTGTTTCAGATAAATAGAACGGCGTCGTTATCGCCGCCTGTGTGCAACAGTATAGATCCAGATCACATTTTTGTCCGACCCAATATTTATCTTTTCGTGTCAAATTAACTGCATATTTGTCAGCAAAATAGCAATTGTGGGGAAATTATGAAGACGATTTCTTTTTATAAAAAACAAAACGAGAGACCAAAAATAATAATGTCACTTATTGCCAAATTTAAAACAATCAGGCCAGAATATCTGGCCTGAAATATTACATTTTATAACCCAGCGATAGCGTGGTACGGCGATCGGTGTGTTCCGGCGCCGATGACGGCGGCTCAGAGTTCCACGTCAGGTTATAGGCGACCTTGAGGGCAAAGTGAGCATTGATGGCAACGTTCAGCGCGCTTTCGGAGTTCAGCGTCGTATCTTCAGCGCCGAATACCGAAACACCTTGCGTAAATTTGGCGTTATCGGTCATCTGCCAGGCGTAAGTGCCGGAAGCATAGCCTAACGGCTGAGTATCAGTATCACCGTCGGTATACTCGTCGTAGCGTACGCCAGGACCAAATTCAAAACGCAGGCTGTGTACCGGTCCGTTCATAATCTGTCGACCATAACCTGCGGTAAATACATCCCGCTGCTGATAACCATTGTAACGATCCGTCAGCCAGCTGGCCTGGCCAAATATATAGTTCTGGTCAGTCAGGTTGTAACGACTACGTCCCCCCACCGCGTACCTTTCCGAAGAGCGCTGATCGTTTGACGACGTATTGCTGGCATTCCCCCACAGCGACCATGCGGTGGTATTGCCATACCAGGTCAACGTGGAGTCGGCGGTCATTGAGGAACTTTTCGTATTGCCGGACTGCGCCAGATAACCGGCGTTAACAGTACCTTCGAAAGGTTTTTTAGCAGAAGATGGGTCATCCATGACAGTAAAAACGGAATCATCGGCCATTGCGCACACAGACGCAAAAAGCCCTCCCGCGAGCAACGCCGCTGCGGGTACTGTCTTCAAAAGCTTCATTTAATTTTAAGTCCGTACAACCTATAAGGAGACCTGGAGGGTCCCGGGAGCTTTCGCGAGGATCGCGGATAGCCGGTCCTAAGAAAGGGAGTAAATTATAAAAAAGCACGATTAACTTAGCAATCAATTACTCTTTCATTTTTTGTATAAGACGCTTCTCAAAACAATTTTTATTTCATAAAGATAAAAAGAGGTTGCGTTGTATAAGTGGCGCGTCGCTTCCCCTTCCCTCCTTTAAGTGCCATGCTTAAAACCAGAGCAGCTAAATTCGTATTATGGAGGAAACTGGATGACCAAAATCTATACGCTCACGTTAGCCCCCTCGCTCGATAGCGCAACCCAGACCCCGCAAATTTACCCGGAAGGCAAACTGCGCTGTAGCGCTCCCGTGTTTGAACCCGGCGGCGGCGGAATTAACGTTGCGCGAGCCATCACTTTTCTTGGCGGCAGCGCCACAGCCATCTTTCCCGTCGGCGGGGCGACAGGCGAACACCTGACGGCGCTGCTGACGGATGAACATGTTCCCGTCGATACGGTAGAGACCCATGACTGGACGCGGCAGAATCTTCACGTGCATGTGAACGCCAGCGGCGAGCAATATCGTTTCGTGATGCCGGGCGCAGCGTTAACTAAGGAGGAGCTCCAGCTCCTTGAGGAAAAAGTCCTCGCCATCGCCCCGGGTTCCCTGCTGGTGATTAGCGGAAGTCTCCCGCCCGGCATCAGCGTCGATAGCCTGACGCAGCTGGTCAAAAACGCTCAGCAGCATGGATTGCGCTGTATTGTTGATAGTTCCGGTGACGCGCTCGCCGCAGCGCTTGATGTCGGCAATATCGAGCTGGTTAAGCCGAACCAGAAAGAGCTTAGCGCTCTGGTACAGCGGGATCTGAGCCAGCCGGATGATGTGCGTCTTGCGGCGCAGGAGCTCATTCGGTCGGGCAAAGTCCAGCGTGTCGTCGTCTCCCTCGGCGCCCAGGGTGCGCTCGGCGTTGATGCCCAGGGTAGCGTTCAGGTAGTACCGCCGCCGATGAAAAGCCAGAGCACCGTCGGCGCCGGTGACAGTATGGTCGGCGCAATGACCTTAAGGCTGGCGGAAAACGCCTCGCTTGAAGATATGGTTCGCTTTGGCGTTGCGGCGGGTAGTGCGGCAACCATCAATCAGGGCACCCGCCTTTGCTCGCTGGATAATACGCAAAAAATCTACACCTATCTGCGCGGTTGATAACGCCTTCGCTCCCTCTGGGAAGACAGAGGGAGTCGCCAAATCAGCATGATGGTCTATGCTAAAAATGCCATGGATAACAACGGGGTGAAAAATGAGTAGCGAAATTATTGCCTGGGTCGTCACGGTTCGTTTTCACGAAGAGACGTTAACCGAAATTAACGAACTCAGTAATCACCTCACCCGCGCCGGATTTACCCTCGTCTTAAACGATGATGAAGGGAACGTCCACGAGCTCGGCACCAACACCTTCGGCCTGCTTTCTATGCAGAATGCCGAGGAAGTCAACGCCTTAAGCGCAGGTTTAGCCGAAACCGCGCTGGGAAGACCCGTCGACGTCACCGTGGTCACATTCAGCGAGTGGTTAAAAGCTCAATAAGTGCGATTGACGCAACGGAAAACGTCCAGTTGTGCGTCAGTTCGAGTTTTACGCCGGGTTTATGCGCTAACCTTATGAAATGTTGGAAAACATGGGGAGAGACGGCATGTGGCAAGCTATCAGCAATTTGTTACGCGATTTGCATACCGAAGCAGCTGAAATCGAACTGCGAAACGAACTACCCGGTGGAGAGATACACGCTGCCTGGCATTTACGCTATGGCGGGCGAGATTACTTCGTAAAATGCGACGAACGCGAGCTTTTACCCATCTTCACGGCCGAGGCAGACCAGCTTGAACTACTGTCGCGCAGTAAAACGGTGAACGTACCGCAGGTTTTTGCCGTCGGCAGCGATCGAGATTACAGCTTTCTGGTGATGGAATACCTCCCTCCTCGCCCGCTGGATGCGCACAACGCTTTCCTGTTAGGCCAGCAAATTGCCCATTTACATCAGTGGAGCGACCAACCTCAGTTTGGTCTGGATTTTGACAACGACCTCTCCACCACCCCCCAGCCGAACGCCTGGCAGCGTCGCTGGTCAACTTTCTTTGCCGAACAGCGCATCGGCTGGCAGCTGGAACTCGCCGCCGAGAAAGGCCTGCATTTTGGTGATATCGATCATCTTGTTGATATTGTTCAGCAACGGCTGAGCAGTCATCAGCCGCAGCCGTCGCTGCTTCACGGTGACTTCTGGTCCGGTAACTGCGCGCTCGGGCCAAACGGGCCCTATATTTTCGACCCTGCCTGCTACTGGGGCGATCGCGAATGCGATTTGGCGATGCTCCCGCTGCATCCGGAACAGCCGCCGCAAATCTATGACGGCTATCAGTCCGTATCGCCGCTGCCGTCCGGCTTTCTCGAGCGGCAGCCCATCTACCAGCTCTATACGCTGCTGAATCGGGCGATTCTGTTTGGCGGACAGCATCTGGTGACGGCGCAGAAAGCGCTTGATGAGGTGTTCATGGATAAGGCCCCGTAAGGGGCCTTGTTTTTGAGGGTTAGCTAATTTGTACGCCTTTCAGACGGAACTGAATGGTCATGGTAATGCCGGTTCCCGGTTTGCCCGGTTCATAGCGCCATTTACGTAAAGCGTTTTTCACTTCACGCTCAAACATATTGGCAGGCTGGGCGGAGAGGATCTGCACGTTGTCCACGCGCCCGTCCGGCGTGACGTCAAACTTAACCCGTACGCTTCCTTCAATGCGCAGCGCCTGGGCACGATTCGGATAGATCGGCTCTCCGCGGCTTAGCGCCCGCGGCCCGGAAGGCACCGTCACGGTGGGTTTAGCGGTCGCGGCTGAGGTGCTCGGCGCGGTGCGCGCCGGCGCCGTATTTGTATTTTCAAACGGCGAGGCCGGGCGCGTTTCCGCCGGTTTTACATCACGCTTCGGTTGTTCGACCTTTTTTTCCGGCTTCGGTTTAGGCTTTGGCTTCGGTTTTGGCTTTGGTTTATGGATAACAACCGGTGCCTCTTTTGGCGGTTCAGGCATCACTTCCGGTTCCGGTTCTGGCTCCGGTTCCACAACGGGCTCAACGACCGGCTGAGCCGCCTGAGGCGGTTCCAGATCTGCCGGGGCCACCATAGTGATTTCAATGGGCTGTGAGGGTGCCGGCCGTTCAATAACCTGATGTACCGAAGTATAGAGCAACCCCGCGATAACACTGCCGTGGATAACCACAGACAGTAGCGTAGGCCACGGAAAGCGGCGAGGTAAATCAAAGGTCATTGTATTTGAGCTATTCGGCGAGGTAGCATAAGCCATAGTTTTTCAAGGTTCTTTGCTAATTGATAATCATTTACGTCGAGTCTATCACTATGCGTCAAGTAATTACATACCTTCGTTTCAGCAGTAAGCCACAAGAACGTGGTGACTCAATACGCCGCCAGAAAGGTCTATTTGAGAGATGGCTGAAAGATAACCCTGATGCAAAAGTTGTCGATGAATTCTCAGATGAAGGTGCATCGGCATATCACGGTCACCATCTGAAAGGCGATTTTGGACGAATGCTTCAAAACATACAGGATGGTAAGTACCTGTCAGGGCAAACTGTCTTACTTGTCGAATCAGAAACCCGTCTTAACCGACAGAAAGCACGTAATACCGAAAACCTTGTAGACCTCATTACGGGTAAAGGTGTTGATGTGATTTGTCTCGAATCAGGCAAAATCTACACCAGCACCAATATTGATGACCTTGATACATCTATTCAGTTGAAGATAGCCGCACACATCGCACATCAGCAATCAAAAGAGAAATCAATCAAGGTAAGTGCTGCATGGGAGCATAGAGCACAGCTTGCATTAGAAGGCAAACAGCAACTGACTAAAAATGTCCCAGGCTGGATAGACCCTGATACTCGTAAACTTAACGAGCACTCATCAACCGTTGTGACAATTTTCGATTTGCTCCTTTCTGGTGAATCTCTTCACAACATTGCTCGTTACCTTCAGGCAAACAACATTAAGTCATTCTCTCGACGTGAAAAAGCGAATGGCTTTAGTGTTCACTCTGTCCGTACTATCTTACGCTCTGAGTCAACCGTTGGAACACTGGCAGCATCCAAGCGTAATGACCGCCCCGCTATCCCCAACTACTATGAACCAGCGATTGATGTTGCCACCTTTAATAAGGCTCAGGAGATTCTGTCAAAAAATCGTGTTGGCAGAGCGCCAGCCAGTGACAATCCAATTACTATCAACCTATTTAAGGGAATCATTCGCTGTCAATGCGGTGCCTCAGTACATCCCACAGGTGTCAAGGCAACCTATCAAGGTGTTTACCGTTGTAACAATGTCCCTGATGGACGTTGCAATGTTCCTACCATTAAACGTAAACCCTTTGATAAATGGATGCTTGATAACATCGTTGGCTTCCTTGAGAGGGATGATGGTAACAACACTGACAAACGAAAAGCTGAGATTGAGTATCAAATTTCGTTGGTAACCAGCAAGTTAAAAAAGGCAACCACCCTGCTTCTCGAACTGGATGATGTTACAGAGCTTAAAGAACAGGTCAAAGAACTGAACATTCAACGCAGTAACTTGCAAAGTGAATTAGACGAACTCAATCAGCGTGAAACATTGAGTGATAAGCCGTTGCATCACCTGTCGGAGATTGACTTGACGACCAAAGCAGGAAGAGTAGAAGCACAACTCATACTGTCAAAATTCGTACAATCCATCGAGCTGCAACGTGAAATGATAATAATCACGCTTCGAAACGGTACTGTAATTGGAAAATCAAGAGACTTATCTCCTGTGTTATCACAGGATTTAATGAAGCAAGTTGTATCATCCCCGTCACCTACAGACATCGACATGTTCAGCGTCATTACATCTGATGAAGAGTTCAGGAAGTCTGGTAAGCAGGTTACAAAACGTTCTTAGCAAGAGATTTTACGCTATGACCTGACGGCTTTACGTTTTCATTTTTGAAATGTGCATAAATAAACACCAAAACCCTGACAATACTGCGAAAAATGCATAAGCAATCACTTTATTAACAGGGTTTATCAGTGTATCAAGACATCTGAATTTTCACCATCAGCCCAGTGATACCAACGGTTGAGGGCGTTTTACTGTTTCACCACGGGGTACAGAGGGAATCAGACTATCTAACCCCTGATAAATAGCAGCTCATATGATGCATCATTGAACGTTGCTGAAAGCATGGCTAAAATCAAGAAAATTCTTATAAGTGGAATGATGTTGATGGTTAAGAAAATCTCATTGGTGGGCTTGTCAGTACTTGTTCTGGTGTCGCAATCTGCATTTGCGGCTGATTCACAACAATGGTTTCCTATGGCAACAGGCCAGAATGTTAGAATGTCAGCAAAGGGGGATTCATTTCGTAACATTGATGGCTCTTCTTCTTTGTTGGTTCAATATGAAGACACTGAGCATAAAACCGTCGAATATTACAAAGTTTCAGTAAAGAACAGCGACTGTGATAATGGATATGGGAAACTGAACTATTTCGATTTAGATGGTAAGTTCATTACTAAAGTCGATTATGTTTCCTCTGGTCGTAGCGTTGGTGCAGAAGTTGGTGATTTCATTTGCGGTGTAAGAAAGGGATTGAGTCAAAAGTAACGATTCATACAGGGGGGGCTAACTTCGTTACCATCACCTCCCTGCTAACCCCCTCCTGACTTCTCCCCTTATGCTGGTTCACTTTAGGTATACCTCAAGAGGCACCGATTTACTGAACCAGCTCACCCCAAAAATGATTTATTGAACCATGCAAAACAGACTGGTATAATTGAACCATCTTAAACAGACTACCACGGTTCACCATCATGACTTCACGTGTTTATGCGTACCTCAGAGCTTCAACGAAAGAGCAAGACGCCTCACGCGCTAAACAGCAGCTTGATGAATTCGCTCAATCCAACGGCATGACCATAGCCACCTACTTCACGGAAAATGAATCCGGTGCATCTCTTCAACGCCCTGAACTGTTCAGACTACTAGACATTGCACAGAAAGGTGATGTGATGCTTGTGGAACAGGTAGACCGCCTGTCACGTTTAAGCGGTGAGGACTGGAATAAGTTACGGTCACTTATTAATGAGAAAGGCGTTAGAGTGGTTGCCTTAGACCTGCCAACAAGCCACCAGCTTATTCAGTCAGGAGATGAGTTCACCAGCAGGATGCTTGAGGCGTTGAACGGGATGATGCTGGACATGCTCGCCGCTATTGCCAGAAAGGATTACACAGACCGTAAGAGAAGACAGGCTCAGGGTATTGTAAAGGCTAAATCAGACGGTAAGTACAAAGGCCGTCCAGAGGACACACAGCGCAATGAGAGAATAGCCAAGCTGTTACAGGCTGGTATGTCCTACAGTGACGTAATGGAAACAGTGGCTTGTTCGCGGGCAACTGTGGCAAAGGTCAGTAAGAGCCTCAAAGAATTAGCTTAATTTAACTGGTGAAGACTCACGCCCTGCTTGCGTGGGGCTTTCTGATTGATTTCATTAGAGATATGTTGAGGAATTGCTTGTTAACCGCTACTTTCTCAGGTTCGCCTTCTAAGCAGGTATTCATCTGCTCATCAAATCTTCCAGACCCTCATAGATATGTTCCATAGTGTATGAATATTGGACTATCAAACGACCTTACCCAATTTTGGGAAAAATAAGATTAATGCCATTCGAGATGGATTCATAGTCTGCCATGATTCATTCATGCAGATGGCAAAACAGATATTGTTGTATCACTGGTTTTTTGGTCGATTTATATGTGAAAAGGAAGAGTAACATGAACAAAGTTAAAGCTGTTGTTTTCGGAGTTATGATGTCTGCTGCTATAACAGCCAATGCTGCAAATGAAACCACTACTGTAACAGGTGAAGTCGGTAAAGATGTCAAACTATCCCTTGAGTCCAATCCGACTACGGGTTACGGCTGGATGATTAAAGACCTTCCTGACGGATTGATTTTCGTTTCTGGAGGATATGAGCAGTCAAAAGACTGTCCGAAAGGTGCCGTAGGGTGCGGTGGTGAAGAAGTGCTTCACTTCATTGGTGAAAAGAAAGGGGAAAGCACACTAAAACTCATTTACGGTCAGTCATTTAACAAATCAAGCTGGCAGGAAAAAGAAGTTAAAGTTGTGATTAAGTAATCTTGCCCTCCCTCTTTGTTTTCACAGGGAGGGATGTATCATCTACTCACAGCCTAATACCTTTGAAAAATACCGCTGCAATTGTATAGGCAGAGCTAAAAGGTTTGATGTCTGGATCCGGCTTATGCTTACCGTTATCCCTGTACCATTGTTTCTGGCATTCAACACAAGCCATGCAACTTGAATAATGTTCACTGGCACCATGTCTCTTGCACATGTGAACAAAGAAACGCTGACCGCGTGCTCTGGCAATCTTTGCAGCAGCAGTTTTACGGGTGGTGAAGTCTTCTGTACCAGTCAGAAAGATGAATTGATTAGTTGGCTGAATAGCCTTATCAGGTAAATCGAAAGGTAGAACGCTCATAACACTGTTTGTCCATGTTCAAAAGTTAATCAACTCCACTAGCAGAAATCACCAGTGAAAGAAAAACCCTTGCTGTGTAAGCGTTATGTGCTGCTGTTTCAGGGTGTAGGCAGCGATTGGAACCGATAATAAGTGATAGCTGTAGGTTGGTCACATTTGGGGTGTGAATCCTTCACCGTTCATCGGTCTGTTATTTGATGATTTGCTAATCGGGTGGGCTTACTGGAATCTGTTACAAACTCAACTAAATGAGCCGTTACAGCAGAATTACCACATCGTTTCCGATGTTTCACATTCATCTCCTAATAGACTGATTATTCTATCAAAGATGATGGCTTGATGCAATTGCAATCTGAGCTGGTTTAGCACTCGCTGAGGGATTCTGATAGGCTATCTGAATAGATTACAAGGCGAAAGCAAGAAGCATGACAACGCGAAGCCATGCGAAAGTTGAAAGGATAATTTCCTTGATTGGTGATTCGGGAATTTAACTTTCTGTTAAGTGTTATTGATATTCTTTGTAAGTGAATCAATCAAATTTTCATGGCTTTTTGCGTTAGCCATGTTTATTGAAGTGAAACAAAAAGACTCAATCAGTTAACTTAACAGATAACTCTATTTATATCATATTTTCATCAATTTTTCTTAACAAAAAGTGCTAAATATGCATTTCCGCCATCACGCCATCCCGCCAATAATAACCATTCATCAATTTCTGTAATAACAAAATACCACTGGACAAAAACACAGTTCCGTATGATAATAATACAGCAATACTCATTTATCAAAATCGGTCAACAGGGTCTTAGATAGATGAGAATAGCTGGAAGGTCACTTTCTCAGGTTTTATTATGGGGGGTGACCTTTCCTGTTTAAGGGTTATTAATATGAATGAAAAAGAAATACTTTATCGTTGTAGCTGAAAAGACACATCGGTTCTACATGCAATATAAGAGCCTTTCCGAATTAACAGGAATTACACCTCCCTCTGATTACACCCCGCCTCGTATGATGACTAAAACCAGACGGTACGAAATCATTAAGGCTATCTGTCAGAAACTGAAACCCCTTGACAGAATTTAACAACATGTTAACATTTGTATATTGGATTGATTTCCTAACAAATTAATGGCTTTCCTGTGGCATCCCTTCCTCGGGGACAGGTTAGCCAACCCCCTTACACATTCCAGATGACACTACACGGGTTACGTAAAAGACGGCCTGTGTGGTGTATTTTTGTATCTGAATTTCACGAGAGCGTTAATAATGAATAGTCCTACACAGAAACGAATTGAAATCGAATCACATTTCATCCCCAAAATTAAAGCCGCACTGGAAAATATCGAAGATGCAAAGGATATTTACAACGCAGACAGCCTGAATAAAGATACTCTTATTGCTATCAAGACTAAGCAACTAATGTCTCAGCCAGTCGAAGATTATGGATTCAGAATCCGACAGGTTACACACCCGGCGATGGTACAGACCATTATTCAGAAAATGATGAATGAGGGTTATATTGTGTATGAAATGGGAGCTGGATTTATCAAGTTTGTACCCTTACAGCAGTCACCAAAACATAACCCGCTTGCTGAGATTGAAAAGGCATGTAAGAAAGCCGCTGAGAAATTTGTTGATGCAGGAATCACTGAGAAAGCAAATAAGGTAAATAAGGCCATCCATGCTCACAACGTATTGGTGAAACAGGCTGAAGAAGCGTTATCGGGAATTAAACCGCTTGAATCGTATCTATCTGTGATTGTCGCTGATGAGGTGGGTAATGACTAACAAAGTCACTGAGGCCGCTTACAAGGCTCAGATTGCCACTTTACAGGCTCAGTTAATGCAACGCCATACAGTGACTGCCATCGACGCCGTACAGCCTTTCTGTGAAGCTATAGGTATCAATCCCGCTGATTACGTTAAGGCCACCAGCGCTATGAGTAACCAGCATAAAGCGTTCTGTGACGGGATTCTGAAAGCGGCTTCTTCAAAGGTCACCCGCTTGCAGCGTGATGCAACTGTACGAATCCTCGAAGCACAGACAAAGCGAAACAAAGCTATAGCGGCAGCCTCAGAAGCGGCTGAAGTTGCTCAGTCGATGGAGGGCTGTAAATGAATCAACTCTTCAATGAATATGGTCAGCAAGTACGAGCAAACATAGCTCTGAACCTTCACCCTTTTTATTTGGGGAAACTGGAAAGGCTGGCAAGCCGAATCGGTAGCGGGATTAAGTCAGAAGAACAGCGTCTAATACTGGCAATTGGTGAAATGCTACGAAACGTGGAGACTGAACAATGAACCTTTACGCATTCAACCCACTGAAACAAAATGATAAGCAAGAGGTGATTACCCCCGTAGCCTTTAATTTGGTCTTATCGCTACCTGAACAGCTACTGAAAAGGCTGGATAAGGTCGGCTATGAACTGGTTAAGCGTTACGGTATTGCAGGGTGTAGTGATAAGCAGCGACATCACATCGCTATAGTCCATTTGCTCAAAAAACATACATTGCGATTGCGATGATAGCTTGTACCTTAAATAATCAGGCACTTTGTACCGTCAGGGTTTAGAAGCAAGACATCCCCCCTCACCTCCATAGACGAAATGCAAATTTCACTGAAATCAAAATCTCCCAGCTTTCTCAGATGATTTTGGACTTTGACTCTTGCCCCCTGCGGGCTATCCGCATGAACCAGAAACTTATAGATAACGCTGCTTTTTGACGTCAACTGAACCCGCGAATCATAAGAGGACATATGTAATCTCCTGAATGCTACTTGCTTTATCACGATTCACTGTACATAAAACCAGCATGGCAATCAATTGGCAATGTGAGATGAGAAGGGACTTAAAGGAGGCTTGCAAGTCAAATGAACGCCAGATAACCTAAAACCCGAATAGCCTATATTCAATGGTCATTGCGCTCATAGTCGTTTCTGTTGAAAAATGATGCCCCGATTTTAAATGCAAATAGCAATCATATTCAACTAGGGTTGTTGGCTTGTATCAAAATTTGCCCTGTTTTCTGACAAAAAGCCCCCGGGACGTGGCATTCTGGGGATCGTGATCATCTTTGCATTGCAGTCAACGACGGTTTCACTTAACGTGATTCGCCAATTTATTGATAAGGAGCCATGCCGTGCTTTACGTTATCTACGCTGAAGATATCGCCGACTCTCTGGAAAAACGGACATCGGTACGTCCCGCCCATCTGGCGCGTTTGCAATTATTACATGATGAAGGTCGTTTACTGACCGCCGGCCCAATGCCTGCCGTAGACAGTAATGAACCCGGCGCGGCGGGCTTCACCGGCTCAACGGTCATTGCGGAATTTGAATCGCTGGAAGCGGCGCAATCATGGGCTAATGACGATCCCTATATCGCCGCAGGGGTTTATCAGAAAGTCTCGGTGAAACCGTATAAAAAGGTGTTTTAGCCTATAAAATGCTTAAGCAATAAGAACGCGGTTAAAATTTAATCTATGGCGATCGTTCATTAGAGGACGTTTCTGAGTACGCGAGTACGGAATGGTCGCCATCCTTATGTCTCTCCACTTCCCCGGTTCTGCATTCCGTTCTCTTTAGGTCGCGCCCTGATGATAGCCGTTTGCCGACAGTGCATCAGCACCGCCGACTTTCTATGGTTAATTACCTGTTGGACTTCAGCGTTCCCTTAAGACCATGCGGCTCTGAGCGAAGATACTGCGGCGGAACGCTCACCTGAGCGCCCAGCGCTGCCGCGGCATGCCATGGCCAGTGCGGATTGTAGAGCACGGCGCGGGCAATGGCGATGAGGTCGGCGTCGCCATTTTGTAGCGCCTCTTCCGCCTGCTGCGCTTCCGTCACCAGACCCACACCGATCACCGGGATATTCACCTTCTCGCGGATTTCACGCGCGAACGGCAGCTGATAGCCGGGCCCCACCTGAATCGCCTGATGAGGCGACAGCCCGCCGCTGGAAACATGAATATAGTCGCAGCCAAGCGCCTCAAGCTGCTGGCTGAAGATAATCGATTGTGCGTTATCCCAGCCGCCATCCACCCAGTCTGTTGCTGAAAGTCGGACGCCCACCGCGATGTCCTGACTGACGGCCTCACGGATGGCCCGGAATATCTCTAGCGGAAAACGCAAACGGTTCTCCAGCGAGCCGCCGTATTCGTCGGTACGCTGGTTACTGAGCGGTGAAAGGAACTGGTGCAACAGGTAACCATGCGCGGCATGCAGTTCAATCAATTCAATACCCATCCGCTCAGCGCGTCTGGCGCTGTCTACGAATGACTGCTTGATGCGTTTCATGTGGTCCTGAGTAAGTTCAACCGGAGGTCGTTCACCTTCACCATAGGCCAGCGCTGATGGCGCAACCGTGTCCCATCCGCCAGAATCATGCGCCAGCTGGTGTCCCCCCAGCCAGGGGGCTGCTGAAGAGGCTTTTCGTCCGGCATGGCCCAGCTGGATACCGATGGGGATTGAAGCGTACTGGCGGATATCGTTCAGCACGGTGCGTAATGCGGCTTCCGTTTCGTCATTCCATAAGCCCAGATCAGCCGGGGTAATGCGTCCGGCGGGCTCTACAGCGCTGGCTTCGATAATCAGTAAGCCCGCGCCGGAAAAGGCCAGTTGTCCGAGATGGATACGATGCCATGCCGTCGCCTTGCCATTGTCGGCGGAGTACTGGCACATTGGCGCAATGACAATACGGTTCTCAAGTTCCAGCTTACCGATTCGCACCGGACTAAAAAGTTGACTCATAGATACCTCTCAATAATAGAAGCCTTAAGGACATTATAAGTAGCATGTGCTGATGCATGGCACTTCCCGTTTTTTGCGTTTATACGCGTTGGGCCAGTCTTATGAGGTATGGCGCGATGCAACTTCCTGCCCGCCGCTGCTGATGCAAACAATAACGCAGGAGCCTGTGAGAAACCGTGTTTCGCCGGCAGAAGAAAGAGAGATGACAGTATAAGAATGTATGCTAAGAACGAAACGCTGAGAAAACAGAGGCACCGCGAGCGGTGCCTTTTGTTTCGACTCTCAACATTCAGAGAAGGTGAACAGCAGAGAGTGACGTTGCCGTTTAACCAGCTCCTTTCTGATGGAGAGGATGCGCATATTACGACGCGACTGGCCTTCCAGCCAGCGTGCTTTACGGCGACTCACCTGCCGAAGCATGCGCCAGCGCCCTACTTCCGTTCTACTACGCTTCATTGCAACTACTCTACAAGTAAAAACAGCCTGCATTATAGACCGATGAATCTGGCTAACCAACGCTTTCGCTGCGTTTTTATTTGCCAGATGGATGATGATGCGTAAACTCATGTCATCAAGTCATTCAAAAGGATTTTTCATCTATGACAACCTTTTACACGGTGGTGAACTGGCTGGTTATACTCGGTTACTGGCTACTTATCGCCGGTGTAACATTACGGATATTAATGAAAAGGCGCGCGGTCCCGTCAGCGATGGCATGGCTGCTTGTCATTTATATTCTTCCCCTGGTGGGCATTATCGCCTATCTCTCGTTTGGCGAACTGCATCTGGGTAAACGCCGCGCCGAACGCGCGCGGGCCATGTGGCCCTCAACGGCCAAGTGGTTAAAGGACCTTAAAGCCTGTAAGCATATCTTTGCCGAGGAGAATAGTCCGGTCGCGGAATCCTTGTTCAAGCTCTGCGAACGTCGGCAGGGCATTGGCGGCGTCAAAGGCAATCAGCTCCAGCTGCTCACCGAATCCGATGACGTCATGCAGGCGCTCATCCGCGATATCCAGCTCGCTCGTCACAATATTGAGATGGTGTTCTATATCTGGCAGCCCGGCGGCATGGCCGATCAGGTCGCCGAGTCATTGATGGCGGCGGCAAGGCGCGGCGTACACTGCCGGCTGATGCTCGACTCCGCCGGGAGCGTGGCGTTTTTCCGTAGTCCCTGGGCCGCCATGATGCGTAATGCCGGCATTGAAGTCGTCGAAGCCCTGAAGGTCAACCTGATGCGCGTCTTTCTGCGCCGTATGGACCTGCGTCAGCATCGTAAAATGGTCATGATCGATAACTATATTGCCTATACCGGCAGTATGAATCTGGTCGACCCGCGTTTCTTTAAGCAGGACTCCGGCGTTGGCCAGTGGATCGATCTGATGGCGCGAATGGAAGGTCCGGTAGCGACAGCGATGGGCATTGTCTACTCCTGCGACTGGGAGATTGAAACCGGCAAACGTATTTTGCCTCCGCCGCCGGACGCGAACATTATGCCGTTCGAAGAGGCCAGCGGGCACACGATTCACACTATCGCCTCGGGCCCGGGCTTTCCGGAAGATTTGATCCATCAGGCTCTGCTCACGGCCGCCTACGCGGCCAAAGAGCATTTGATCATGACGACCCCCTACTTTGTGCCCAGCGACGACCTTTTGCATGCCATCTGTACCGCCGCCCAGCGCGGCGTCGATGTCAGCATCATCCTGCCGCGCAAGAACGATTCTCTGCTGGTGGGCTGGGCCAGTCGCGCCTTCTTTACCGAGCTGCTGGCTGCCGGGGTAAAGATTTACCAGTTTGAAGGCGGTCTGCTGCATACTAAGAGCGTGCTGGTTGACGGCGAACTTAGCCTTGTGGGCACCGTTAACCTCGATATGCGCAGCCTGTGGCTCAACTTCGAGATTACGCTGGTGATTGACGATGCCGGATTTGGCAGCGATCTGGCCGCGGTGCAGGACGATTACATCTCCCGCTCGCGCCTGCTGGACGCCAGGCTGTGGTTAAAACGTCCGCTGTGGCAGCGGATCGCCGAGCGACTGTTTTACTTCTTCAGTCCGTTGCTGTAAAACGTGCCAATCAGATGTTTAATGGGTAGCAATCATGGATATGGATTTAAACAATCGCCTGACCGAAGACGAAACGCTTGAACAGGCTTACGACATTTTCCTCGAACTGGCCGTCGACAACCTCGATCCGGCGGATGTCATTCTGTTCAACCTGCAGTTTGAAGAACGCGGCGGCGCCGAGCTCTTCGATCCGGCGCCTGACTGGGAAGAGCACGTCGATTTTGACCTCAACCCTGACTTCTTTGCTGAAGTGGTCATTGGTCTGGCCGATGAAGATGGCGGCGAAATTAACGATATTTTTGCGCGCGTGCTGCTGTGCCGTGAAAAAGACCACAAGCTCTGTCATATCCTGTGGCGCGAATAAGCTCTTTCTTAAGCAAATAGCTTATATATAAAAGAAGAAGCCTGCCTGAGTTAACCAGGGCAGGCTTTTTAGTTATTCAGGCAGTTCGCTGCCGCAGGCGTTGCAGTAGCGAGCGTCTTTTTCATGAACGTTATGCTGGCAATGCGGACACTGGCGCTGAGTCCGGCGACTCTGAAATGCGGTGGTCATATGGCTGGTAATTAAGCCGGTGGGGATCGCAATAATCGAGTAGCCAATCAAGATAAGAATGGAGGCCAAAATTCGTCCCAGCGGCGTATGCGGCGTAATATCGCCATACCCTACCGTGGTTATCGTCACTATCGCCCAGTAAACCGACGCGTTTAGCGTAGTAAAACCGTATCGCGGCCCCTCAACCAGATACATCAGGGAGCCAAAGATCACCATGACGATGGCAATAAAAGAATAGAACAGGATCAGCTGGTGGCGAGCGCTGACGATAGCGGCCCAGAAAATATTCAACGACGGCATAAAGCGCAGCAGCTTAAGGATACGCAACGCGCGGATAGCGCGCATGGCCCGCCAGGCAAACACGTACTCAATACTGATCTCGGGCCACAGCCACATAACGTAAAGCGGTAAAATGGTAGCCAGGTCAATAATGCCCCAGAAGCTGAAAATATACTTTAGCGGATTCGGCCAGCTGATAATGCGCAGAAAATACTCAAAGGTAAAAACCGCCGTCACGACAAGTTCGAGCCAGACGAAAATATGCCATTCGTCTAAGGTCAGATGATATTGCGTTCCGAGCCCGGACTCGATAAATATCACCAGCACGCTAAGCAGGGCAAATACGCCGCAAAGTCCCTCGAAATGCCGACCGGATCGTCGGTTTTGATCGAAGAGTAAATGATACAGCCGCAGACGAGCGGCATGAATATGAAAAGCCACGTTAACCTCGCTAAAAAAAGGGCTGACTAACGTCAGCCCCTGAGATTATAACGGGTCCACCTTCAGGCAGGAAACCGCATGGCGGAAACTGCCCTCCAGCACCGGTCGCGTCTTAGCACACTCCGGCCCGGCAATCGGGCATCTGGTGCGGAATACGCATCCCGACGGCGGGTTAATCGGCGATGGCAATTCCCCCTCCAGAAGCTGGATCGTTTTATTCTTTTCCTTATCAGGGTCCGGAACCGGCACCGCCGACATCAGCGCTTTGGTATAGGGATGCAGCGGATTATGATACACCTCATCATAGGTGCCGAGCTCCACGGCATGGCCAAGATACATTACCAGCACGCGATCGGAGATATGCTTCACGACCGCCAGATCGTGGGCGATAAAAATCAGCGACAGTCCCATTTCCCGCTGCAGCTGCTGCAGCAGATTCACTACCTGCGCCTGAATCGACACGTCCAGCGCTGACACCGGCTCATCGCAAATAATGAGCTTCGGTTCAAGAATTAGCGCGCGGGCAATACCGATACGCTGGCACTGACCGCCGGAGAATTCATGCGGATAGCGGTTAATCAGGTTCGGCAGCAGCCCCACTTTCATCATCATCGCCTTAACGCGATCGCGAACTTCCTGACGCGGCATTTTGGGATGATAGGTGCGCAGCGGCTCGGCGATGATTTCCCCGATAGTCATGCGCGGATTTAGCGACGCCAGCGGATCCTGAAAGATCATCTGAATATCGCTGCGCACGTCGCGCCACTCGTCGGCCTTCATCCCCAGCAAATCTCTGCCTAACCAGGCGACTTTACCGTCGGTAGCCTTCACCAGACCGATGATGGCGCGCGCGAAGGTCGATTTTCCGCATCCGGACTCCCCGACCACGCCCAGCGTTTCCCCTTCATACAGACGCAGCGTTACGCCATCTACCGCTTTCAGCGTTTTCGACGGCTGCCAGAAC
The DNA here is from genome assembly GCF_040062275.1 of Klebsiella sp. GW_Kp182. NCBI lineage: Bacteria > Pseudomonadati > Pseudomonadota > Gammaproteobacteria > Enterobacterales > Enterobacteriaceae > Klebsiella > Klebsiella sp. GW_Kp182. The sequence continues at coordinate 114,959 of NZ_JBEAFQ010000006.1, read as the reverse complement.
CACTGTTTGCCGTCTTTAATATCAAAGTGCACTTTCAGATCGGCGATTTCGAGCAGGACTTTTCTTTGTTCCGTTACGGCGTTCATAGCAAATCCCCCACCGGTTGAAAGCAGGCGCGCAGGCGGCCCGGCGCAAACTCCTCCAGAGGCGGAGCGCTATTGCAAATCTCCATCGCGTGCGGGCAACGCGGCTGGAATGGACAGCCTTTCGGCAGACGCAGCAGGTTCGGCGGGTTGCCCGGAATCGTTAACAGGGCATCGCCTTCTGCGTCCAGGCGCGGGACCGCATTGAGCAGGCCAATAGAATAAGGATGAGAGGGATGGTAGAAGACGTCGCGCGCCTGACCATATTCCATCGTGCGTCCGGCGTACATCACCAGCACCTTATCGCAGATCCCGGCGACGACGCCGAGATCGTGGGTAATCATAATGATCGCCGTATTGAACTCGCGCTTGAGCTCATTAAGCAATGTCATTATTTGCGCCTGCACGGTCACGTCCAGCGCCGTTGTCGGCTCATCGGCAATCAGCAGCTTAGGCCGGCACAGCAGCGCCATCGCAATCATGACGCGCTGGCGCATCCCGCCGGAAAACTCGTGCGGATACATTTTCATCCGTTTGCGCGCCTCGGGCATTTTGACCGCATCCAGCATTTTCACCGACTCTTCAAAGGCTTCGGCTTTGCTCAGCGCTTTATGCAGCATCAGGACTTCCATCAGCTGTTCGCCTACCCGCATATACGGATTAAGCGACGTCATCGGATCCTGAAAAATCATTGAGATCTGCTCGGCGCGCAGCTTATTCAGCTCGCGCTCCGGGAGGTTAAGGATCTGCTTCCCGTTAAAGGTCGCTGACCCCCCGATACGGCCGTTGGCGGCCAGCAGGCCCATCAGCGCAAAAGCGGTTTGCGACTTACCGGAACCGGACTCGCCTACGATGCCTAAGGTTTCCCCCGCCCGTAGATTAAAATTGAGATCGTTGACCGCAGTCACATCACCATCGGGAGTCGCAAAGGTGACGCGGAGATCTTTCACATCCAGAAGCAATCCGGATTGTTGTGCTGCCTGCGGCGCTTTCGCCGTTTCCATCGTACTCATGTCGGCGCTCCTTAGCGGTCTTTCGGGTCGAGGGCATCACGCAGGCCATCGCCGATAAAGTTAAAACAAAACAGCGTTACCACCAGAAAACCGGCAGGAAACAGCAGCAGCCACGGCGATACTTCCATTGAGTTCGCGCCATCGCTGAGCAGCGCGCCCCAGCTACTTAACGGCTCCTGGGTACCCAGGCCGAGGAAGCTTAAGAAGGATTCAAACAGAATCATGCTCGGGACCAGCAGGGAGGCGTACACCACGACCACGCCAAGCACGTTAGGCACGATATGGCGGATAACGATATTGCCGGTTGAAACGCCGCCGACCTGCGCGGCTTCAATAAACTCTTTTCGCTTCAGGCTTAGGGTCTGACCGCGAACGATACGCGCCATATCCAGCCAGGAGACCATCCCAATGGCAACGAAAATCAGCAGGATATTCTGGCCAAAGAAGGTCACCAGCAGGATGACGAAGAACATAAACGGAAAGGAGTTGAGGATTTCCAGCAGGCGCATCATCACTGAATCCACCTTGCCGCCCAGATAGCCGGAAAGCGACCCGTAAAGCGTCCCCAGAATCACCGCCACCAGCGCTGCAGCCACGCCGACCATCAGCGAGATACGTCCGCCGATCGCCACCCGCACCAGCAGGTCGCGGCCCGAGGAGTCGGTCCCAAAGTAGTGTCCGGACTCCATATCCGGGGCGCTGGACATCATGCCCCAGTCGGTATCGTAATAGGAAAACTGCGATACCATCGGCGCGATGGTGACAAAGAGCGCAATGATCACCAGCACAATCAGGCTGGCAACCGCAGCACGGTTATGCATAAAGCGGCGGCGGGCGTCCTGCCAGAGGCTGCGCCCCTCGACTTCCAGCTTTTCACTGAAGTTTTCCAGCGCCTCGTTGTTTTTCTTACTTAACATCATGGCGAACCCCAGCGTTAGTAACGGATCTTCGGATCGATAACGGCATACAGCACGTCAACAATCGCATTAAAAAGAATGGTCAATGCGCCAACCAGAATGGTCAGACTGAGTACCAGCGAGTAGTCGCGGTTCAGCGCGCCGTTGACGAACAGTTGACCAATTCCCGGCAGGCCATAAATGGTTTCAATGACCATCGAGCCGGTAATAATGCCGACAAACGCGGGTCCCATATAGGAGAGCACCGGCAGCAGCGCGGGCTTTAACGCGTGACGCAGAATAATGCGGCGCATCGGTAAGCCTTTTGCCCGGGCGGTGCGAATGAAGTTAGAGTGCAGCACTTCGATCATCGAGCCGCGGGTAATACGCGCGATACTGGCGATATAGGCCAGGGACAGAGCCACCATAGGCAAAATCATATATTGCAGCGCCCCGCCGTTCCATCCGCCGCCCGGCAGCCAGTGCAGCGTAATGGCAAATATCATGACCAGTAAGGGCGCGACCACGAAACTCGGTATCACAACCCCGGTCATTGCCACCCCCATTACGGCAAAGTCCCATTTCGTATTTTGCTTCAATGCCGCAATCACCCCGGCACTCACGCCAAGCACCACCGCGAGAAAAAACGCGGCGAAGCCTAATTTGGCGGACACCGGGAAGCTGGACGCCACCAGATCGTTGACCGAGTAATCTTTATATTTAAAGGAAGGACCGAAATCACCGTGCGCCAGCTGCTTCAGATAATTGAAGTACTGGGTCATGATGGGGTCATTTAAATGGTATTTTGCTTCAATATTCGCCATGACTTCTGGCGGCAGCGTGCGTTCACCGGTAAAGGGGCTTCCGGGCGCAAGACGCATCATGAAGAAAGAGATAGTAATAAGAATAAATAGCGTCGGAATCGCTTCCAGACAGCGACGTAAGATAAATTTTAACATTGCCCGTACCTTCTGGCGTGTGCCTTCAATAGTGCGATGAAATAAGACACCGTGAGGCAAGCGGTAACGCCTGCCCCACGTATTGCCATTAGTGCTTCACAATGTACATATTTCTTGTATACGTATTATCCAGCGGATCTTTGCCGGTATAGCCACCGACCCACGGTTTAACCAAACGGGCGTTGACATAATAGAAGACCGGTACGATGACGGAGTCTTTATCCAGCTGCTGCTCAGATTGCGCGTAAAGGTCCGCGCGTTTCGCGTCATCGCTGGTTTTCAGCGTTTCAGCGATAATCTTGTCGAAAGCCGGGCTCTTATAATGCGAGGTATTGTTTGAGCTGTCGCTCAGCATCGTATTAAGGAAGGAGGTCGGTTCGTTGTAGTCCGCACACCAGCCGGCGCGCGCAACATCAAAGGTGCCCTGATGGCGATTATCGAGGAAGGTTTTCCATTCCTGATTTTCCAGCTTCACGTTTACGCCGAGGTTTTTCTTCCAGATAGACGCCACCGCGATAGCCAGTTTTTTGTGCAGATCGGACGTGTTATAGAGCAGATTGAAAGTAAGCGGCTTATCAGCGCTATAGCCAGCTTCGGTCAGCAATTTTTTCGCTTCTTCATTACGTTTTTCCTGCGACCACTTGAACCATTCAGGCTCAATCAGCTTCATGCCATCGGTGTACGGCGGCGTATAGCTGTAGGCTGGCAGGTCGCCCTGATTCTTCACTTTATTGACAATAATGTCGCGATCCAGCGCCATCTTCAGCGCAGTACGCACGCGAACGTCGGTAAATGGCGCTTTCTGGTTATTGATTTCGTAATAATAAGTGCACAGATACGGATCGACGTGAACTTCTTTCGGGATCTCTTTTTTCAGTTTCTGGAACAGTTCGATCGGCATGTTGTTATAGGTCATATCGATTTCGCCGCTGCGGTAGCGGTTGACGTCGGTGACTTCAGAAGAAATCGGCAGGAAGGTGACCTGATTAATCACGGTTTTGGCGTTATCCCAGTAGTTGGTATTACGCTCCAGAACAATGCGTTCGTTAACAACCCAATCTTTTAATTTATACGCACCATTGCTGACGATATTGGCCGGCTGGGTCCATTTGTCACCAAATTTCTCAATAGCGGATTTAGGTACGGGTGAAACGGATGGGTGAACGAGCAGTTTGTAGAAATACGGCACCGGCTCGCTGAGGGTCACTTCAAAGGTATGATCGTCCAGCGCTTTTACGCCCAGATCGGTCGCGGGTTTTTTCCCGGCGATAATGTCATCAACGTTGGCTAAATGGCCATACTGCAGATAGCTTGCATAAGGAGACGCGGTTTTCGGATCCGCCAGACGCTGCCAGCTATAAACGAAATCTTGTGCCGTGACCGGCGTGCCGTCGGACCACTTTGCATCTTTACGCAGATGGAAGGTCCAGACTTTAAAATCTTTGTTGTCCCATTTTTCCGCAACGCCCGCGACCGGATGGCCGTCCAGGTCGCTCACCAGCAGCCCTTCAAACAAATCGCGGTTAATATTGGACTCCGGCACGCCTTCAATTTTGTGCGGATCGAGAGACTGCACTTCGGAGCCATTGTTACGTACCAGCGTTTGTTTGTCCGCCAGCTGTACCCCTGCCGGTACATCTGCCGCAACGGCGGCGTTGATGGTCATTAACGCAGAGAGGACTCCTGCGGCAACCAGGCTTTTTTTCGTGATGATGGTCATGTGTTTGTTACTCCAATCATTATAATTACTGGCTATTTAACCAGCCTGTTTTCTCTTTTCTGGATTCTGAACAGTGCAGGAGTTTATGCTGCTGTCAGAGAGTACTGCTTGCTATCACCGACTTATTTATTACGACCGCTCAAACGGCAGTCTTGACGTCGATTCTTGCCCCCCTGTCCGGGGGCGATGTAGTCCCGATGGGCTATATAATAAAAATTCTCATTTGCGTACATATTCCGCTAAAGATCACGCCGGAAAGTACCAAAACGCTTTATTGTCCGCCAATGCAATTTGCAAATATGTTACCGGATTCTCTTTTGTGGCCTTCTGGCGGCGAAGATTTATCACCCCTCGCGCATGCCAGAAATGATTAATATTCTATTTATCAATCAATTAGTATAAATGTCTCGCACTATGTGCCCTGCATCGCCGAATAGATGCTTTTTTGTACGAAAAATTAACAATCGCTTATTATTTAGCACATTCATCTGCTTCATGAGTGAAATTACTAATATCATTTCGATTATCAGACGGCAAGCACCAGAGAATGGTGTGAGGAAAATAACAGTGATTAATGTGGGTAAAAGGCCGCACTCGTGGCAAATGAAATGGATAACTTATTGATAATAAATAACAATATCAAAACATTAGAAAATAGTATTGCAGGTCGATAAATCACTTTTTTTGATATGTTTTGCTGATAATGCGCAAACGCGGAACACGTTGTTCCGCGCGGCAACACAGGTTAATTCACAAGGCCAGGAAAGAGCGCCTTTATTCCGGTAACGATGAACTCGATGCCGAGAGCCATCAGCAACAGCCCCATAATACGGGTAATCACGTTAATGCCGGTTTGTCCAAGCAGGCGAACCAGCCAGGGGGCCATACGGAAAATGCCCCAGCAGCACAGCGCGAAAAGCGCAATCGCAACTGAAAATCCCACAAAATGGGCGATGCTATGGTAACGCGTGCCCCAGACAATGGTTGAACTGATGGCCCCGGGTCCCGCCATCAGGGGCAGCGCCAGCGGCACGACGCCGATACTTTCACGAATGGCCGTTTCTGATTTTTCTTGCTTGTTCTGTTTATCCTCGCCGAGCTTGCCGCTGATCATCGACATGGCGATGGTGACCACCAGAATCCCACCCGCAATACGGAAGGAGTCAATGGAAATACCGAAGATCTGGAGGATCGCATCGCCTAAAAACAGCGACGTGAGCAAGATGATGGCGACCGACAGGTTGGCTGTCAGATTGGTTTTATTACGCACCGCCGCCGTCTGGTAGCTGGTCATACTGATAAAAACCGGGATAATGCCAACCGGGTTTACCAGCGCAAATAGCCCAATGAAAAATTTAAAGTAGGCTGAAAAATCAAACAATGATTGAATCACAGGGTGCTCCGCAGCATCATTAAAAATGGCTGTTGACAGTTACCAGCATAAAATATCCGCGAGAAGATACGCTGTTTGAAAGCATAATTCATCCCTGTTGACGCATAAGTGCATAATTTAAGCTCGGATGTTAGTTATTTGTTTCTGCAATGCTATTTAAGTCTTTAATTAGCATACCGTATCATTACACTTGATCAAACAGGTCAAAAAATGAACTGCTGAAAGGTATCAGCTTGGCTGATTATTGATTTAGATCACATAAATTGTACTCAGAAGTGAGTAACCTTGTTTACACCCAGAAGAGGAGGCAAAGCAGCGGTACCTGAAAGAAAAAACAAAAGCTTTTTTAGTCAATCGGTGAAGTCAGAAGCACAAAATTCTTTACGTTAACATTTAAATGCAAGCCGTTAACACACTGTCTATACTGTCGAATCGAGCTACTGATTCACTAAAAAAGTTTAACATTATCAGGAGAGCATTATGGCTGTTACTAATGTCGCTGAACTTAACGCACTCGTCGAGCGCGTAAAAAAAGCCCAGCGTGAATATGCCAGTTTCACTCAAGAACAAGTAGACAAAATCTTCCGCGCCGCCGCTCTGGCCGCTGCAGATGCTCGAATCCCTCTCGCCAAGATGGCCGTTGCCGAATCCGGCATGGGCATCGTCGAAGATAAAGTGATCAAAAACCACTTTGCTTCCGAATACATTTATAACGCCTATAAAGATGAAAAGACCTGCGGTGTCCTGTCTGAAGATGACACCTTCGGTACCATCACCATCGCTGAGCCGATTGGTATTATCTGCGGTATCGTCCCGACCACTAACCCAACTTCAACCGCTATCTTTAAATCTCTGATTAGCCTGAAGACCCGTAACGCCATCATCTTCTCTCCGCATCCGCGTGCTAAAGATGCGACCAACAAAGCGGCTGATATCGTACTGCAGGCAGCTATCGCAGCCGGTGCGCCGAAAGATCTGATTGGTTGGATTGACCAGCCTTCCGTTGAACTGTCAAATGCGCTGATGCACCATCCGGATATCAACCTGATCCTTGCGACCGGCGGTCCGGGCATGGTTAAAGCGGCGTACAGCTCCGGTAAACCTGCCATCGGCGTAGGCGCAGGTAACACGCCTGTTGTTATCGATGAAACGGCTGATATCAAGCGTGCCGTTGCTTCCGTCCTGATGTCTAAAACCTTCGATAACGGCGTTATCTGTGCTTCTGAGCAATCCGTTGTGGTTGTGGATTCCGTATACGATGCCGTTCGCGAACGTTTCTCCAGCCACGGCGGCTATCTGCTGCAGGGCCAGGAGCTGAAGGCTGTTCAGAATATCATCCTGAAAAACGGCGCCCTGAACGCCGCGATCGTAGGTCAACCGGCGTATAAAATCGCTGAACTGGCTGGCTTCACCGTCCCTGTTTCCACCAAAATTCTGATTGGTGAAGTCACCGACGTTGATGAAAGCGAACCATTTGCCCACGAAAAACTGTCTCCGACGCTGGCAATGTACCGTGCGAAGAACTTCGAAGACGCGGTTGATAAAGCTGAAAAACTGGTGGCAATGGGCGGTATCGGTCATACCTCTTGCCTGTATACCGACCAGGACAACCAGCCAGAACGCGTTGCTTACTTCGGTCAGCTGATGAAAACCGCACGTATCCTGATCAACACCCCTGCTTCTCAGGGTGGTATCGGTGACCTGTATAACTTCAAACTCGCACCTTCCCTGACTCTGGGTTGTGGTTCATGGGGTGGTAACTCCATCTCTGAAAACGTTGGTCCTAAGCACCTGATCAACAAGAAAACCGTTGCTAAGCGAGCTGAAAACATGTTGTGGCACAAACTTCCGAAATCTATCTACTTCCGTCGTGGCTCACTGCCAATCGCGCTGGATGAAGTGATTACTGATGGTCACAAACGCGCGCTGATCGTGACCGACCGCTTCCTGTTCAACAACGGCTATGCTGACCAGATCACCTCTGTGCTGAAAGCGGCTGGCGTTGAAACTGAAGTTTTCTTTGAAGTAGAAGCTGACCCGACGCTGACCATCGTCCGTAAAGGCGCTGAGCTGGCGAACTCGTTCAAACCAGACGTGATTATCGCGCTGGGCGGCGGTTCCCCGATGGATGCGGCGAAAATCATGTGGGTTATGTACGAGCACCCGGAAACCCACTTCGAAGAACTGGCGCTGCGCTTTATGGATATCCGTAAACGTATCTACAAGTTCCCGAAAATGGGCGTGAAAGCCAAAATGGTCGCCATCACCACGACTTCCGGTACCGGTTCTGAAGTTACGCCGTTCGCCGTTGTTACCGATGACGCAACCGGTCAGAAATACCCGCTGGCAGACTATGCCCTGACTCCGGATATGGCGATTGTTGATGCCAACCTGGTCATGGAAATGCCGAAGTCACTGTGTGCTTTCGGTGGTCTGGATGCGGTGACTCATGCCCTGGAAGCTTACGTTTCCGTACTGGCTTCCGAGTTCTCTGACGGCCAGGCGCTGCAGGCTCTGAAACTGCTGAAAGAAAACCTGCCAGCGTCCTACCACGAAGGTTCTAAGAACCCGGTAGCGCGTGAGCGTGTGCACAGTGCTGCGACCATCGCCGGTATCGCGTTTGCGAACGCCTTCCTCGGAGTATGTCACTCAATGGCGCACAAGCTGGGTTCTCAGTTCCACATTCCTCACGGTCTGGCGAACGCCCTGCTGATCAGCAACGTTATTCGCTATAACGCGAACGATAACCCGACTAAACAGACAGCATTCAGCCAGTACGACCGCCCGCAGGCACGTCGTCGCTACGCTGAAATCGCGGACCATCTGGGTCTGACTGCACCGGGTGACCGTACCGCAGCGAAAATCGAAAAACTGCTTGGCTGGTTGGACGAAATCAAAGCTGAGCTGGGTATTCCTAAGTCTATCCGCGAAGCTGGCGTGCAGGAAGCCGACTTCCTGGCCCACGTTGACAAGCTGTCTGAAGACGCATTTGACGACCAGTGCACCGGCGCTAACCCGCGCTACCCGCTGATCGCCGAGCTGAAGCAGATTCTGCTGGATACCTTCTACGGACGTAATTACGTTGAAGGCGGCGTGGAAGAGAAAAAAGAAGCCGCGCCGGCTAAAGCTGAGAAGAAAGCGAAAAAATCCGCTTAATTCCACAGCCGTAAAGTCAGTAACGCTGAGCCCCATCTTTTGATGGGGCTTTTTTGTCTCTGTCGTTCAGCAGCCGACAAAACGCCTCAGACAGCCGAAACGTATAATCATGTGCCAAAGGCTTAGTAAATGAAAAAAGGCGCTGTAAAAGCGCCTGAGACGATTTAAAGGGTGGGTATTAGCAGCTGCGCTGTTTGTTCTGCACCGCGGTCAGAGAGCCTTCGCTCAGCGCCTCTTTATAATGTTTACGGCATACGGATACATAGCGCTCATTGCCGCCAATCACCACCTGTTCCCCCTCATTGTACGGCCTACCTTCCTGATCGAGGCGCAAAACCATACTCGCCTTACGGCCGCAGAAACAGATAGTTTTTAATTCAACCAGCTTATCGGACCACGCGAGCAAATATTGACTGCCCGTAAAAAGTTCGCCGCGAAAATCTGTCCGCAATCCATAGCACAATACGGGAATATCGAGCTGGTCCACCACCTCGGACAGCTCGCGCACCTGCTCCCGGGTTAAGAACTGGCTCTCATCAACTAATACGCAGTGGATGGGTTGACGCTTATGTTCGTCTGCAATGTCGGTAAATAACGCAGTTTGGGTATTATACAACCGCGCCGGCGATGAGAGACCGATCCTCGAACTCACTTTCCCTGAACCAAAGCGGTCATCAATCTCTGCCGTATAAACCACCGTGCGCATCCCTCGCTCCTGGTAATTGTATGATGACTGCAACAGAGCGGTGGACTTGCCTGCGTTCATTGCTGAATAGTAGAAATAAAGTTGTGCCATCGGCCGCGTAACCCCAATCAATGTGTTTTTTAGCAGTAAAATTGTATCATATATTCACACGCTATCAGCCCTCGCCGTGTGGGTATTGCCGGGAACGTTCACTCGGCGGAGACCTGAAAGATTAAGCCTGTTAATTGAATGGTAATGCCTGCTATTCGTACGACCCAGGCGGCCACGCAGACGTCACTATTGCCCTTTTGTGCTTATCAGCCATTTTCGGATAGCTATAACCGCGCTGGACAAGTGTTTTATATTAAACATCATCGTCGCTGCTGCGCTAATACCCACAATGATATTTATCCATGCAAAGTATAATTTTTCCCACTGCGCATCGGAAAAAGCATACTATCTCAGGGTTTTAGCTTATCCTCTCCATCATCCTATAAGCGAAAAAGATGTGAACCCGCACATAAAATTTAAGTTAAATGAATTAATTCCCGAGACAAATAACAAGTTATTTTGACTTCCTTACATTCTCCCCTATTGCACATCTGAATTTATCGCTCTATTATTAGTCCAACAAACCACCCCACAATATAAGTTTGAGATTACTACAATGAGCGAAGCACTTAAAATTTTGAACAACATCCGTACTCTTCGTGCGCAGGCAAGAGAATGCACCCTTGAAACGCTCGAAGAAATGCTGGAAAAATTAGAAGTTGTCGTTAACGAACGTCGTGAAGAAGAAAGCGCTGCGGCTGCGGAAATTGAAGAACGCACTCGTAAACTGCAGCAATACCGTGAAATGCTGATCGCTGACGGTATTGATCCTAATGAACTGCTGAGCACCATGGCGGCAGTTAAAGCGGGAACTAAAACCAAGCGCGCTGCACGTCCGGCTAAATACAGCTACGTTGACGAAAATGGCGAAACTAAAACCTGGACTGGTCAGGGTCGTACTCCGGCAGTGATCAAGAAAGCGATGGATGAGCAAGGTAAATCCCTGGACGATTTCCTGCTGTAATAAGCCATCCTGTTCGTTTAAAAATCCCGCTGCGGCGGGATTTTTTTTATCCGTTATTCGGGACCGGTTCCGGGCGGGCATAAAAAAACCGGGAAACGAATCTCGCTCCCGGTTTCGCATTCTGCCGCGAACGATTACTTCGCTACGGCTTTATCCAGCCAGGCTTTAAATTCAGCGCCCAGGGACTTGTGGCGTACGCCATATTCAACAAAAGCCTGCATATAACCCAGCTTATTACCGCAGTCGTGGCTCTTGCCTTTCATATGATAGGCTTCTACCGTTTCTTTTTCGATCAGCATATCGATGGCATCGGTCAGCTGAATCTCATCACCGGCTCCCGGAGGGGTTTTCGCCAGCAGTGGCCAAATATCCGCGCTCAGCACGTAACGACCGACAACCGCCAGATTAGAAGGCGCTACGTCCGCTTTCGGTTTCTCGACGACACCAACCATCGGTACGCTCTCACCCGGCTGCAGGGCCAGGCCCTTGCAATCGACAACGCCGTATGCGGTAACGTCAGCAACCGGTTCAACCATGATCTGGCTTGCGCCGGTCTCATCGAAACGAGCGATCATTTCGGCCAGGTTGTCGCGAGACAGATCGGATTCATATTCATCAAGGATAACGTCCGGTAAAATAACCGCGACCGGCTCATCACCCACTACCGGGTGCGCGCAAAGCACAGCGTGGCCCAGACCTTTAGCCAGCCCCTGACGGACTTGCATAATAGTCACGTGCGGCGGACAAATAGATTGGACTTCTTCCAGCAGCTGGCGTTTTACGCGTTTTTCCAGCATCGCTTCCAGTTCAAAACTGGTATCGAAATGGTTTTCAATCGAGTTTTTCGAAGAGTGCGTAACCAGAACAATTTCGGTAATCCCGGCGGCAATACATTCGTTAACAACATATTGAATTAATGGCTTATCTACCAGCGGCAGCATTTCTTTCGGAATAGCCTTAGTAGCGGGCAGCATCCTGGTGCCTAATCCCGCAACCGGGATGACAGCTTTTCTTACTTTTGAATTAAGCGCAGCCATTGAAATCTCCTGGACTGTTCGTTTTTTAAACTTCTCGTTAATAATATGGTATCGAGTATATCAGCCTGCTCAGTCAAAGCTGTTCCGAAAAGGATTAGATATCTTCGAATTAGGAATTTTACGCATTAAACCCGGCGATAGTACCACCACAAAAGATCGCGTGGTAATCCCACGAGCCTAAAAATAAGCACAATTGTTCACTCCGTGGTCAACATCAGGCGTAAACGTCCGCCAGCCCCCCAAATTTGGCACTGCCATGATGCGCAGCGTTGACTAATTTGGTTGAGGTATGCATTACCTAAAGTGCCTAACGGAACGCCATTACTAATCTGAATTTGATGTTCTCCCGTATTCAAGGTGCCATTCAAACCCGCGGAGACTAAAATTAAATTCTTCAAGCCGCTGTGGTAATACCCTACCAATAATGGGAATTGCCCGGGTAAGTTTGCCTGCCGCAGCAATTGGTTAACCTGTTTTAGCAGGCTGCCCATCTCCGGCAAACGCTGCCCCTGATGAGCGAGCTGCTCCTGCAGTAACCCATTAAACAGCGCGCGCAGCAATAGGGCCGCCAGAACGCCATTATCACCTGCTCGTGTGACATCCAGACAATAAAACGCCAGATCGTTTTCTGATAGCGGCGCAATATCGAGCACGAGCCCTGGCTTATCGACAGAGACAAGCTGGCGATAGTGAATACGGCAACGCGACATCTCCTGCTGCACCGGCGGCTGGAGCTCCTGAAGCAGCCTCGACGCCGCGCTAGGATCGCTTACCAGCGCATCCCAGTCCTCAAACAGGCGCTCTTCTTCTTCGACACGCGAATTAAACATATTGGGATAGAGGCAGGCATACACGGTTTCTCGCAGGCGATCGAAATCTTTAACCGGTTTGAGCAGGATATCCTGAACGCCCAGGCGCAACGCTTTGGCGATGTCCGCCATGTTTTCCGTCGCTGAAATCATCAGAATCGGCAACTGCTCGCCCTGGTTACGTACATGTTCTACCAGCTGCAGGCCGTTCATTCGCGGCATGGAGATATCGCAAATCATCAAATCAGGTTTTGACTCCGCCATTTTTTGCAGTGCATCTATACCATCTTCCGCCTGTACGATGGTCGCACCAAGTGAAGCTAACCAGGTGTGCATAAGAGAGCGGAAAACGGGTTCGTCTTCAACTATCAGAATCTGTTTTCCCGCCAATGGCTGCGTCATGATCTCTCCCCTGACTGACGATAATTTAATAGTGGCATGATATTCACGCTACCGCCTGTCAGAATTTACTTAAGTATGCATCAAATGCGCTCCACGGGGGTACGCACTAAAGGTAATAGTTCATCCATTTTCTTTTCCACTGCCAGATGTCCGGCGGCGATAGCTTCGCCGGCCCGGTGGAAATCAAGCGTGGAGATTTGCGGGCAAAAGGGCTGAATCAGGATATCAGGCGGGTCGCCCGCCATACGATTTCGCTTGAGGCGATTCTCCAGAACCTGAATTGACGTCGACATGATTTCCATCGCCGTTGGCGCCCTCGTCGCCCGACGTGACGTCATACGCGCCAGGCGCGTGCGCAGCCGTGAATGCCACGAAAAATCTTCCTCGCTCTCCGGACGAGGCACCTCCATTGACAGCAAATCCTGCTGCATCAGATGCGCATCGTGCTGCAAATCAACGGCAATGACGATATCTGCGCCCATGGCGCGAGCCAGAGACACCGGCACGGGGTTAACCACCGCGCCATCCACCAGCCAGTAGCCATTATGCATCACCGGCGCCATCAAACCCGGCATACTGCAGGACGCACGGATCGCCAGATGCAGATCCCCTTCCGTAAACCACAGTTCACGACCGGTGCTTAAATTCGTTGTGACCGCCGCGAAAGGACGTTCGCAGCGCTCGATCTCGCTGACGGGCATGAGTTTGCGGTATTGACTAAACACGCGCTCGCCCCGCAGCAGGCCACCCCGTTGCCAGGAGAGATCCATTAACTTCAGTACGTCCCAGTTACTAAAGGAGCATACCCATTTCTCCAGGGCCGGAAGCCGATTGCAGGCGTACGCCGCTCCGACCAGCGAGCCAATGGAGCACCCTGCGATAACATCGACGTCGATACCCGTCCGCCGTAAGGCATTAATCACGCCGATATGCGACCACCCGCGAGCGGCGCCAGCCCCTAACGCCAGGCCAATTTTAAGCTTTCTCATGAGTACCGAAACATATCCTTCCACTCCGGGCATGGCATCATCGCCATACCTCAGTTAACATAATGCGCTTTGGCGGCGTAGCGCCGTCTTTCTTTTTCCTGTGGAGGCCGTTTTGTCGCCATTATGCCCCTGTGGCAGCGCTCTGGAGTATAGCTCATGTTGTCAGCCTTATCTGGCTGGCGCGCAGCTGGCGCCAGATCCGTCACAGCTGATGCGCTCCCGCTATAGCGCGTTTGTTATGAAAGACGCCGACTATCTGATTAAAACCTGGCACCCCTCCTGTCAAGCGCAGCAGTTTCGCGCAGACCTGGAAAACGGTTTTACCCGCACACAGTGGCAGGGTCTCACCGTCTTTGCCGCCGAGACGGGCAAGAACCCGGATGAAGGCTTTGTCAGCTTTATCGCTCGTTACGCTGACGATAACCGCTCCGGAGCCATTATTGAACGATCCCGATTCTTAAAAGAAAACGGACAGTGGTATTATATTGACGGCACGCGACCGCTAATCGGTCGTAACGATCCCTGCCCTTGCGGTTCAGGTAAAAAATTTAAAAAATGCTGCGGTCAGTAAGCCAGCAGCAGAAATAGCAAACACTACAGGATTTTCCCCGCGATGCATTCACAACAACGTAAAGTACTGCGCACTATTTGCCCTGATCAGAAAGGCCTCATCGCGCGTATCACTAATATCTGCTACAAGCACGAACTGAATATCGTGCAGAACAATGAGTTTGTTGACCACCGAACCGGCCGCTTCTTTATGCGCACCGAGCTCGAGGGTATTTTCAATGATTCAATCCTGCTGGCGGACCTCGACAGCGCGCTGCCGGAAGGTTCAATTCGTGAACTCAATCCAGCAGGGCGCCGCAGGGTCGTCATTCTGGTCACCAAAGAGGCGCACTGCCTCGGCGATCTGCTGATGAAAGCTAACTACGGCGGCCTGGACGTAGAAATCGCCGCCGTCATCGGCAATCACGAAACGCTGCGCTCGCTGGTTGAACGGTTTGATATCCCCTTCCAGCTGGTGAGCCATGAGGGTTTAACTCGCGAAGAGCATGATAAACAGATGGGCGACGCGATCGCCGCCCTTGAGCCGGATTACGTTGTGCTGGCGAAATACATGCGGGTGTTGACCCCAGAGTTTGTCTCTCGTTTCCCGAATAAAATTATTAATATTCATCACTCATTCCTGCCGGCTTTTATCGGCGCGCGTCCGTATCACCAGGCCTATGACCGCGGGGTGAAGATTATTGGCGCCACCGCACACTACGTGAACGATAATCTGGATGAAGGCCCAATCATTATGCAGGACGTCATTCACGTCGATCATACCTACACCGCGGAAGATATGATGCGCGCTGGCCGCGACGTCGAAAAAAACGTTCTGAGCCGCGCGCTGTATCAGGTTCTTGCTCAGCGGGTATTTGTTTACGGTAACCGGACGATTATTCTTTAATCTCAGGGAAATGAATTGATTAGCTTTGCACCTTTACGGATAAAAAGCAGGCAAACAGCTTCATTTCCCTAAAGGAATGCTTTACAGGGGCGTCTCATTTGATATGATGCGCCCCGCTTCCAGCAGGAAGCAGGCCAGTAAATAGCATTACCCCGTGGTGGGGTTCCCGAGCGGCCAAAGGGAGCAGACTGTAAATCTGCCGTCATCGACTTCGAAGGTTCGAATCCTTCCCCCACCACCATCTCTCAGCTTGACCTCAAAATTTGAATTACCCCTGGTGGGGTTCCCGAGCGGCCAAAGGGAGCAGACTGTAAATCTGCCGTCATCGACTTCGAAGGTTCGAATCCTTCCCCCACCACCATCACTTCCATGTCGTATTGAATTCACACTTCGCTCAGTGCCCCATATCCATCCCATGCGGGAAGGATGAGAAGCTTCGACCAAGGTTCGATTCGAGCGGAGCGAGAAAGCGTTGCCGCAGGCAACGACCCGAAGGGCGAGGCGCAACGCGCCGAGTAATCCTTCCCCCACCACCATCACTTCCTTGCAGTACCTCAGCAAAATCAAATTATCAAAACCGTCTTAGTTAGCTCTTTTATTTCTCCAGAACTGATTCTGTATTTCTGCCATATGTGCCCCGCCGGGAGCAGACCGCACAAATGAAAAACCCTGCCGCAGCAGGGTTTAGCTTTACTCGAAATAGAATTAGCGACGGGCGCGAACAATCTGGTATTTGCGCGTCAGGTACTCCACCGGCGCGCTCCAGATATGCACCAGACGGGAGAACGGGAACAGCACAAACAGCGTCATGCCCAGCACCAGGTGCACGCGGAAAATAAACGCCACGCCGTCCAGGTGCGAAGATGCTCCGCCGTGGAAGGTCACCACCGACTGCGCCCAGCCGACCAGCTTCATCATTTCGCTACCGTCCATATGCTGAGCGGAGAACGGAATAGTCAGCAGGCCCAGGGCGCACTGCACCATCAGCAGGGAGAGGATCAGAATATCCGCTCCGGTGGTGGTGGCGCGCACGCGCGGGCTCAGCAGACGACGTTTCAGCAGCAGCAGACCGCCCACCAGCGTCATCACGCCGCAGGCGCCGCCCGCAATCATCGCCATCTTCTGCTTCACGTCGACCGGCAGGAAGGATTCGTACATCCAGTGCGGCGTCAGCATACCGAGAAAGTGACCGGCAAAGATCCCCAGAATCCCGATATGAAACAGGTTCGAAGCCAGATTCATCCCTTTACGGTCCAGCATCTGGCTGGAGGCCGCACGCCAGGTATACTGCCCGTAGTCATAACGCAGCCAGCTTCCCACCAGGAACACCGTACCGGCGATATACGGATAGATGTCAAAGAAGAACATATTCAGGAAGTGCATTATTGCTGTCCTCCGTTAGAGATATTCAAATATTGCGGGGCAACGGCTCCGGCAAAACGACGCTGGTGAGCGGAGATCTCCGACTCGCCGCAGCCCTGATCGGCAAAGAATTTCATCTGTTCTTCTTCCCAGACGGCGTCCAGCGCCTGCGGCGTATCGTCGCGGGCTTCATCGGCGATTTTTTCCGCCACTTTCTGGCTATCGACCTGCGCGTTAGCCAGCTTGAGCAGCAGCTCAAACAGCGCCGCGTAGCCGCTCTCGCGCTGCTGCAGGCGAGCGCTGAGCAGGCCGAGAATCGGTGCGACGTCCTGCAATCCGCCGAGCGCTTCCGCTTCCGGCAGCTGCGCCAGATACTCCAGGTACAGCGGGAGATGATCCGGCAATTCGCGGCTATCCAGCTGCAGACCGTGGCGCTCATACTGCGCCATCAGGTCAACCATTGCCTGGCCGCGATCGCGGGATTCGCCGTGCACGTGCTCAAACAGCAGCAGCGAGGTCGCGCGGCCGCGATCGAACAGTTCGCTATAGCGAGACTGCGCGTCCAGCACATCCTGAGCGGTCAGGTCACGCAGGAAAACGCTCAGCTTATGGGCATCCTCCGGCGCGAGCTTTTCCGAAGCGGCGATAGCGTCAAACAGCTCCTGCTGATGCTGCCATAAGGCAGCGTCAGGGTACTCGAGAAGGCGCGACACAATGACGAGTTCAATCATGGGTGCGGCTCCGTTTTGCTGGTGACGTCGATAGCATCAATACGGCGGCTGTTAAACAGATTGAACTGGCTGTCAGAACCGTGGCAGCCGTCGCCGAAGGTAAAGCCGCAACCGTTTTTCTCCGGGAAGGCGTCGCGGGCCTGCTCGCGGTGGCTGCTCGGCACCACGAAACGGTCTTCGTAGTTAGCGATAGCCAGATAGCGATACATCTCCTGCGCCTGGGCTTCAGTGAGGCCTACCTCTTCCAGCGCCCGGGTATCCAGTACGCCGTCGACGGTTTCCGCGCGTTTGAAGTGGCGCATCGCCAGCATGCGTTTCAGCGCCAGCAGCACCGGCTGGGTATCGCCCGCGGTCAGCAGGTTGGCCAGATACTGAACCGGAATACGCAGGCTTTCCACGTCCGGCAGAATACCGTTGCTGCCCAGTTCCCCCGCGTCGGCGGCCGACTGAATCGGCGACAGAGGCGGCACATACCAGACCATCGGCAGGGTGCGATATTCCGGATGCAGCGGCAGCGCCAGCTTCCAGTCCATCGCCATTTTGTACACCGGCGACTGCTGGGCTGCGTCGATAACGCCCTGCGGCACGCCGTCTTTCAGCGCTTGCTCAATCACTTTCGGGTCGTTCGGGTTGAGGAACACGTCCAGCTGACGCTGATACAGGTCTTTCTCATTCTCCGTGCTGGCGGCATTTTCAATGGCGTCCGCGTCGTACAGCAGCACGCCGAGGTAGCGAATACGCCCCACGCAGGTTTCCGAGCAAACGGTCGGCATCCCGGATTCGATACGCGGGTAGCAGAAGATGCACTTCTCCGATTTCCCGCTCTTCCAGTTGAAGTAGATTTTCTTGTACGGACAGCCGGTGATGCACATACGCCAGCCGCGGCACTTGTCCTGGTCGATCAGTACGATGCCGTCTTCTTCACGTTTGTAGATGGCGCCGCTCGGGCAGGTCGCCACGCACGCCGGGTTCAGGCAGTGCTCGCACAGGCGCGGCAGATACATCATGAAGGTGTTTTCGAACTGGCCGTACATCGCCTTCTGCATGTTCTCAAAGTTCTGGTCTTTGGCGCGTTTCTCGAACTCGCCGCCCAGAATTTCTTCCCAGTTTGGACCGCTGGTGATTTTATCCATCCGCTGGCCGGTGATCAGCGAGCGCGGGCGGGCGATCGGCTGGTGTTTGCTTTCCGGCGCGTTGTGCAGGTTCTGGTAGTCGTAGTCAAACGGCTCGTAGTAGTCGTCGATGCCCGGCAGATGCGGGTTAGCAAAGATTTTACCGAGCAGCATCGCGCGGTTGCCCATGCGCGGCTGTAGCTTGCCGTTGATCTTACGGATCCAGCCGCCCTTCCACTTCTCCTGATTCTCCCAGTCGTTCGGGAAACCGACGCCCGGTTTACTTTCAACGTTGTTGAACCACGCGTACTCCATACCCTCGCGGCTGGTCCAGACGTTTTTACAGGTGACCGAGCAGGTATGACAGCCGATGCACTTATCGAGATTCAGCACCATGCCGACTTGTGAACGAATTTTCATTTTACGCTCTCCTGTACCTGGTCGTTACCTTCGCCATCTAACCAGTTAATATTCTTCATCTTACGTACCACCACGAACTCATCGCGGTTCGACCCTACCGTGCCGTAGTAGTTAAAGCCGTAGGCCAGCTGGGCATAGCCGCCGATCATATGGGTCGGCTTCGGCGTAATACGGGTCACGGAGTTGTGGATCCCGCCGCGCTGCTCGGTGATCTCGGAACCCGGCAGGTTTACGATACGCTCCTGGGCGTGGTACATCATGGTCATCCCGGCCGGCACGCGCTGGCTGACCACCGCGCGGGCGGTCAGCGCGCCGTTGCTGTTAAACACCTCGATCCAGTCGTTATCCTCAATCCCCAGATCTTTGGCGTCCGCTTCGCTCATCCACACAATCGGGCCGCCGCGCGACAGCGTCAGCATCAGCAGGTTGTCGCTGTAGGTGGAGTGGATACCCCACTTCTGGTGCGGCGTCAGGAAGTTCAACGCCTTCTCCGGGTTGCCGTTGGATTTCGCCCCCATCACCGTTTTCACCGAACGGGTATCAATTGGCGGACGATAGACCAGCAGGCTTTCGCCGAAATCGCGCATCCACTGGTGATCCTGATACAGCTGCTGGCGGCCGGAAAGCGTACGCCACGGGATCAGTTCGTGAACGTTGGTGTAGCCGGCGTTATAGGAAACGTGCTCATCTTCGAGTCCGGACCAGGTCGGGCTGGAGATAATTTTGCGCGGCTGGGCCTGAATATCGCGGAAGCGGATTTTTTCCTCTTCTTTATTCGTCGCCAGGTGCGTATGGTCGCGACCGGTAAATTCGCTGAGCGCCGCCCAGGCTTTCACCGCCACGTGGCCGTTGGTCTCCGGCGCCAGGGTCAGGATCATCTCTGCCGCATCAATTGCGGTGTTAAGCATCGGCTGGCCTTTCGCCGGGCCGTCCGCTTTGGTGTAGTTGAGCTTGCGCAGCAGATCCATTTCGCTCTGGGTATTCCAGGCGATGCCTTTCCCGCCGTTGCCGATTTTCTCCATCAGCGGGCCGATAGAAGTGAAGCGTTCGTATGTCGCCGGATAATCGCGCTCGACGGTCAGAATATGCGGCGCGGTTTTCCCAGGAATCAGGTCACATTCGCCTTTTTTCCAGTCCTTAACGTCCAGCGGCTGCGCCAGTTCGGCGGCGGAGTCGTGCTGGATAGGCAGCGTCACCACGTCGGTCTCTTTGCCGAGGTGCCCCACGCAGACTTCAGAGAATTTCTTCGCGATATCTTTGTAGATATCCCAGTCGCTTTTCGATTCCCAGGCCGGGTCGACGGCGGCGGACAGCGGATGAATAAACGGATGCATATCCGAGGTATTCATGTCGTCTTTTTCATACCAGGTGGCGGTCGGCAGCACGATGTCGGAATAGAGGCAGGTGCTCGACAGACGGAAATCGAGTGTCACCACCAGATCCAGCTTGCCGTCGAGACCGTTGTCTTTCCACTCCACTTCTTCCGGCTTCACGCCGCCCTGCTTACCGAGATCTTTGCCCTGAATACCGTTTTCCGTACCCAGCAGGTACTTCAGCATGTACTCGTGGCCCTTACCGGAAGAGCCCAGCAGGTTAGAACGCCAGATAAACAGGTTGCGCGGATGGTTTTTACCGTTTTCCGGCTGCTCTGCGGCAAAGCGAATGGAACCCTCTTTCAGGGATTTGACGGTGTAATCGACCGGCGTCATGCCCGCTTTCTTCGCCTCTTCCGCGATGCGCAGCGGGTTGGTGCCCAGCTGCGGCGCCGACGGCAGCCAGCCCATACGTTCAGCGCGCACGTTGAAGTCAATCAGGTGGCCGCTGTAGCGGGATTTATCCGCTAACGGCGACAGCAGCTCCTGTGCGGTCACGGTTTCGTAGCGCCACTGGCTGGAGTGGTTATAGAAGTACGACGTGCTGTTCATATGACGCGCCGGACGCTGCCAGTCGAGAGCAAACGCCAGCGGCTGCCATCCGGTCTGCGGACGCAGTTTTTCCTGGCCGACATAGTGCGCCCAGCCGCCGCCGCTCTGACCGACGCAGCCGCAGAAGATCAGCATATTGATAAGACCGCGATAGTTCATATCGAGGTGGAACCAGTGGTTCAGACCGGCGCCGACGATAATCATCGAACGGCCGTGGGTCTTATCGGCGTTATCGGCAAACTCCCGCGCGGTACGGATAATGTGCGCCCGGGAAACGCCGGTGATTTTCTCCGCCCACGCCGGGGTATACGCTTTGACGTCATCGTAGCTGCTGGCGCAGTTTTCATCGCCAAGACCGCGATCCAGACCGTAGTTCGCCATGGTCAGGTCGTAGACGGTGGTGACCAGCACGCTAGAGCCATCGGCCTTCTGCAGGCGTTTGACCGGCAGTTTGTGCAGCAGCACGTTTTCCAGCTCGACTTTATTAAAGTGCTCGGTGCCTTCGCCGCCAAAATACGGGAAGCCGACGTTGGCGATATCGTCGTGGCCGCCCAGCAGGCTCAGGCGCAGCTCAACGTCTTCGCCGGTTTTGCCGTCGCGCTGTTCCAGGTTCCACTTGCCTTTGTCGCCCCAGCGGAAGCCGATAGAGCCGTTCGGTACGGTGATTTCGCCCTTCTCATCAAAAGCGACGGTTTTCCATTCCGGGTTCGTTTCCTGACCTAATGCATCCACCAGGTCAGCCGCGCGCAGCATGCGGCCCGCCGCGTAATAGCCGTCGCGCTCTTCAAGCATCACCAGCATCGGCATGTCGGTGTAGCGGCGCACGTAATCGGTGAAATACTGGCTCGGTTTGTCGAGATGGAACTCGCGCAGCATGACGTGGCCCATCGCCAGCGCCATCGCCGCATCGGTACCCTGCTTCGGCGCCAGCCACAGATCGCAGAGCTTGGCGATTTCGGCGTAGTCAGGGGTGATGGCAACGGTTTTGGTACCTTTGTAGCGCACTTCGGTAAAGAAGTGGGCATCCGGGGTACGGGTCTGCGGAACGTTGGAACCCCAGGCGATAATATAGCTGGAGTTATACCAGTCGGCGGATTCCGGCACGTCGGTCTGCTCGCCCCAGGTCTGCGGTGACGCAGGCGGCAGGTCGCAGTACCAGTCGTAGAAGCTCAGGCAGGTGCCGCCGATCAGCGACAGATAGCGCGCGCCGGAGGCATAGGAGACCATCGACATCGCCGGAATAGGCGAGAAGCCCGCCACGCGGTCCGGGCCGTAGGTTTTGACGGTGTAGACGTTAGAGGCGGCAATCAGCTCGTTCACTTCCTGCCAGGACGAACGCACGAAACCGCCGCGGCCGCGCGCCTGCTTAAAGCTTTTCGCTTTGTCGGCGTCTTCAATAATAGAGGCCCAGGCATCCACCGGATCGCTGTGCTGAACTTTTGCTTCACGCCACATTTTCATCAGGCGTTTGCGCATCAGCGGATACTTCAGGCGGTTGGCGCTGTAAAGATACCAGGAGTAGCTGGCGCCGCGCGGGCAGCCGCGCGGCTCGTGGTTTGGCATATCCGGACGGGTGCGCGGATAGTCGGTCTGCTGGGTTTCCCAGGTAACCAGGCCATTTTTGACATAAATCTTCCAGCTGCACGAACCGGTGCAGTTGACACCGTGGGTGGAGCGCACAACTTTATCGTGCTGCCAACGTTGACGGTATCCATCCTCCCAGTCCCGGTTGGTTTTTAGAAGCTGGCCGTGCCCATCGGCAAAGGTTTCACCCTTCTGTTTGAAGTAGCGAAACCGGTCCAGGAATTTACTCATCGGGTCTCTCCTGTGTGGAGCCTGACGGCTCTCTGATAAATCGACATTGCTGGATTTGCAGCGAAGGTAACGCTATGAAAGAGGGAGAGAATTGATAACGATCAAGACGATATGGCTTATAAAAACGGGTTAACACAGTAATTACCACCAAAGTAGTATTTATTTCTATTTTTTATTTTATTGATTAACAAAGATATTTTTCATAAAAGCCTGCAGAAAATAAGGATTAGCGATCCGCCATGGTATTAAGGGGTAGATACCCCTGAAGTCATTTTTTCTGTGACTTCAGGGGGCTTTTAAAATTACCCAATACCATTAGTATGTTGTAACTAAAAAATAAACGCTAAAAAGGGCGCAAATACCGTTGCGCCCTTTGCAGAAACTCAGAAAGAAATATTATTTCTGCTTGCGTCCGTAGACTGCCCAGGTAATCACCACGCAGGCGATATAGAACACCAGGAAGACCTTCATAGCGCCGGCCGGTGAGCCGGTTAAATCCAGCGAAATACCAAACGCTTTTGGAATAAAGAAGCCGCCAATCGCGCCAATCGCCGAAATAAAGCCCAGCGCCGCCGCCGTATCGGTCGCCGCTTCACGCATGGCCTGCGCTTCGCTGCCGCCCTGCGCCTTAACGCGATCCATGGTCATTTTGCGGAAGATAACCGAGATCATCTGGAAGGTAGACGCGCTGCCCAGACCGGCGGTCAGGAACAGCACCATAAATACCGCGAAGAAGGCAATAAAGTTGCCGCCCTCGCCGTGGGTCGGCAGCGTCAGGAACAGCAGGCCGCAGAAGATAGCCATAACCACGAAGTTCACCAGCGTCACGCGAGTCCCGCCGAGGCGGTCGGAGATCGCCCCGCCGGTCGAGCGCGCCAGGGCGCCGATAAACGGCCCGAAGAACGCGTAATGCAGAATCTGCACATCCGGAAACTGGGTCTTCGACAGCATGGCGAAGCCCGCCGAGAAGCCGATAAACGAGCCGAAGGTGGCAAGATAGAGCAGCGCCATAATCCACAGATGGGCGCGCTTCAGTACCGGTAGCTGCTCGCTCAGCGACGCCTTCGACGCCGACAGATCGTTCATAAAGAACCACGCCGCCAGGGTGAAGATAATCAGGAACGGCACCCAGATCCACGCCGCGTTTTCCAGATACAGCATGGAGCCGTCCGGCTGCTCGCTGCCGGTACCACCAAAGACGGCGAAGATCGACAGCGAAATCACCAGAGGGGCAACCAGCTGCATTACGCTGACGCCCATGTTCCCGAGGCCGCCGTTGATGCCCAGCGCGCCGCCCTGCTTCTGTTTCGGAAAGAAGAAGCTGATGTTAGCCATACTGGAAGCAAAGTTCGCCCCCGCAAAACCGCAGAGCAGAGAAATAATCACGAAAACGCTGAAGGGCGTAGAGGTATCCTGTACCGCGAAGCCCAACCAGACGCAGGGCACGATCATGATCCCGGTACTGAACGCGGTCCAGCGACGTCCTCCGAACAGCGGCACCATAAACGCGTAAGGCACGCGCAGCAGCGCGCCGGAGAGCGCCGGGAGCGCGGTCAGCATAAACAACTGGTCGGTGGTAAACTGAAAGCCGACTTTATTCAGGTTGACGGCAACGGCGCTGAACAACATCCAGACGCAGAATGCCAGCAAAAGACACGGGACGGAGATCCACAGATTGCGGCTGGCGACGCGATGACCGCGCTGCTGCCAGAATTCAGGATCTTCGGGACGCCAGTCGCTAATGACTGAACTGTTAGTCTTCTCCGGGATTGAAGAGTGACTCATAGACACCTCTAATAATTCATATTAACCCTGGCTACCTTATGGGTTACAGGCGGCGGTAAGTTGATATAAATCAAAGGAAAAGTTGGCGCTAATTTGGCTAAAAAAAACGCATCACCCGAAGTGAGTAGCTATTTCTGCGTAAAAAAGTGTGGTTTTTCACGCCAGTGCTGGCATTGTCCGAACGTCTGCCACCAGCCCATCACACCCTGACAATTAAGGGGTAATCCTTTGGGGGTATGGGTATACTCCAGGGGATGTCCGAGAATAAGCGCCACTCCCGGATGATTTGCCGGTCAGGAGCCTCATACCCCATGTTGAAACGTCTTTTTACGCCGCTAACGCTGGTTAATCAACTCGCGTTAATCGTTCTGTTAGCCACGGTCATCGGCGTCGCCGGAATGGCGATCTCTTCTCGCCTGGTGCACGGCGTTCAGGGCAGCGCGCATGCGATTAACAAAGCCGGCTCGCTGCGCATGCAGAGCTACCGCCTGCTGGCGGCAGTACCGCTGGGCGAAAGCGATCAAAAGCTGCTTGATGAAATGACGGCCACCGTTTTTAGCCCGGAACTGCAGTACGCCGCTCGCCATGACGATCAGCAGCGCCAGCTTCAGGCGTTACAGCACTACTGGCAGCTGGAGCTGGCGCCGGGGATGCGCAGGGCGCAAAATCAGGCCTCGGTCGCGACGGATGTCGCCGGCTTTGTCGATCGCATCGACCAGCTGGTGACCGCTTTCGATCACACCACCGAGGAGCGGATTAAACACGTGGTCTGGATCCAGCGCATCATGGCCGTGGGGATGGCGCTGCTGCTGGTGTTTACCATCGTCTGGCTGCGCGCCCGTCTGCTACGCCCGTGGAAACAGCTGCTCGGCATGGCCCGAGCGGTGAGCCGACGCGATTTTACCCAGCGCGCGCAGATTAGCGGGCGCAACGAGATGGCGACGCTCGGTATGGCGCTGAACAATATGTCTGAAGAGCTGGCGGAGAGCTATTCGGTGCTTGAACGCCGGGTGCAGGAAAAAACCGCCGGTCTGGAGCAGAAAAACGAGATCCTCGCCTTCCTGTGGCAGGCCAACCGCCGACTGCACTCGAACGCGCCGCTCTGCGAGCGCATTTCGCCCGTTCTTAACGGGTTACAGGGGCTAACCCTGCTGCGCGATATTGAAGTTCGCGTTTACGATATGGAAGATGAAGACAACCATCAGGAGTTTTCCTGCCACTCCGATATTCAGTGCGACGACAGAGGCTGCTATCTGTGTCCGCGCGATCTGCCGCCGCTGCCGGATACCGGCACCACCTTAAAATGGCGGCTGTCGGATGCCCATAATCAGTACGGTATTTTGCTGGCCACCCTGCCCGCCGGGCGGCATCTGAGCCACGATCAGCAGCAGCTGGTGGATACGCTGGTTGAACAACTCACCGGCACCCTCGCCCTCGATCGCCATCAGGAGCGCCAGCAGCAGCTTATCGTGATGGAGGAGCGCGCCACTATCGCCCGCGAGCTCCACGACTCCATCGCCCAGTCGCTCTCCTGTATGAAAATGCAGGTTAGCTGCCTGCAGATGCAGGGCGACGATCTGCCGGAAGCGAGCCGCCAGCTGCTGGGGCAAATCCGTAATGAACTCAATACCTCCTGGGCCCAGCTGCGCGAACTGCTGACGACCTTCCGGCTACAGCTCACCGAACCGGGGCTGCGCCCGGCGCTGGAGGCCAGCTGCCGGGAATACAGCGCCCACTTCGGTTTCACGGTACGCCTGGATTATCAGCTGCCGCCGCGTTTTGTTCCATCGCATCAGGCCATTCATCTGCTGCAAATCGCCCGGGAAGCGCTCAGCAACGCGCTGAAGCACGCCAATGCCACCGATGTCAGCGTTACCGTGGCGTTGCGGGACAATCAGGTCCGGCTGACGGTGGCCGATAACGGTCGCGGCGTGCCGGATCACGCGGAGCGCAGCAACCACTACGGCCTGATTATCATGCGCGATCGCGCGCAGAGCCTGCGCGGGGACTGTCAGGTTCGGCGTCGGGAAACCGGCGGTACCGAAGTGGTGGTCACTTTTATCCCTGAAAAATCGTTTTCAATCCAATAAGGAGAACTTCATGAGTCAACAGGAACGGGCAACCATCCTTCTCATCGACGATCACCCGATGCTGCGCACCGGCGTCAAACAGCTGATCAGCATGGCCCCGGACATCCAGGTTATCGGCGAAGCCAGCAACGGCGAGCAAGGGATTGCGATGGCGGAATCATTAGATCCCGATTTGATTCTGCTGGATCTCAATATGCCGGGCATGAACGGTCTGGAAACCCTCGACAAGCTGCGCGAAAAGTCGCTTTCCGGCCGCGTGGTGGTATTTAGCGTTTCCAATCATGAAGAAGATGTGGTGACCGCTCTGAAACGCGGCGCCGACGGCTATCTGCTGAAGGATATGGAACCGGAAGATCTGCTGAAGGCGCTGCAGCAGGCCGCGGCAGGCGAAATGGTGCTCAGCGAAGCGTTAACCCCGGTGCTGGCTGCCAGCCTGCGCGCTAATCGCGCCACCTCGGACCGCGACATCAGCCAGCTGACCCCGCGCGAGCGCGATATTCTCAAGCTGATTGCCCAGGGCCTGCCGAACAAAATGATCGCCCGCCGTCTGGACATCACCGAAAGCACGGTCAAAGTCCACGTCAAGCATATGCTCAAGAAAATGAAGCTGAAATCGCGCGTGGAAGCGGCGGTTTGGGTCCATCAGGAGCGCGTATTCTAGGGCAGATGCTGCCACGACACGCCCTCGGCCGGTACCCGTACCAACGGCTCAGTCAGCGCCAGTGCGATCTCATTGGATGAGACGCGCTGACCCGTTTTATCCTCCACCACCAGCGAAAGATGCCAGCGGTTGCTCGCCCCGGCTTCGCTGCTCCAGCGCGGCATAATCACGGTCCAGCCGTCCGTACTGTTCGCCTCAATTGGCGAAGTCAGGCTTAGCGCCTGGGTATCCCCCTGCCAGCTCAGCGACTTAATGCCGTGCAGGCTGCGAATCTGCAGTTTCAGCTGCACCGTCTCCCCCGGCTGAAGATCCCAGGGCGGCGTCGCCAGATAAACTGACAGCGTTTTACGCTGCCGATATTCAACGACCGGCAGGTTATCCCGCTCCGGGCTGTCGTAGCGGCTGCCGCGAAGCGATCGGCTAACGGCGACTTCATCGGCCGCCAGCTGCTGCTTCAGCGGGACGCCGAAACGATAGTTCAGCTTCAGCCCGACATCATTTTGGCTGACGCCGCTCTCGCCCTGCTTATGCTTAGCCGTGACCGTCACCAGCGGAACGGGAGTGTAATTCAGCCCCACCGACACCGCGACCGGGTTATGGTAGCCGGTACCCGAATGGAACAGATCGACGCTATCGCCAAAATACTGCTCCACGCTGACGCT
Organism: Klebsiella sp. GW_Kp182; assembly: GCF_040062275.1. Lineage (NCBI taxonomy): Bacteria > Pseudomonadati > Pseudomonadota > Gammaproteobacteria > Enterobacterales > Enterobacteriaceae > Klebsiella > Klebsiella sp. GW_Kp182. The sequence continues at coordinate 86,723 of NZ_JBEAFQ010000006.1, read as the reverse complement.
GGTATTAATGTGCTGATAAAACGGCAGCCGCGCCTGGGCGGTGACATCGTAGCCGCTCGCCATACGCTGCTGCTGGGTCAGGCTACTCCCCTGCTGCCAGCCGCCGAGCGGCTGGTAGTAGTTCGCCGACAGGCGCAGCGACTCACCCCAGGCTTCGGCCCCGACGCTGCCGCGCGCCATCCGATCGTCCAGGGCTTTATCGTAGAAAGAGTTGTAGCCCAGCAGCCAGGAGCCCATCCGCCAGCGCTGGCCGAGACCAATATTGCCGACCAGACCCGTATCCCGCTGGGTGACCGAGTACTGATTCCAGGTAAGGTAGTCGCCGTTATCCTGCAGAGGGACAAACCAGCTCCCTTTGCTGCCGGTAAAATGGCCCTCTTTATCCACCAGCAGATCGACGTTGGCGTTGCCCCACGGCGAAAGCCAGTTCTCCAGCTGGTGGCTGACCTCATTCCCCAGTTTACCGATGGCAAATACTCGCGCCTGTTCGCTGGTTGTCAGCCCGTTATCGCTCATACTGGCTTCGCCAAATTTCTTCGCCATCTCGGCAAAGTGCTTTGCGTCGTCGTCGACCTGCGGCGCCAGGCCGAGGTCGGGTAAGCTCTCAGGCGCGCCGGAGAACGCCTGATTGTCCTGCAACGCGCGGGCGGGCGCGCCTGCCAGCAGCAGAAGAAGCGGTAAATACGGGGTTATGCGGAACGACAAGGAGCTCAAATCGGTTACGTCTACTCACGAAGTGGTGGCGGCAAAACCTAAGTTTATCGTTTTTTGCCCGCCCTCGCAGCCTCTGGCGCGATTCCAGGAATATGCTGAATCTCAGGCCTGAACCCGCTTCGCCGCCAGCAGCGCCTTAAGCTCCGGGAGACAGGAACCGCAGCTGGTGCCGCATTTGAGTTTCGCCCCCAGCGCGGCAGGCGTACGGCAGCCGCTGGCAATCGCTTCGCCTATCGCCCGTTCGCCCACGCTAAAGCAGCTGCAGATAATGCGTCCGCGCGGCATCTCATCGCCGCCTTTTCTGCCGCTCAATAGTGCGTGGCGCCGGGCGGCGTTCTGCGGCGGGGTGAGAAACGCGGCGTGAATCCACTCGGCATCGATAGCCGGCTCGCTGGCGTCGCTCCACCAGCCGAGCATCAGCTCTCCCCCCTGCCACGCCAGCAGGTTCCAGACGTTGCCGCCTTCGGCTACCTGCATCTGCCATCCCTGCCGCTGACACCAGCCCACAAGCCAGTCGCGGGAGCGGATATCCCCCGCCAGCGAAAGATGGATAACGCCCTGCGCCGCCCGCCGCCGCCAGTGCAGCGAGGCGGGGAGCGGAACCGGCTGGCGAGCAAAAAGCTCGCCTTTCCACGCCGGCAGCCAGGCGGCTATCGCTACCGCCGCCTGTTTACTCTCCGGCTGCCCGGAGTGCGGGTCGGTGACCGCCCTCAGCAGGTTATTCACCCGTCCCTGGCGAGCATACTGATCATTCCAGTGCATCGGCACAAACAGCGACCCGGGACGCTGGCCAGCGCTGATTGTCACTTTTGCTACCATCACCCCATTCGGTGAGCGGACCCGCGCCAGTTCACCTTCCAGCAGCTGATAGCGCGTCGCGTCCGCTGGCGCGACTTCCACCACCGGTTCGCTAATATGCTGCATCAGACGCGGCACCGCGCCGGTGCGGGTCATGGTGTGCCACTGATCGCGGATCCGCCCGCTGTTGAGGATCAGCGGATAGAACGCATCGGTGACCGCCCGAGTGGGCTGTGGGGTCACCGGGACCATGCGCAGTTTGCCGCTGCGGTGCCACCCCTTGAGCAAACCCCAGCTTGCATGGCTACGGCTCACCGGCCAGCGCACCGGTTCCAGCGCATCCCACGCTTCGCGGCTGAGATCCGCCAGTCCGCCGATGTCAAACGCCCGCTGGCCATCGTTTTCATATCCTGAAAGCGCGGCGTGTTCGCTGAACACCTCGTGCGGATGCTGCCAGGCAAAGGCGGAGCCGAAGCCGAAGCCCAGCGCCTGGGCCACGCGGGCGACGATCCACCAGTCGGCTCTGGCCTCCCCCGGCGGCGGCATGAAAGCGCGCTGGCGTGAGATCCGCCGTTCGGAGTTGGTTACCGTGCCGCTCTTCTCTCCCCACGCCAGCGCGGGAAAGCGGATATGGGCAAAGCGTCCGGTATCGGTAGCGGCAGCGACGTCGGAAACGATGACCAGCGGACAGGCCGCCAGCGCTTCGCTTACCGCATGGCTGTCCGGCAGCGACACCACCGGATTGGTGCCCATAATCCACACCGCTTTCACCTCGCCGCGGCCAATGGCGGCGAACAGATCCACCGCCGTCAGCCCCGGCGTTTGCGCCAGACGTTCGGTCCCCCAGAAGCGCGCCAGACGCCGTAAATCATCGGTTTCAAAATTCATATGCGCCGCCAGCATGGTCGCCAGCCCGCCCACCTCGCGCCCGCCCATGGCGTTAGGTTGTCCGGTCAGCGAAAAAGGCCCGCAGCCCGGGCGGCCAAATTTCCCGCTCGCCAGGTGAACGTTGATGATAGCGTTGCATTTATCGCTGCCGCTGGCGGATTGATTAATCCCCATGGTATAGAGCGTGATGGCGCGCGGAGCGGCGATAAACTCGCTGTAGAACTCGGCGACCTGCTGTCGCGGCAGGCCGCAGAACTGCGCTACTTTGTCGAGGTCCCAGTTCCGGGCGATAGCCAGCGCCTGCGGCGCATCGCTGAAATCACCGCTGATGGCGCCGCTGGCGGCAATGGCGTTCAGCAGGCCGACAAACAGCCCGCCGTCGCTGCCGGGAGCCAGCGCCAGATGCCGGTCCGCGATATCGCAGGTGGCGGTCCGACGCGGATCAATGACCACCACCCGCATCTGCGGATTGTCGCGCTTCGCCTGCGCCAGCCGCTGATAGAGTACCGGATGCGCCCAGGCGGCGTTCGACCCGACCAGCACCACCAGATCGCTGTTTTCCACGTCCTCATAGCTGCACGGCACCACATCAGCGCCCAGTGCCCGTTTGTAGCCGGTAACCGCTGAAGACATGCACAGCCGCGAATTGGTATCGATATTTGCCGCGCCGATAAACCCCTTCATCAGCTTATTCGCCGCGTAGTAGTCTTCGGTCAGCAGCTGGCCGGAGGCATAAAACGCCACCGCCTGCGGCCCGTGACGGTCGATAACCTCCCGCAGGCGCGAACCCGCCGCCGCCAGCGCCTGAGTCCAGGTTGCGCGCTCGCCGTCGACTTCCGGGAAGAGCAATCTTCCCGCCAGGCCGACGGTTTCGCCCAGCGCCGCCCCCTTCACGCACAGGCGTCCAACGTTTGCCGGGTGCTGCTCATCCCCGCGTACGGTAACCTGGCCATCGGCATTCAGGCTGGCGATAACGCCGCAGCCGACTCCGCAATAGGGACACGTGGTCCTGGTTTCCGTCATCAGGAGGCCTCCGCGCGCGCCAGCAGCTGCTGGTTGCCAACCCACACTTTACCGTTCTCCACTTTAACCGGCCAGGCGCGTACCGCCAGTTCGCCGCCGTCGCACTGGCGGCCATCGCGCAGGCGGATACGCTGCTTATACAGAGGCGAAATCACGATCGGTTCGCCGCCCGCATCGCCAAGCAGGCCGCGCGACAAAACGTTGGCCTCGCTGCCCGGTTCAAGGTTATCGAGGGCATACACCTGGTCGCCGAAGCGGAACAGCGCAATCTGCCGCTCGCCGAGCCGCGCGCCAATCCCCGCCTGCTGTGGAATGGCGTCGAGATCGCAAATGGCCTGCCACGGGCGGGACGGCAGCGCCGGTTCGGCCTGCGCCGCGAACGGGGCCAGCTGTGGCTGGCCGCGCAGGGTTTGCCGCTGTACGCTTTCGTCCGGCTCATCGCTGTTCACGTAGGAGCGGAACAGCGCCAGCCGCTGCGGATCGTTAAGGGTGGTTTGCCATTCGCACTGGTAGCTCTCGACCACCCGCGCCATCTCCTGCTCCAGCTCTTCGCCGATGCCGAGGCTGTCTTCGAGGATCACGTCGCGCAGATAGTCGACCCCGCCTTCAAGGTTGTCCATCCAGGTACTGGTGCGCTGCAGGCGATCCGCGGTACGAATGTAGAACATCAGCAGCCGATCAATACTGCGAATAAGGGTGGCCTCATCAAGATCGCTGGCGAACAGGTCGGCATGGCGCGGCTTCATGCCGCCGTTGCCGCAAACGTACAGGTTCCAGCCCTTCTCCGTGGCGATAACCCCAATATCTTTCCCCTGGGCTTCCGCGCATTCGCGGGTACAGCCGGAGACGGCCATTTTAATTTTGTGCGGCGCGCGCAGCCCCTTGTAGCGATGTTCGAGGGTGACCGCCAGGCCGGTGGAATCCTGGACGCCGTAGCGGCACCAGGTCGAACCGACGCAGGATTTCACCGTCCGCAGGGATTTGCCGTAGGCGTGGCCGGTTTCAAATCCCGCCTCTGCCAGCTCGCGCCAGATTGCCGGGAGCTGCTCCAGGCGCGCGCCGAAAAGGTCGATACGCTGGCCGCCGGTCACTTTACTGTATAGCTGATAGCGTTTGGCGATCTGGCCGATCGCAATCAGCCCATCCGGCGTCACCTCTCCCGCCGCCATGCGCGGCACCACCGAATAGGTACCGTCTTTCTGAATATTGGCGAAGTAGCGATCGTTGGTGTCCTGAAGCGGCAGATGCGCCGGCTTCAGCAGATATTCATTCCAGCAGGAGGCCAGCACCGAGGCCACCAGAGGTTTACAGACTTCACAGCCGTGGCCGTGTCCATAGCGGGCAATCAGCTGTTCGAAGGTGCGGATATGGTTGACGCGTACCAGGTGATAGATCTCCTGCCGCGACCACGGAAAGTGCTCGCAGATATCCTTTTTAACTTCGACGCCCTGCTCGGCAAGCTGGTACTCCATCACCTGTTTCACCAGCGCGCTACAGCCGCCGCAGCCGGTCGCCGCTTTAGTGCAGCTTTTTATCGCCGCCATATCGCCCGCGCCGCCGCTCACCGCCTGGCAGATATCGCCTTTGCTGACGTTGTGACAGGAGCAAATCTGCGCGCTGTCCGGCAGCGCCGCTACCCCGAGCGCTTTTGGCGCGCAGCCCTCCCGCGCCGGCAGGATCAGGCTTTCCGGGTGTTTGGGTAAAGCCATCCCGTTAAGCATCATCTGTAGCAGCGTGGCATAGTCGCTGGCATCCCCGACCAGCACCCCGCCGAGCAGTTTTTTGCCCTCCGCGCTGACCACGATTTTTTTGTAGATCTGCTGCGGCCCATCAGTCCACTGATAGCTCTGACAGCCCGGCGTGCGCCCCTGGGCGTCGCCGAACGAGGCGACATCGACGCCCAGCAGCTTCAGCTTAGTGCTCATATCCGCGCCGCTAAAGCAGCCCGCCTCGCCCGCCAGGGTGGCCGCCGCGGCGCGCGCCATCTGATAGCCGGGCGCCACCAGACCATAAATTTTGTTTTCCCACAGGGCGCATTCGCCGATCGCCAGTACGTCCGGGTCGGAGGTACGGCACTGGTTGTCGATGCATATGCCGCCGCGTTCGCCTACGTTCAGTCCGCCGCTGCGCGCCAGCGCGTCCTGGGGGCGAATGCCGGCGGAGAACACCAGCATATCGGTCGCCAGCGAGCTGCCGTCGGCGAAGTTCAGCTGCAGCCCCTGCTCATTGCGCACAATTTCCGTCGTCGCCTTGCTGGTATGCACCCCGACGCCCAGTTGGCTGATTTTTTCCCGCAGCATCGCCGCGCCGCCGTTGTCCAGCTGCACCGCCATCAGGTTCGGCGCAAACTCGACAACGTGAGTTTCCAGCCCCAGCTGCTTCAGCGCGTTGGCCGCTTCCAGCCCGAGCAGGCCGCCGCCGATAACCACACCCCGTCGGGCGGTTGCGGCGCGGGCGGCAATCTGGTCGAGGTCGTCTAGCGTACGATAAACAAAACAGCCCTCGAGATTATGACCCGGCACCGGCGGAACAAACGGGTAAGACCCCGTCGCCAGCACCAGCTTATCCCAGTGGGTTTCGTGGCCGAAGGCATCGCGTACCACCCGCGCTTCGCGGTCGATGCTAGCGACCGATTCGCTCAGGCGCAGCTCAATACCGTGCTGAGCGAAAAAATCGCCCTCAACCAGCGACAGCGATTCCGCGCTGCGTCCGGCGAAATATTCCGTCAGATGAACCCGGTCGTAAGCGGCATAGCGCTCCTCGCAGAACACCACAATCCGGTACTGTTGATGAAGGTGACGGTCGACGCATTGCTCAAGAAAATGGTGGCCGACCATACCGTGTCCGACCAGCACTAATACAGGTTTTGTCATCGTAGTTTGTCCCGCAGCGCGCGGCTGCATCGTTGAAGAGGGATCGAAGAGCCACTCTGCCGGCGCCGGCGCATGCGCCCCCAGCAGAGCGGTGAGGGGCGCGGCGCTGCTGCAATCGCCCAGCAGCAGTACGCCGCGCAGCTTGCCGTCGCGCAGCAGCAGGCGACGGTAGTGGCGGTCCAGCGGATCCCAGCTGGTATATACGTCATCCTGTTCGGCGGCCCGCAGCTCGCCGGCGCTGAAGAGCTCAATGCCGGTGACCTTCAGGCGGGTGCCGCTGTCCTGCCAGCTGAAATCCTCGCCAGGGGTCGCGCACAGGCGGTCCGCCAGCACCTCCGCCTGGCGCAGACACGGTGCCACCAGCCCCCAGGTCTGACCGTCGATTTCACAGCACTCGCCGATGGCGCTGACGCCCGGCTGCGCGGTTGCCAGCTGGCGGTCAACGAGGATTCCGCGGGCGCAGGCCAGCCCGCTGCGCTCGGCCAGCCGTTTGTTCGGCTGCACGCCGGTCGCCAGCACCACCCGCGAGGCGGCAAACGCGCGGCCGTCCTCCAGCCGCACCTGATGTTCATCAATAGCGGCGATACGGCTCTCCATCACGCAGCGAATCCCGCGCTCGGCAAGCAGCATTTGCAGCTGCTCGCCGGCAAAAGCATCGATTTGCTGCTCCATCAGCCCGCTTCCGCGATGGAGCAAAGTGACACTGTCACAATGACGCCGCAGCGCCGCGGCGGCCTCTACGCCGAGTACGCCGCCGCCAATGACCACCGCCGGGCCGTCGATGGCCAGGATGCCCTCAACGTCCGCCAGGGTGCGGAAAGCAAAAACGTGCGGCTGGGTGATACCCGGCAGCGGCGGCAGAAACGGCAGCGAGCCGGTGGCGAACACCAGCTCATCCCAGCCCAGTTCGCCTGCGGTGGTTTGCAGCGTACGGGCCGCAATATCCACCGCCGTAACCGTTTCACCGGCGCGTACCGTCACGTTATGCCGCGGATACCATGACGCGGGCAGCAGCAGCGTCTCGCTTGCCGCTTTTTCGGCGCCAAGCACCGGCGACAGCTGAATGCGGTTATAGGCCTGGCACGGCTCATCGCCGATGAGGGTGATGCTAAACCGCTGCGCATCGCGCTCCACCAGCGCCTGCGCCAGGCGCGTGGCCGCCATACCGTTGCCAATAATCACCAGTTGCCGCCTCATCGCCGCCCCCTATGCCGCTTTCGGCTGTTTTTTATAGAGGAAGTGCAGGATCTGCTGGCGCAGATGGTGATAGCGGCTATCGTCCGCCAGCTGCACGCGATGGCGCGGTCGCGGCAGATTGACGTCGAGGATCTCCCCGACCGTCGCCGCCGGACCGTTGGTCATCATCAGCACCCGGTCGGAAAGCAGCACCGCTTCATCAACGTCATGGGTAATCATGACGATGGTGGTATTCAGCGACTGCTGGATCTGCATCACCGCGTCCTGTAAATGCGCCCTCGTCAGGGCATCAAGGGCGCCAAAGGGTTCATCCAGCAGCAGCACTTTCGGTTTCATCGCCAGCGCCCGGGCAATGCCAACGCGCTGCTTCATGCCGCCGGAGATTTCTCCCGGGCGCTTGTGCAGGGCGTGTCCCATCTGAACCCGCTCGAGGTTGTGCTCAATCCACTCTTTGCGCTCGCCTTTGCTCATGCTGCGGCGAAAGACCTGATCCACCGCCAGCGCCACGTTGTCAAAGCAGGTCAGCCACGGCAGCAGGGAGTGGTTCTGAAACACCACCGCGCGTTCCGGCCCCGGCCCGGCGATTTCACGGTTGTCGCACAGCAGGCCGCCTTCCGTCGGCAGGGCTATCCCGGCTATCAGATTCAGCAGGGTTGATTTACCGCAGCCGGAGTGGCCGATCAGGCTGATGGTTTCCCCTTCGTAGATGTCGAAGGAGACGTTCTGCAATGCCAGGAATTCGCCGCTGGCGGTGTTAAAACGCTGGCTGACGCCCTGGACCTGAATTAATGGTTTCATCTACGACTCCCTATTTTTCCTGCCAGCTAAAACGACGGGCGAGCAGCATCAGCCCCTGTTCCAGCAGCAGCCCGACCACGCCGATAATGACGATGGCGATGATGATGTTTTCGACGTTGAGGTTGTTCCACTCGTTCCAGATCCAGAAGCCGATCCCTAAGCCGCCGGTGAGCATTTCGGCGGCGACAATCACCAGCCAGGCGATACCGATGGAGAGACGAACCCCGGTCAGCACCGCGGGCAATACCGCCGGAAAGAGGATCTTGCGCATCACCGTCCACTCCGACAGCTGCAGCACCCGGGCGACGTTGAGGTAATCTTCCGGAATGCGCCGCACGCCCTCGGCGGTGTTAATGACCATCGGCCAGATCGAGCAGATAAAAATAGTCCAGCTGGAGGCGGGTTCCGCTTTCTGGAACAGCAGCAGGCCGATGGGCAGCCAGGCCAGCGGGCTGACCGGGCGCAGCAGCGCGATCAGCGGGTTAAACATGCGGGCGAAAAACAGCGAGCGGCCAATCAGGAAGCCGAGCGGAATTCCCGCCAGCGCGGCAAGGCCAAATCCCACCGCCACCCGCTGCAGCGACGCCAGCACGTTCCAGCCGATGCCCATATCGTTCGGTCCGTCCTGATAAAACGGGTCGGCGAAAAGGGTTAGCGCGGAATCCAGCGTGCTGAGCGGCGTCGGAAAGCCTTTGCTGTTCATCGCCGCCAGCTGCCAGCCCAGCAGCAGCAATCCCAGCCCGAGCAGCGGCGGCAAAAGACGTTGGGTAACATCCCGCAGCCAGCGACTGAGCGGAGGCGTGGTTTTGCGCACCTGCAGCGGCGGCAGGGTAATGACTTCGCCGGGCGCGCTGTCGGCGCCGGCCTGCGGTTGCGGTTTATATGCGTGTTTCATCTCATGCCCCCTTACGTTGAATCGCGAAACTGCGGGCGTAGCCTTCCGGATCGGCCCCATTCCAGACCTTGCCATCGATCAGCGTGCTGCTGCGCATCACCTGCGTCGGCGCGCTGATGCCGCCGACCGCCTGCGCGGCCTCTTTCCAGACGTCAATCCGGTTAATGCGCTGGGCCACCGCCAGATAATCCGGCGCCGACTTCAGCAATCCCCAACGGCGGAACTGGGTCAAAAACCACATGCCGTCCGAGAGCCACGGAAAAGTCACTTCTCCCCGTTCGTAGAAGCGCATCGGGTGCGCGTCCTGCCAGCGGCGGCCGATACCGTTGTCGTATTCGCCGAGCATGCGCCCGCTGAGGTACTGCTCTTTGGTGTTCAGCCACGCGCGTCTGGCGAGAAGGCGCGCCGTTTCGCGGGTGTTCTCGGCGGATGCGTCAATCCAGCGCTGGGCCTCCATCAGCGCCGCCACCAGCGCGCGCGCGGTGTTGGGATGACGCTCAACCCATTCGCTGCGGGTGCCGAGAATTTTTTCCGGATGCTCCGGCCAGATATCCTGCGAAGTGGCGGCGGTGAAGCCGATACGATCGTTAATCGCGCGCGCGTTCCACGGTTCGCCAACGCAAAAGCCGCTCATATTGCCGATGCGCATGTTCATTACCATCTGCGGCGGCGGCACAACGACGGTGCGAATATCGTCAAAGGGATTAATTCCACCGCTCGCCAGCCAGTAGTAGAGCCACATCGCGTGGGTGCCGGTTGGGAAGGTGTGGGCGAAGGTGTAGCTGCCCGGCGCCTGCTGGCCGATCAGTTTTTTCAGCCCGCCCAGATCGGTGACGCCCTTCTCCTGCAGCTCGCTGGAGAGCGTTATCGCCTGACCGTTGCGGTTAAGGGTCATCAGATTGGCCATCGCCTGCGGTTTACTGGCGATCCCCAGCTCAAGGCCGTAGAGCATGCCGTACAGAATGTGCGCGGCGTCCAGCTCCCCGGCAACCAGCTTATCGCGCACCGCCGCCCAGCTGGCCTCCTTGCTCGGGACGAGGGTGATGCCGTACTTTTTATCGAATCCCTTCAGGGAAGCGATGGCTAAAGGAGCGCAGTCGGTTAGCGGAATAAACCCCACCCGCACGGTGGTCTGTTCCGGCTTATCCGACCCAGCCGCCCACGCCGCCTGCATTATGCCGGGGAGCAGCATCGCGCCGCCCAGCGCCGCCCCCGCCTGTAATAAACGCCGCCGTGAAATTGAAAACGTATCGCCCATACCCGCTCCAGAAACGCGCAAAAAAAAAGCGCCCGGCGGTGCTTACGCACCGCTGGACGCCTTTATCCTTAGACATACGTGCCGCCGTTGGCCCGCTGCCCTAAACCTTTATTCACTCGTTTTATTTAATGCAAAGCCAATGCCAGATTTGCGGAGGCCCGGTTCACGCGCGTTGGCTCACTTGCCGGGGGCGTTTGAGGCAAAAACTGCACCGTCGGCTGGCAACATATGCCCACTAATTGTGCATCTACTCCTTAGGTGGTACTTGCCATAGCGACTTCACCGTCAGCAGCGCGCGGGCTATCTCAACCATGCGCTGATTTTTGTCCATCGCCATTTTACGCAGCGCCTGCCAGGCCTGCTCCTCCTGCATTCCCTGGTGGGTCATCAGCACGCTTTTGGCTTTTTCAATCAGCTTGCGCTCTTCAAGCGCATCTTTTAACGACGCGAGCTGGGCGGAGAGCTGCTGTAGCTCATGGGCCTGCTGGCGCACCAGCGGTAACAGCTGCTTATCCAGCCGCAGGGCTATACCGTCCTCCTGCCAGTCGGCGGGCGGCACCTGGACCTCCCGATCGTCTCCCTCCAGCAGCGCATCGGCCGCGTTAAGCAGGTCTGCGATCAGCCGCTCTTCCACGCCGCGCAGCTGCTCAAGACGCTGGGTCTGAACGCAAAACCAGCGCAGCGCCGTTTCTCCCTCGTCCGGCGGCGGTTGGCGGGTGCAGGCGACCCGCCGCAGCTGTTCAATTTCCAGGCCGGCCTGGCACTGCTCAACAAACAGAACGGTTTGCGGCGAACTGGCTAAAGCCTGAAAAGTGTCAAAACAGGGCTGCTGGCCGTCAATGCGGTCCACCAGCTGCTGGCGCAGCTCATCGCTGAACAATCCGCGGGCAAAGCCCAGCGCGCCCAGCGCGCGCTCCTGTCCGACCAGCTCTTTCCCCTGCATAAAGCTGTAAAGCGCGACCATCCGCCCGGCGATTTGCGGATCGTCGATACTGTCGTTGAGCTGCGGAACGATATTCAACAGGTGGCGGATAATGCGGCTAAACTGCCCGGTGGCCTCTTCGGCGGCAATCTCCAGGCCGCGCACGCGTTTACGCAACGCGACAAGCTGCGTCAGATACCACACCGCGCAGGCAATGCGCCAGCAGAGCGCGCTGCTGGCGGCATCGCGGGCAGGTTCCAGCGCCGCATAAAACCGCGTGAGCTGCTCATCAACCAGCGCCGCGCCCGCCCGGCACTCCGCCGCGTATAGTCTGCCGCCCGAGCATAGCCAGATATTTGACGCGCCGCGCTCGCACTGCAGCATATGCACCAGCGCGCTTATCTGGCCTGCCAGCGCCCCCTGCTGCGCCAGCAGGTGCAGCTGCCGCTTCTGTAAGCGACGCGCGCGCGCAAACCAGTCGACCACCTCAGGCGTATTACCCGCCACATTATTCATACCCTTCCCCCGGGTTAACGCTTTATACTTCAGCCAAGCAATAACCGTGCCTTATAGAAGGAGTCCTTATGCAACGTATTGTGATTATCGCTAACGGTGCCGCCTACGGCAGCGAATCCCTGTTCAATAGCCTGCGTCTGGCTATCGCCCTGCGCGAGCAGCAGTCTGACCTCGAACTGAAATTATTTTTAATGTCTGATGCGGTGACCGCCGGCCTGCGCGGACAGAAGCCAGCGGAAGGCTACAACATTCAGCAGATGCTGGAGATCCTCACCGCGCAAAACGTGCCGGTGAAGCTGTGTAAAACCTGCGCTGACGGCCGGGGAATCGGCGCGCTGCCGCTGATTGATGGCGTGGAGATTGGCACCCTCGTCGAGCTGGCGCAGTGGACGCTGGCGGCGGATAAAGTCCTGACCTTCTAAAAATCCGCCATTGAACGGGATTAAATATTAAGCTGGCGGCGTTTGTTAACCGAAAACAATGTCAGCTGAATGCTTTCAGGCACAACGTCATTTTTGTTTAATCTTTATTCCTTTTTTTGATCAAAATCAGCATCTGCCCCCCTCCCCTTTGGTGTTATGCACAGAGCAAAGTGTGAACAATATCACGCGGGTTAATGGGCTGGCAGGATGCTGTAGACAGAAACGGGGTCGAGATTAAATGGCAATGGTAAAAGCAAGTTTAACGTTGTTTGGCGGTGATACGTTGGTGGTGCGTTGTTCCGAACGCTGCCACATTCACCTGATGAGCGCCAAAGTGCCTGGCGATAGTCATGCGGATATTCTGAGTGTGCAGGACAGAGATAGCGCGTATCTGACCGTGCCTTACAGCGGCACCTGGAACGTTCTCATCGACAGCCACAGCCAGTCGCTGGAGCACTCCATCAGCTACGTTCCCGCCTGATAGCAAACGCCCGGGGAAACCCGGGCGATCTACTCTTAAGCCAGCCCGGGCTGGCTGCTTTCCCCCAGCAGATGACGCACCTTGCCGACTAAATCGTCGAGGCAGGCATCGTACATCCCGAGTTTCCGCAGCTCCTGATCGAGCGAGAACAGATACTGAGCGTTGGTGCCAAGCGGGCCGCTGGCGCGCGCTATCAGCGGCGCAATCACCTGCGCGCTGGTGTCCGCCTCAAACAGCGGATGACGCGGGTCCATAATAAAAACTAATGCATTGACGGTGCGGCCATCGTCCAGATCCAGCTTGCACCAGGTCGGCAGGTAGCAGCCGGTGATCATCTCCCGCTTCCACAGCAGGGTCAGCTCTTCTTCGAGAGTGTCATCAGGCAGGCGGTAGGCAACGCCGGTGGTGCGCCCGCCCTCTTTCAACGCCAGCATTCGACCCGGCTGAGTGGCGCTACCGCGCCCGGCGGTGAGCCGCAGGCAAAACGCGCGGTGCCAGCCCGGTAGCGTACCGGTACAGGATTCGCGATACTCCAGCGCCGGATTCCACATCAGCGAACCGTAGCCAAAGATCCACACCGAGCCATCGTCCGGACGACAGGCCAGGGTCGCCGCCAAAGAGGCTGCCCGCTGCTCTGCCGACCAAAGAAGCGATTCCTCAATAGCGCCAAACGCCGTTTTACAATCCGCATTCAGTAAGAAATCACGCGTTAACACTTTCTACTACCTCCGCCACTGCCCGCTTCCCGGCGATTATCTGGTGCCATCCGTGAAGTATTGCCGAATTATTATCCAGCTTTATTTGACAATAAGCAATGAACGAGCCGCGGGCAAGGGCTCAGGCAGCACATGACGTAGCAAAAGCGATTACTTCTTCTTATGCCACTTATCATCATCGCCTTTTTGGTACTCATTTTTCACCGCCGCCCAGGCGACTTTGTGCGCCGTCTCTTCACGGCTGGCGTCATCGCGTCGGTCTTCTTTATGCTTATACTGGTCCCAGGCGCTGTTAAAGGCCTCTTTGTAAATCTCCTGGGCATGCGCAGGCAGAACGTGCTGAACGCTGTCGGGTAATTCACTTTTGTTGCTATAGGGCATGGCGACCTCCAGATTTAGGGTGAATAGTCAGTCTGTCAGGCGTTTTACCGGCTGGCAAGGCGATGGATAAATGAGAAAGATGTTTTAGTAATTATCTGAATAATAAATACAAAACGATAGTAACCGCAGTTTATGGCAATCTACCACTTTTCCATGGTCAGAGTGGTAAATTTAAGTAAAAAAACAAAGTAGTTCGATCAATGTCTGTTATTTTATTAACTTACAGTATCTATAATTATAACACCTGCACACCTGGAGATAATTCATGACCGATGCACATGAGGCGGTGAAAACCCGCCACAAGGAGACCTCCCTCGCCTTTCCGGTTCTGGCGCTGGCGGTGCTGTTTTTCTGGGGAAGCAGCCAGTCACTGCCAGTGGTCGTTGCCATTAATATCCTGGCGCTGGTCGGGATTCTGAGCAGCGCGTTCAGCGTTGTTCGCCACGCCGACGTTCTGGCGCACCGCCTTGGCGAACCCTATGGTTCGTTAATTTTAAGCCTTTCAGTGGTTATTCTCGAAGTCAGCCTGATTTCCGCATTAATGGCCACCGGCGACGCCGCGCCGACCCTGATGCGAGATACGCTTTATTCAATCATCATGATTGTTACCGGCGGGCTGGTAGGTTTTTCTTTATTGTTGGGCGGGCGCAAATTCGCCACCCAGTATATGAATCTGTTCGGCCTTAAACAGTACCTCATTGCCCTCTTTCCGCTGGCGATCATCGTCCTGGTCTTTCCCATGGCGCTGCCCGGAGCTAATTTCACCACCGGCCAGGCGCTGCTGGTTGCGCTGATCTCCGCCGCCATGTACGGCGTATTCCTGCTGATTCAAACGAAAACGCACCAGAGCCTGTTTGTTTACGAACACGAGGATGACGGCGACGACGATGACCCGCATCACGGCAAACCGTCGGCCCATAGCAGCAAGTGGCACACCGCCTGGCTGCTGGTACACCTGGTTGCGGTTATCGCCGTGACTAAAATGAACGCCAATCCGCTGGAGACGCTGCTGACCAGCATGAATGCCCCCGTCGCCTTTACCGGCTTCCTGGTCGCGCTGCTGATCCTCTCTCCGGAAGGCCTTGGCGCGCTGAAAGCGGTCCTGAACAATCAGGTCCAGCGGGCGATGAACCTGTTCTTCGGCTCCGTGCTGGCCACCATTTCCCTGACGGTACCGGTGGTGACGCTTATCGCCTTCCTCACCGGCAACGAACTGCGCTTTGGCCTTGGCGCGCCGGAAATGGTGGTGATGGTCGCCTCGCTGCTGCTGTGCCAGATATCGTTCTCTACCGGGCGTACCAACGTGCTGAACGGCGCGGCGCACCTGGCGCTGTTCGCCGCCTACCTGATGACCATTTTTGCCTGAACCTTCCCCGGCGGCGTCCGCCTGTCGGGGAGATAAAAAAAGCCTGCCGGTTTTGCAACGGGCAGGCTTTTGTCATTTCAGCGACGGTTACTTGCTGGTATCGAGCTCATCGAAGCCTTTAACCAGATCGTCGATGGCTTTCATCTGCTTGAGGAACGGCTCCAGTTTATCCAGCGGCAGCGCGGACGGACCGTCGCATTTCGCGTGCTCCGGATCCGGATGCGCTTCAATAAACAGGCCGGCGATACCCACCGCCATCCCGGCACGCGCCAGTTCGGCAACCTGCGCGCGGCGTCCGCCGGAAGCGGCGCCAAACGGGTCGCGGCACTGCAGAGCGTGAGTAACGTCGAAGATAACCGGTGAGTTATTGGAGGCTTTCTTCATCACGCCAAAGCCCAGCATGTCGACGACCAGGTTATCGTAGCCGAAGTTCGCGCCGCGATCGCAAAGGATCACTTTGTCGTTGCCGCCTTCGATAAACTTATCGACGATATTGCCCATCTGGCCCGGGCTCACGAACTGCGGTTTTTTCACGTTGATCACCGCGCCGGTTTTCGCCATCGCTTCAACCAGATCGGTCTGACGGGCGAGGAACGCAGGCAGCTGAATAACGTCCACCACGTCAGCGACCGGCTGAGCCTGGCTGGCTTCGTGAACGTCGGTGATGATTTTCACGCCGAACGTTTGTTTCAGCTCCTGGAAAATCTTCATCCCTTCTTCCAGCCCCGGCCCGCGATAGGAGTGGATGGAAGAACGGTTAGCTTTATCAAAAGAGGCTTTAAACACATAAGGAATACCCAGCTTCTGCGTGACGGTCACGTAGTGTTCGCAGATACGCATCGCCAGATCGCGGGATTCCAGCACGTTCATGCCACCAAACAGCACGAATGGCAGGTCGTTTGCTACGTTGATATCACCAATGCTAACCACTTTTTGTTTCATAAGTTCGCCTTATCAGGGTGTAACCGGAATGGTTTCAGACTAATGCAATGTAATTTGTTTGTGCGAAATGGTGTTGATCTGCGCGCGGATCATCTCGCTGATGGGATCCTCCGGGCACTGTTCAACGAAGTAACTGAGGTCCTGCAGCGCCACGTGATCGCAATCCAGCTGGGCGTATATCAGTCCCCGGTCGCGAATTTCGTACGGGTCTTCCGGATTGAACTGCAGCAGCGCTTCGCTGGTCCGTAACGCCAGCTCCATCTGCCGCTCTTCCATCAGCGCCGATTTGAGCGTGTCGAGCAGCTTGCGGATCACTTCCGCGTTGTCGGCTTCATCGAGGTCTTCGTTAAACAGCTCGGCGACCGGACTAATATTGCCCTTCAGCCACACTTCCAGCGTATGCTCGTTAAGCGTTTCGCCGTTAAATGGATTAATGAGCCACATCTCTTCGCTCTCTTCAGGGTCGGCGCGCAGCAGCATCTGGGTCGGAAAAATCACCGGCACCACCGGCAGCGCCAGACGCTGAGCAATCCACAGCAGGATTGCGCCTAGCGATACCGCGCTACCCTGACGATTGTTCAGGACTTTATCAAGCCAGAGCACGTCGGACAGGCGGTAAACGCCGCGCGAATCGCTAAAGCCCCAGTCATGATAGAAAAGCTCCAGCAGACGTTCTATCTGGCGCTCCTGGTCCCACGAAGCGGCAATCTCCTCACGCGCCAGGCCCAGCAGCCGCTCCAGCTCATCCTGCACATAGTGCGTCGGAAAATCGTCGCGGATTAATTCAGAAATGAGGACCATGCCGTCGCATAACGGCGCTTTATTAAATTCGAAATCAGCTAACGACCTCATGCCTTACCCCAGTAACGGTGTTCTTGTGATGGCGAGTTGAATAATGATAAACAACACCACCAGGGCCAGCAGAAAGGCGACAAACCGGCTCTGCTGACTGCGCTGGCGACGACGGCCCAGCGCGATAAATCCCAATGCGATATAAATGATAACGCCAAACAGCTTCTCAGTCAGCCATGTACCCTCTTCGGTAAACGGCAGATAGTGCGTTATTGCCATTAATCCGGCGCCGCTGAGAAACAGCAGCGTATCGCTACAGTGCGGCGCGATACGAACCCAGCGCTGGTCGAGCAGACGGTTTCCGCTCCAGCTCCACCAGTAGCGCAGCACGAACAGGCTCACCGAAACCACCACGCAGGCGATATGCAGATACAGTACCGCGTTAAACAGATTCATACGCCTCCCTGATATTGCCCGAGCGTCAGACGCTCGTTGTCTCCGTAGTCGCGACAGGTGGCAATATTGCCATAACCCGCCGCGCGAAAGATTGCGCGCACCGCTTCCCCCTGCGTCCAGCCGTGTTCCAGCAGCATCACGCCGCCGGCAGCCAGATAGCGGCGGCCTTCGCGGATGATATGCGCCAGATCGGCCAGACCGCCATCGGCGGCGACCAGCGCCGTTTTCGGCTCAAAGCGCACATCGCCCTGCGCAAGATGCGGGTCGGTTTCATCGATATAGGGCGGATTGCTGACGATGATGTCGAACTGCTGCCCGGCGAGCGCGCTAAACCAGTGGCTTTGCAGTATCCTGACGTTAGGGATAGCGAGATGTTCAGCGTTACGCGCCGCCAGCGCCACCGCGTCGGGCATTACGTCAACGGCGGTGACGTGGCAATCGGGGCGTTCGCTGGCCAGCGCCAGAGCGATGGCGCCGGTGCCGGTGCCGAGATCGAGAATGCGGCACGGCTTGTCGGATAACCGCGCCAGCGTCTGTTCAACCAGGCATTCGGTATCCGGACGCGGGATCAGCGTGGCGGGAGAAACGAACAGCGGCAGCGACCAGAATTCGCGCTGGCCCACCAGATGAGCCACCGGCTCGCCCCGGGCGCGACGGCTGAGCAGCGTTTCCAGCTCGGCGGCCTGCGCCGCCGTCAGCGCCGTTTCGCCAAAGGCGAGAATATAGGTCCGCGCCCTGCCGGTCACGTGACCCAGCAGGATTTCGGCATCCCGGCGCGGGCTTTCACTTTGGCTCAGGCGGACGATGGCCTGCGTCAGCCACTGCTGAAAAGTCATCATTCCTGCTCGGAAAGGGCGGCCAGCTGATCGGCCTGATATTCCTGAACGATCGGCTCAATCAGCATATCCAGCTTGCCTTCCATCGCTTCGTCCAGACGGTAAAGCGTCAGGTTGATGCGGTGATCGGTCACGCGGCCCTGCGGAAAGTTATAGGTGCGGTTACGATCGCTGCGATCGCCGCTGCCCAGCAGGTTACGGCGCTCTGAGGCTTCCGCCTGCTGGCGCCTTGAAACTTCCGCGGCGCGAATACGCGCGCCAAGCACCGACAGCGCTTTGGCTTTGTTTTTGTGCTGAGAACGTTCGTCCTGACACTCGACGACGATGCCGGTCGGCAGGTGGGTAATACGGATCGCCGAGTCGGTGGTGTTAACGTGCTGACCGCCCGCGCCGGAGGAGCGGAAGGTATCGATGCGCAGATCGCTCGGGTTGATATCCGGCATTTCGGCTTCCGGCAGCTCCGGCATGACCGCCACGGTGCAGGCGGAGGTATGGATACGCCCCTGGGATTCGGTAGCCGGCACGCGCTGTACGCGATGGCCGCCGGATTCGAACTTCAGTCGCCCATAGACGCCGTCGCCGCTGATTTTGGCAATCACTTCTTTAAAGCCGCCGTGCTCGCCTTCGTTGGCGCTCATGATTTCCACGCGCCAGCGGCGTGATTCCGCGTAACGGCTGTACATACGGAACAGATCGCCCGCGAACAGCGCCGCTTCATCGCCGCCGGTACCGGCGCGAACTTCAACAAACGCGTTACGCTCGTCGTCCGGGTCTTTTGGCAGCAGCAGAACCTGCAGCTGCTGCTCCATCTGCTCACCCTTTTCTTTCGCTTCACGCAGCTCTTCCTGCGCCATTTCGCGCATTTCCGGGTCGTCGAGCATCATCTGCGCGGCTTCGATATCATCCTGCAGCTGACGCCAGTCGGTGTAGCAGCGGGCGACGTCGCTCAGCTGTGCGTATTCGCGCGACAATGCGCGAAATTTATCCTGATCGGCGATGGTTGCGGCATCGCCGAGTAGCGCCTGAACTTCCTCATGGCGTTCGTAAAGGGCTTCCAGTTTGGCAACAATAGAAGGCTTCATAGGCGTGAATTCACCCTGTCCTAAAAAAGAGAGAAAGGTGCGCTATTCCAGCCCGAGGCTGTTGCGCAGAATATGCAGGCGTTCATCATCCCCGTCACGGGCAGCCTGCTGAAGAGATTTGGTTGGCGAGTGGATCAGGCGGTTAGTCAGCTTACGCGCCAGATCCTGCATGATTTCCTGCGCATCGCCGCCCTGATTGAGCGCAGCCAGCGCTTTTGCCGTCAGCTCCTCGCGGACCTGTTCGGCCTGGGAGCGATATTCGCGGATAGTCTCGCTGGCGCTCTGAGCGCGCAGCCAGGCCATAAATTCGCTGGCTTCCTGCTCGACAATGGTTTCCGCCTGCACCGCCGCGGCTTTACGCTGCGCCAGATTGTGCTGAATGATGTTTTGCAGATCGTCCACGCTGTAGAGATAGGCGTTCGCCAGCTTGCCAACCTCCGGTTCGACATCGCGCGGAACGGCGATATCCACCAGCAGCATCGGCTGATTGCGGCGCGCCTTCAGCGCGCGCTCCACCATCCCTTTGCCAATAATCGGCAGCGGGCTGGCGGTAGAACTAATAATGATATCCGCTTCTTTTAGCCGTTCGTCGATGTCGCTCAGGGCGATCACCTCCGCGCCGACTTCATCGGCCAGCGCCTGAGCGCGCTCGCGGGTGCGGTTAGCAATCACCATCTTGCGCACCTTATGCTCGCGCAGATGGCGGGCCACCAGCTCGATAGTCTCACCGGCGCCAACCAGCAGCACGGTCACGCTGGAAAGTGATTCGAAGATTTGTCGCGCCAGGGTACAGGCGGCAAACGCCACGGAGACCGCGCTGGCGCCGATATCGGTTTCGGTACGCACGCGTTTGGCCACCGAGAACGACTTCTGGAACATGCGCTCCAGCTCGCTAACGTTCAGGTGACCACGGCTGGAGTCGGCAAAGGCTTTTTTCACCTGCCCGAGGATCTGCGGCTCGCCCAGCACCAGCGAATCCAGGCCGCTGGCGACGCGCATCAGATGGCTAACCGCCTCGTTGTCCTGATGCCAGTAGAGGCTTTTGCGCAGGTCGTCTTCATTTAAACCGTGGTAGTCGCATAGCCAGCGGATAAGCACTTCCTGAAGGTTATCCTGCTCTTCGACGCTGAGATAGAGTTCCGTGCGGTTACAGGTCGACAGCACCACCCCGCCCTGCACCATTGGCTGGGCCAGCAAGCTCTCCAGCGCCTGATCGAGCGTATCCGGCGAAAACGTTACGCGTTCTCGCAGCGCTACAGGAGCTGTTTTGTGGTTAATGCCAAGAGCTAAAAGCGTCATTGTGAGGGAGTAGTACCAGCGTTGCTAAGGTTAGTCTGCAGGCATCATACAGGATGCGCGTAATCAATAAAAGAGAGGCTCCCCTTTTGGAGTAATAGCTAATCTGTAATAGCCATTAACGGTAATTTTTTGATTTCAGACAACTTGAACGTAGACGCTACCGTCCGGCAACGCTAGCATTAATGGTTATAATTGTAACCCGCTACACAAATCGGCCGCCTGTTTCTCCCATTCGCCGCATTTCACTGTAGACATCAAGGATTTGTCATCATTATGAATCGACTGTTCCGCCTGTTGCCGCTGGCAAGCCTCGTTCTGACCGCCTGTGCGATTAATGCTCCGAAAGGGCCGGGTAAAAGCCCGGATTCTCCACAGTGGCGTCAGCACCAGCAAGATGTCCGCAATCTTAATCAGTTCCAGACGCGCGGCGCTTTTGCTTATCTTTCTGATGAGCAAAAAGTCTATGCCCGCTTCTTCTGGCAGCAAACCGGCCAGGACCGCTACCGCCTGCTGCTGACTAACCCCCTCGGCAGCACCGAGCTGTCGTTAACCGCCCAGCCGGGCAGCGTGCAGCTGATTGACAATAAAGGCCAGACCTACACGGCGACCGACGCCGAAGAGATGATTGGCCGCCTGACCGGCATGCCGATTCCGCTCAACAGCCTGCGCCAGTGGATTATTGGCCTGCCGGGCGAGGCCACCGACTACTCGCTTGACGACCAGTACCGCCTGCGCGAGCTGAACTACACGCAAAACGGCAAAACCTGGCACGTCACCTACGGTGGCTACACCTCGGACACCAAACCTTCGCTACCGGCCAATATGGAGCTTAACGACGGCAGTCAACGCATCAAGCTGAAAATGGATAACTGGATTGTGAAATGATGACCCGCTGGCCTTCTCCCGCAAAGCTGAATCTGTTTTTGTATATTACCGGACAGCGCGCCGACGGTTACCACACCCTGCAGACGCTGTTTCAATTTCTGGATTATGGCGACACGCTGACGATTGAACCGCGCGACGATGGCCAGCTGCGTCTGCTGACGCCGGTTGACGGCGTGCCGGATGAAGAGAACCTGATTATTCGCGCGGCCAGGCTTTTAATGCAGGCCGCAGCCCAGGCCGGGAAGCTTCCTGCGGGCAGCGGCGCCGATATCAGCATCGACAAGGTTCTTCCGATGGGCGGCGGCCTCGGCGGCGGTTCGTCCAACGCCGCGACCGTACTGGTGGCGCTGAATCACTTATGGGGCTGCCATCTCTCGGAAGATGAGCTGGCGGCGTTGGGTCTACAGCTGGGCGCCGACGTGCCGGTGTTCGTGCGCGGCCATGCGGCCTTTGCCGAAGGCGTCGGAGAAATTCTCACCCCGGCCGAACCGGAGGAAAAATGGTATCTGGTGGCCCATCCGGGAGTGAGCATTCCCACGCCGATCATTTTTCGCGATCCGGAACTCCCGCGCAATACCCCGTCAAGGTCAATTAATACGTTATTAAAATGTAAATTCGGCAATGATTGCGAGGTTATCGCAAGAAAACGTTTTCGTGAGGTTGATGCAGCGCTTTCCTGGCTGTTAGAATATGCGCCGTCGCGCCTGACTGGCACCGGTGCATGTGTGTTTGCTGAATTTGACACTGAATCCGCCGCTCGTCAGGTGCTTGAAAAAGCCCCGGCATGGCTGCATGGCTTCGTAGCGCGAGGTGTTAATATCTCTCCGCTCAAGCAGGCGCTGCGCTAAGTTCTGCTCATTATAGCAAATTTGGTGAAAACGCCGGGGAAACTGAGTTACGGTGACAACGTCACCCTGTTCCAGACGTTGCATCGGGCTCTTTAAATACACCGCCTGGATGAAATCGTGCCCACCCGCACCGTTTTTGGCCCATTTCATCCACCACTGGACGCATGCCTGAGGTTCTTCTCGTGCCTGATATGAAGCTTTTTGCTGGTAACGCCACCCCGGAACTAGCACAACGTATTGCCAACCGCCTGTACACTTCTCTTGGCGACGCCGCTGTAGGTCGTTTTAGCGACGGCGAAGTCAGCGTACAAATCAATGAAAACGTACGCGGTGGTGATATTTTCATCATCCAGTCCACTTGTGCTCCCACCAACGACAACCTGATGGAACTGGTTGTTATGGTTGATGCTCTGCGTCGTGCTTCGGCAGGTCGTATCACCGCTGTTATCCCCTACTTCGGTTATGCTCGCCAGGACCGTCGTGTTCGTTCTGCTCGTGTGCCTATCACCGCGAAAGTGGTTGCAGACTTCCTGTCCAGCGTCGGCGTTGACCGCGTTCTGACCGTTGACCTGCACGCAGAACAAATTCAGGGCTTCTTTGACGTTCCGGTGGATAACGTATTCGGCAGCCCGATCCTGCTGGAAGATATGCTGCAGCTGAACCTGGATAACCCTATCGTGGTTTCTCCGGACATCGGCGGCGTGGTTCGCGCTCGCGCTATCGCCAAGCTGCTGAACGATACCGATATGGCTATCATCGACAAACGCCGTCCGCGCGCTAACGTTTCTCAGGTGATGCACATCATCGGTGACGTCGCCGGCCGTGACTGCGTAATGGTTGACGATATGATCGATACCGGCGGTACCCTGTGTAAAGCTGCGGAAGCGCTGAAAGAGCGCGGCGCGAAACGCGTATTCGCCTACGCCACGCACCCGATCTTCTCCGGCAACGCCATCCAGAACATCAAAAACTCTGTGATTGACGAATTCGTCGTCTGCGATACCATTCCGCTGACGCCGGAAATCAAAGCGCTGGAAAAGGTACGTACTCTGACGCTGTCTGGTATGCTGGCCGAAGCGATTCGTCGTATCAGCAACGAAGAATCTATCTCTGCTATGTTCGAACATTAATCGAGCCCGGCTCAAAAACCCGCTGCGGCGGGTTTTTTTGTCTCTGAACCTTTTATTCTCCACAAAATCATTCGGCATGCGTCAAGGCGGCAAGTGAATGAATCTCCGGCAGCGTACAGGCAGTACGAGACCGGGGTAAATGAACGCAGCCAACACAGAGGCATCCCGAAGGATGACGTGGAAATGACCGATGCCTCCTTCACCTGCCATTTAGTTGACAGATGATGCGCTCATGGATGAAACATTATTGTGAACAGATTATTTTCCTCACATGTGATGCCTTTCCGCGCCCTCATCGACGCTTGTTGGAAAGAAAAATATACCGCTTCGCGGTTTACTCGTGATGTGATTGCCGGAATTACCGTCGGGATTATCGCTATCCCGCTGGCGATGGCGCTGGCAATTGGCAGCGGGGTGGCGCCGCAGTACGGTCTCTATACCTCCGCGGTGGCGGGGATCGTGATTGCGTTAACCGGCGGCTCGCGCTTCAGCGTGTCCGGTCCAACCGCCGCTTTTGTGGTGATTCTCTACCCGGTCTCGCAGCAGTTCGGGCTCGCCGGGCTGCTGGTCGCCACCTTGATGTCGGGGATCTTCCTGATTCTTTTCGGCCTGGCGCGCTTTGGCCGCCTGATTGAGTATATTCCGCTATCGGTCACCCTCGGCTTCACCTCCGGGATCGGTATCACCATCGGTACCATGCAAATTAAAGATTTTCTCGGTCTGCAGATGGCCCACGTGCCTGAACATTATCTGCAGAAAGTCGGCGCGCTGGCGATGGCGCTGCCGACCATTAACCCCGGCGATGCCGCCATCGGCGTTGTCACGCTGGGCACGCTGATTATCTGGCCGCGTCTGGGGATTCGTCTGCCGGGCCATCTGCCGGCCCTGCTGGCGGGCTGCGCGGTGATGGGCGTGGTCAACCTGCTTGGCGGACACGTCGCCACCATCGGCTCTCAGTTCCACTATATTCTCGCCGACGGCAGCCAGGGCAACGGTATTCCGCAGCTGCTGCCGCAGCTGGTGCTGCCGTGGGATATGCCCGGTTCAGACTTCACCCTCAGCTGGTCCTCGCTGCAGGCGCTGCTGCCGGCGGCGTTTTCCATGGCCATGCTCGGGGCGATTGAGTCCCTGCTGTGCGCCGTGGTGCTGGACGGCATGACCGGCACCAAACACAAGGCCAATAGCGAGCTGATTGGCCAGGGGCTCGGCAATATCGTCGCGCCGTTCTTCGGCGGCATTACCGCCACCGCCGCTATCGCCCGCTCGGCGGCCAACGTTCGCGCCGGGGCGACCTCGCCGGTTTCCGCCGTGATCCACGCGCTGCTGGTGATCATGGCGCTGCTGGTGCTTGCCCCTCTGCTCTCCTGGCTGCCGCTTTCCGCGATGGCGGCGCTGCTGCTGATGGTGGCATGGAATATGAGCGAAGCGCACAAGGTCGTTAACCTGCTGCGCTATGCGCCAAAAGACGACATTATCGTCATGCTGATGTGTATGTCGCTGACCGTCCTGTTTGATATGGTCATCGCTATTAGCGTCGGTATTGTGCTGGCTTCCCTGCTGTTTATGCGCCGGATCGCGCGGATGACCCGCCTCGCGCCGGTCAACGTTGAGGTTCCCGATGACGTACTGGTGCTGCGCGTCATTGGTCCGCTGTTTTTCGCCGCCGCGGAAGGGTTGTTTACCGATCTGGAAACGCGGATTGCTGGCAAGCGTATCGTCGTGCTGAAGTGGGATGCGGTGCCGGTGCTGGATGCCGGCGGGCTGGATGCCTTCCAGCGCTTCGTGAATAAGCTGCCGGAAGGCTGTGAGCTACGCGTGTCGAACCTGGAATTTCAGCCCCTGCGTACCCTGGCGCGGGCAGGCGTTAAGCCGATTCCGGGCCGCCTGAGCTTCTACCCGGACCGCAGCGCCGCGCTGGCGGATATTTAATTACCCGGCGGCAGGCCCCGGCGCCTGCCGCATCATTACGCCAATCGCCTGCTGAAGCCAGCCAAGCACCTCCGGCGTCATCCACGTTCCCTTCATCAAATGCGGCTCCCGCTCCATGGCATAACGAAACTTCTGCTGCGTGTGCGGATCCTTTCCCGCGTAAGACTGGAACAGCGCCAGCCAGCGCTGCGCCAGCTGCTGACCTTCCGCGGAGGCAGGCTCCCGCTTCTCACGACAGGCCCGATGCAGCTCGGCCACCAGCGCCGGCCACTCCATCAGGCGATCGAAATAGTGCTGCCGTGTAAAAGCCAGCTCTTCGGCGTTCAGATAGCGCGCCCAGATGGCCAGCTTGCTTTCGGCAAAAGCACGGGTAATGAAATCAATCATCTCCGGCGTCACCCCGGTTTGCTCGCGCATCTGCGGTTCGGCGGCGTGCATCTCATTCAGGCGAGTCAGAAACTCCGGCCTGCCGGCGGTATCCTGCTCCAGCTGCGCCATCCAGCGGGTGGCCAGCGCAATCGCCCGAGGCTCATCGGCCGGACAGCGTTCGCCCATAAGCTGCTGCGCTTCACCCACCAGCTCCAGCCATATCTGGTTACGCTGCGCATCCTGCTCTGCGAACGGCAGCACCTGTAATTCCTGTTGACTAAACCAGCGATCGTACATTTTCATCAGCTCCAGCGTTTGTAGCCAGGACTCCAGGTCGGGCTCGTCTCCGCTGTCCAGCTCTTCACGCAGCAGCGCCAGGCGCTGGCGCAGCGTGGAGAGGGTTTGCAGCTGCCGGTCGAGGGTGGCGATCTGCTTGACCAACAGGTCGGACAGCGAGAAGGCGTCCCGGTCGAGATAGTCCTTGATAGTGGCGAGTTCCAGCCCGGCCTGCGCCAGCGCTTTGATCATATGCAGTCGCTGAACGGCCGCCAGATTATAGAGCCGGTAACCCGCCGCGCTTCTGGCCGAAGGCGTCAGCAGTCCCGTTTGTTCATAGTGATGTAGCGTGCGGACGGTTATGCCGGCGCGCTTCGCCAGTTCACCCACCTGAATTAACATGACTGCTCCTTTCGTTTACCAGTGGCGCCACTCTGCTGCCTGACGTGACGTCAGGGTCAAGCGTTCTGTACAGGAATTGTATTAGGCAGACGGTGGCGAAGAAAGACGAAGAGAGAAAGGAGGATTTGAGACACCAACAGGCGGGCAGCCTGAACGGGCGGCATGAAAACGCACCAGCCGTTCACAACGGCTGGCGGTCTGGAATTCACTCAGCTGTGGCGATGCTGATCGCGGCGGCAGCGTTTATCGTAGTGGCGAACCCACCAGTATCTGTCGCTAACCTGTTCATGACCGCCGATACGGGCGCCAGCCAGCCACAGTACCGCGCCGACAAAGATACTCAAGATCGCGCCGTGTGCGAAAAACTGCGGCAGGTCAAGCTGCGGAAGCTGGTTTAAAATAGAATAACCAACGCCGACAACCATGACGACCAACCCCAACCCCATCAGCACATTACCGAGTAACGAAGCGTTTCTGCGTTTCATATGTCACCTCCGGAACCTTGGGTTGCATGGGAATATCCCCAAATCTTATAGGTGTAGTATAGACAATGGCCAATATAGCGATTGCGTGGACGATCACAGAAGCGAACATCTTGCCAACAAAAGTTTACAAATAACCCACTGAACAACATCAAATTCTAATTATTCAAACCCGTGATTATCTGTGGCAGGTGCGTTTCGCCGGCAGAATTTTGTCAACCGCGCGCGCAGACAGTACACTACGCGCCAGAGAACGATCCAAGCAGGATAAAAAAGTGAGCATAAAATTAATTGTCGGCCTGGCGAACCCCGGCGCTGAATATGCAGCGACCCGACATAACGCCGGCGCCTGGTACGTGGATTTACTGGCTGAACGCCACCGCGCGCCGCTGCGCGAAGAGAGCAAATTCTTCGGCTACACCTCGCGGATTAACCTTGCCGGCGAAGATGTCCGCCTGCTGGTGCCGACCACCTTTATGAACCTGAGCGGCAAAGCCGTCGGCGCGATGGCGACCTTCTTTCGTATTAACCCGGACGAAATCCTGGTCGCCCACGATGAGCTCGACTTACCGCCAGGCGTGGCTAAGTTCAAGCTGGGCGGCGGCCACGGCGGCCATAATGGCCTGAAAGACATCATCAGCAAGCTGGGCAATAACCCGAACTTTCACCGCTTACGCGTGGGAATCGGCCATCCGGGCGATAAAAATAAAGTTGTCGGTTTTGTGCTGGGCAAGCCGCCCGCCAGCGAACAGAAGCTGATTGATGAGGCCGTTGACGAAGCGGTACGCTGCACCGAGGTGTGGCTGAAGGATGGCCTGACCAAGGCGACCAACCGTTTACACGCTTTTAAAGCGCAATAACCGGTCGGCGTGCGGAATTTTTGTCACGCACCGTGTATAATAGGCGAAGCTATTTACTTTTCTGCAATCTGTTCACTGTAACAGGTTGATTATCCAAAGATTAAGGTGATTTAAATCATGGGATTCAAATGCGGTATCGTCGGTTTGCCCAACGTCGGCAAATCCACCCTGTTCAATGCGCTCACTAAAGCGGGTATTGAAGCGGCCAACTTCCCCTTCTGTACCATTGAGCCGAACACCGGTGTCGTGCCGATGCCCGATCCGCGTCTGGACAAACTGGCTGAAATCGTCAAACCACAGCGTATTCTGCCAACCACGATGGAATTCGTTGATATCGCAGGCCTCGTTAAAGGCGCGTCGAAAGGTGAAGGCCTGGGCAACCAGTTCCTGACCAACATCCGCGAAACCGAAGCTATCGGTCACGTAGTGCGCTGCTTCGAAAACGACAACATCATCCACGTTAACAATAAAGTGGACCCGGCTGACGATATTGAAGTTATCAACACCGAGCTGGCGCTCTCCGACCTGGACACCTGCGAGCGCGCCATCCATCGCGTGCAGAAGAAAGCCAAAGGCGGCGATAAAGACGCGAAAGCCGAGCTGGCGGCGCTGGAAAAATGCCTGCCGCACCTTGAGAATGCCGGCATGCTGCGTTCGCTGAAAAACCTGACCGAAGAAGACAAAGCGGCGATTAAATACCTGAGCTTCCTGACCCTGAAGCCAACCATGTATATCGCCAACGTCAACGAAGACGGCTTTGAGAACAACCCTTATCTCGATAAAGTTCGCGAAATTGCCGCCGCCGAAGGTTCTGTGGTGGTCGCCGTTTGCGCCGCCGTTGAGTCCGATATCGCCGAGCTGGACGATGCCGACCGCGATGAGTTTATGGCCGAGCTGGGTCTCGAAGAGCCGGGCCTGAACCGCGTTATCCGCGCCGGCTACGAGCTGCTGAACCTGCAGACCTACTTTACCGCAGGGGTGAAGGAAGTGCGCGCCTGGACTATCCCCGTCGGCGCCACTGCTCCGCAGGCCGCGGGTAAAATCCACACCGACTTTGAAAAAGGCTTTATCCGCGCGCAGACCATCGCCTATGAAGACTTTATTACCTATAAAGGCGAACAGGGTGCCAAAGAAGCCGGGAAAATGCGCGCTGAAGGTAAAGACTACATCGTGAAAGATGGCGATGTGATGAACTTCCTGTTCAACGTCTAAATAAAATTTGTTGTCTCATGAGGTTTCATTGAACCTCATGAACATCGAAAAAAACCACAAAATCCACGCAATTGCGTGGATTTTTCATTTCAGCAAGCGCGTAAGCAAGTCGCAGATGGAGTTAGCCCGACACAGGCTCGCCAGTTAGATAAGATCCGCAAGGTCAACGACGTCTCCAACACCTTTAAGCTGATCGCTAAAGAGTGGTTGCAGATGAAAGACTGGGCCGAAATTACCAAAACGCGCCGACTGGATATGCTTGAGCGTGTGGTTTTCCCCGCAATAGGTAAGCTCCCAATCAGAGAGGTCACTCCACACCACATCCTTAGAATTCTTCAAGAAACTGCTAAACGAGGAGCACCGACAGTTGCCGCTGAAGCTCGCCGCACCGTTTCATCAGTTTTTGAGTTAGCAGTTGCAACGCTTAGACTGATAGCGATCCTGTACGGCCTGTGCGCAAGGCCCTTCCGGCCAATAAGACACAGCACAAACAAGCACTGAATCCTCAGCAAATCGGAAAGTTATTAAACTGTTTTGATAATAGTCGTGGCTCGTACCAGGTTAACTATTGTATGTGGCTTATGTGGTGGACATTGACGCGTCCTGCAGAAGCCACCGAAGCAGAATGGACAGAATTCGATCTTGATAACGCCCTGTGGACAATTCCGGCAGCGCGAATGAAAGCCCGAGAGAACACGTTATTCCCCTACCCTCCCAAGCTATCAAAATGCTCAGAACACTACAGGGATTAACCGGGCATCGGCAGCACCTTTTCCCGGGCAGGGATAATCCGTTAGGTCCAATGACATCGCACTCGCTACGCCAGCTACGTAAAAGCCTCGGCTGGAGTGGTACATATAGCCCACATGCAACCCGAACCACTGGAAGTACCCGTTTAAACGAGATGGGCTATCGACCTGATGCTATTGAGGCCCAACTTGCGCACGCTGATACCAACAATGTTCGTCGCACATACAACCATGTAACTTATCTTGATGAGCGAAAGGTTATGATGCAGGACTGGGCAAATAAACTTGAAGAATGGGTAGGAAGCGCGCGCAGCACTATTGATGTTTCGTAAACCATGATGTATTGGTCTGTTAATGCTGATTATTAACGATAATTTCCCATCAGATTATAAAAACTATATTTCAGCCTACACTTTTGTAACTGTCTGATTATACGACCATTGTTACTCTCCTCACCCAGCGTTATAATTTCTTAGCACCCATTAGCGCAGGATGTTCCCATGAGCCGATACCGTATCTCTGGCAGTGAAGGACAATATGAGAAAAACTCCGATGAGCAAGTTCTGGCAAATAAGCTGGGGATTGCTGATTCTGGTGAGATGGACGAAGCGGAGCTTGTGCTGTTAGAGAAGCTCTATCACTGCATTTTTGAAGAGCAGTTTCCAGCAGGGCAGATCACCATTGCTTTGCTGAAAAGCTGGCATCGCCGCTGGCTGGGAAACATCTATGAGTGGGCCGGGCAAGAAAGGACTGTCAATATCAGCAAAGGGGGCTTTATGTTCGCGCCCTCTGCACAGTTGCCAAAACTAATACACGAATTCGACGCTAAATACCTTGCCCGATATACACCATGCACCAACATGAGCGAAGAACAGATCATAGAGGCTATTGCTGTAACCCATGTAGAGCTGATACTCATCCATCCATTCCGGGAAGGCAATGGACGTTTATCACGACTTTTAGCTGATGTGATGGCGGTTCAGGGGGGACACAGGCCGCTGGATTATCAAAGCTGGGAGCAAAACAAAGCCGAATATATTTCGGCTATCCACGCAGGTATGTCAATGGACTACGGCCCGATGTGTTATTGGGTCGGTACTGCGTTAAGACGTGATTAAACAGCAAGACGAAGATGGGCGAACTTTTTGCGCGTCGCTTCAAGCGAAGCTTCGATCTTCTCAGAAGACTGCCCCGTCTCAACGGCGGTTGACGTTGCTACCGAGCGAACAATGTCAGCGCGAGACGGTTTAACGTAATACACCTGCGTTTTCTTGTCATTGCTCATCGCGATTCCTCAGCTATCGAATGTGTAATCTGTACTCATTATATCAAGGTTTCGACACGACTTCACATCATCTGTAGCCCGACGTCATCAAGGGGCCATCTGGCTCTGATACGGGCAGACAACAACTTATCACAGCGTTTGCCATAACGCATGTAGAACGATTCTCATCAATTCAGATAGGAAAGTAGTCAACTTTCACGACTACTGGATGATGTGACGACGACCAGTAGATCGCTTTTTACCCATTCTTAACACAGATCAGAACGTAGAGAACATTCCTCATGACAAGCTCATCGTGTGACCCTGGTGACCCTGTGACCCTGGCCCAAATTCAGTGCAGTGCTAAATCAGAGATCCTCGTCTTTCTGACCCTGGCCCAAATTCAGTGCAGTGCTAAATCAGAGATCCTCGTCTTTCCGGAGACTTCGGATGAATTCAGCCGGAGTCATGTCATTTAATGATGAATGCGTTCTCTCATGATTATATTCCCTGCGCCAGTTGTCGAGTTTGTCCTGCGCATCTTCCAGCGACAGGAACCAGTGAATGTTCAGGCATTCATCCCGCAGACTGCCATTAAATGACTCAATAAACGGGTTATCGGTTGGTTTTCCGGGGCGGGAGAAGTCCATTGTGACACCGTGCTCATACGCCCATTTATCCAGAATTTTCGAAATAAACTCGCTGCCGTTATCTGTCTGAATACGTACCGGCAGGCGCTTGCCCAGCACCCGCAACCCTTCCATCACACCGACCACATCCTCACCTTTCAGCGACTTTCCGGCATGGATCGCCACACACTCCCGACTAAAATTATCCACTACAGTCAGCGCCCGGAAACGTCGTCCGTTAAACAGGTTATCCGACACGAAATCCATACTCCAGCACTGATCGACACCGGTCAGGACCGGACGTTGCTGACGATGTGCTGCACTGACATGCCTGCGCGGGCGTTTTCTGCGCAGGTTGAGGCCTTCCAGACAGTAAATCCGGTGTGTTTTCTTGTGGTTAACAGGCCAGCCTTCCCGCCGCAGCTGAATATGAATACGCGGGCAACCGTAGCGGATCCGGGTTTCCGCTATTTCCCGGATACGCAGGGTTATCGCCCGATCATCCCGCCGGCTCTGCCAGTGGTAAACGGTTCTGCTCTGCATCAGCAGTCCGCATCCCCGTCGGACACTGATACGGTAAGCCTCCCGCAGAAAATGCACCGCCTGACGCTTCTGAGCCGGCCTCAGAACTTTTGTTTCAGTACCTCCTGCAGCATCTCCTTGTCCAGACTCAGGTCAGCCACCAGTTTCTTCAGCCGTTGATTTTCATCCTCCAGTTGCCGCAGACGCCGCAGTTCGGTCACGCCCAGACCGGCGAATTTCTTCTTCCAGTTATAAAAAGTGGCTTCAGAAATCCCCATCTTTCGGCAGACTTCCCCGACACGGGTGCCGGTTTCGGCCTGTTTCAGCGCAAACGCGATCTGTTCTTCGGTATAGCGGGTCTTTTTCATGGCGATGTGCCTCTCTGTGAGATGGAAGAAAGACCGGAGACTTCAGTTTAGTCTGGCACTGTTTTCAGGGAGGAGATCAAAGGTGGGTGCGTTAATCAACAATAAAAATTATGTGGTTAATCATTTGTAATGTCCTCACAATGAACGATTTTCACCACACACAGCATTGTTTATGAGTAGAGACGCTGGTATTGACCTATTCTTTGCTAATTTATGGCTGGGCAAGGCGTTCACATGGTCACATCCAAAATTTTATCAACTTATCAATCTAAATACAGATAAATATAAGACGCTATCTAGCCATAGAATCGAACATCTTTATCTGCGAAATATTGACCTGGCAAAAATAGCAACGGTTTTCTACCGAACCGTCGTCCATCTACCATGTTGCCATTTCGTCAGCAACAGCCATTGAACCACAACAATCGCACGGTATTTCAATCTCGTCGCTTTCTTCATTTTCACAAAATGTACACACGAAATGCTGGAAGTTAAATTTAACACAAAAATTTCCATTATTGTGGAACACTTTACATAATTCAGAGATAATGTTGGGAGAGTCATCTCCCCAACATAATATTAAATGTTATATATGCTATTTTTTATAATTACATTCCTCAACTTGAAAAATAACTTCATCACCAACTTTTTTTTGCAAAAATAATTCTATCATCATTTATAAACAATGATTTAGTATCACTACCAAGATCGCATGGGCTTTTCGAATACATCTCAAATGTATATATAAATTTCTCTGCAAATTTTGATAAATTCTTTTCATACCATGACATAGTATTTTGTGATACTCCATAAATGAAAACAAAAAAAATGCCAAAACTAAAAATCTTGATTAGTATTGTGGATTTCTTTAGATAAATATCATCTTTTTCACTTTTGAAGGGGAATAAAAAATCATTTACTTTAGCATCCAATAATAAAAAATATAGAAGTATAAAAGGAAAAACAATTAAGGCTAAGATATAATATAAAAACAAAGCAATTAAAGCTGTAATGAATGGAATGGTTAAAATAGAAACAATAATTAATGCATGAGGAAAATTAGAAGGCTCAACTCCGCTAACATCATTTAATATGATCCCAGCAATAGATATAGAAAAATTAGTCCCGACAACCAATATTATTGTTAACAATGCTTTCCCTATAACATTTTCATAAATTTTCTTATATAGAAGAATAGCATCATATGCCAATGCAATACACCAAAATACAATAGCCAATAAGAATGCAGACCTGAACATTTGACCATAACTCAATACAAGAAATATTACGTATGTATAGACAAACAATAAAATATAATTTAAATGCAATTTTTGACTAACATTCAAACGAGAATAAAAACACTTAATCCATTCTATCAATAAATATTTTTTCAATCTATCCACCTTAATATCCATATAGTTCACAGATAGTTAATTATGCTCTCTCAGCTGCCTCTAACCATGTATTCACCCCATCAACACCTAAGGCCAACATAGTGTCTTGCAAAACAACTACTCGATATAGCATTTCTCCGTCATCCGATTCTTCCTGCTCTTCTGCTTGTGCAAATAAACGAGTCAATAGCTGCATTAAACTATTATTATAGTCATGCAAATAGGTTTTTGTTGTACGAACATATTCAAGATAAATCTCCGTAGCCTTCAATGCATACAATGGTTCTATGCATGAAACAATATTTAACCATGCGCCAAAATCGAATAAACCAATTTTCGATGGCTCTGAACTCATAGATACTAATGAAAAATAACGCTCTAACACTGGTACAGGTAAAATAATAACCGGCTCTTTCTCTCTAAAAATACTACCCATTGACGCTATTAATACTGAGGAATATTGATTATCATCACTTAACGCAGCGGCTAATCCAGCAAGACATAAATCCCGATGCCGCTGAAAATTCTCATGATGTGTCCAAACATCGATAGCACCTTCCCATGCATCACTATCGCTTAATTCTTTTAATTGTTTGATAAAATCACAATTTTCTATTTTTTCTGACAATACAGCTAATGCAGATATTCTTCCCCATGCTTGCAATCCATCTTTAATATCTTCAGATACAATCTTATTTAACCATGGGGAAACTCTGTCGAACTCATGATAATAGGTATAATAGAGACAACATTCTGCCATATCCCAAAGCCCTTCGCTACCTTTCCGCATTATTAATTCAAATACTCCCCAACCAACTTCAGGTAAAATATTCTGTAAATAAGGTAAACGGCGTAATACTACAGCTCTCACCGCAGGATGATCGTTAGTAGAAAATTGATGTAGTGTTGGTAACAATAACTCAGGCCAAGATATATGTTCTTCATGTAACTTTATTGCCATAACCATAAGGGCATCAGCGATATGCCCTCGAATCATATTAATACCTACGCCAATAAAAGTGACACCATCTCCTGAGATAGGATCTTTTTCTTCCACTGCTAAATAGGGAATAGATAAAAAAGTTATTCTTTCCGCATTATTGATATCTTTTACTACATGCGAACATCCTTGTAGCACTTCGGAAGCAGAGCGGTTTTGCCTCCAATAGACAGAATGTCGTTCCAATTCATCTAAAGTGTTGCTAACTAAAAAATCAATATTAGGTTCATTAATCGGTTTCCAGTCATTATTTTGGCGAAGGTTTCCATAACGATAATTCAAATAATGTGCAACACCATCCATAATATGATTTCGGAACTCTTCATTTATATCCTGCCAGTAAGAAGATAAAAAAAACAAAAATCGTAATGGATCCCTTGAGGATGCCTCACTCAGTTGTTGAGCAACTTCCTCCTCTCCACCAATTAACATGTCGCTAAATGAGTCTCGCCTATACCCATTATAGTGCTCAAGAAGACTGAGAACGCCTTCATTGCTAAGCTCATTAAAAATTTCAAATGAGAACGGAGCTCTTACTATTCCGCACCATCCATTAACATCTGGTTTATGTTCAAGTGGCCAGTTTGAACGAATATATTCATCTAAAATACTTACACATGACGATGAGCGTAAATGGCACGGTATACAAATAATAAACTTGACCTGCTCTTTAAGCATATATTGCCTATGCTCAGGGACATCAGTATATCTCTGAGAAAGAGAAAGTATTATAATCTGTATTGCGTCTTGGGATTCTGAACTCAAATGGATAAAAACTTTCTGAACTAAAGTACCCAATTCATGTGAAAGCTCAGACTTTAATAAATCCGCTTTCAACAGCAAACGAGAGGATATGTCAAGATTAGTTAGCGGAGAATTAATGCATGCTAACAATGCAAAGTAACGAAGTGAACCTTCCAGATTAAAGCATAAACGTTCACGATTGTTTTGCCACCACTCAGAATTGATATTAGCATGATGAATAATAGCAACTTCTAAAGCATCCATCAGGACACGTTGACTATCTTTATGCTCAAAGTCTCTCATTCTGCGATCATCAGAATGAGAAGTTCCACTTAGAAAACCACTTCGATAATTATTTTTTTCTTCATATCTAGAACTCCGCACTTGGCTCCACTGTTCAAGTGTCGATATAGCCCGTTCTAACAAAATAATAGAATTAATCATTCTATTTGAAAGGAATTTATTATCCTTATCACCAAATTCGTGTGGTCGGCACTTAAGTTTATTTCCAAAACGATATGACAGTATGTCTTCATCTTTAACATCAGCAATGATGTAATCCCAAAGCACCGCATCATCGCCCCCCCCTACAGCAACACAGCGAGCAAGGGCTCTACCTAAAAAGCTATATTTTTCTTGTGGGAATTTAAATAACTCCAGCAATAAAGGAGACATCAAATATGCATGATCTTCCTTTATGTTTGATATGGAAACAGCAATCTTACTGATCAATTGTGACTTATCTATCCAATCAGATCTTAATATTTCCATCCAAAAATAAACGACACCTGATGGATCTAGATTTAACCAATGCGCTATACGGTAAGTATGAATTCCTATACCATCAACATCACGCGTGTTTTTTAAAACCGGAACAAGATTCCTTAGCCAAAAATGATGCCATTCAACTTGTGAAGCTTTACTATAAATAACTTGGAAAACATCTCGATGCGTATTACGTAAATCACGTAACATTGGCCAATCATCATCTTGAGGTAATTGCTCAGCAAAACACTCGGCAACTAGGCGACGTATATGAAAAGCATAAGTTCCGGTAAGCACCGTTCGTAACTGTTTTCTAAACTCTTGTCTTCCTTCATTGACAAGCTGTGCAATAAAGCTACGAATAGATGGGCGGACAAAAGGTACTGGAGGGAGATCCTTTATAAAATTATTTAAGGTCAATCCATGACGAATCGCTCTACTAATAACTAATACATCAAGTAACGTTTGATGCCCAAATGTTAATTTATTATCCTCAGTTTCATGCAAAACATTATGACTAAGTAGCATTCTACGAATGTCATCTGAAGCAGTAAATCGTTGAGTTGGTATCGACAGGGTACGAAGCTTTAACATTTCCGTGGCCATATTTTCAAGTGCTATTTTCCCTTCATCACCTAGCGATGGATTCGTCAACATAATTGAATCAATATAGCGTTGAGCTAGCACTTGGCTAGTCACTATATTAAAACTACCATCTCTTTGAGCAAGATTTATAAATAGATCTAACTCACGTGGATTGCTAATTAAATGTCGCGTTATGTTATCAATAGCTGATGAGTCGATTGAGAGTTTTTCAAGCAACGGCATGATTTCACCTTCCCAATCTAACGGCTGGCACTTAAACTCTTTATCCCATGAGCGCTGAGATATACGTCTATCGTAATGTCTATCAAACTCTCTGCAAGCCGTAATAACGGTAACATTTGGAATTAATAACAGCTGATCTATTTGAGCTAAAAAATACGTTAGCACCGTATGTTCTCGAGCTATAGCAAGCACATCAAGTGAATCAATTATGACTATTACATGATAGCTGTCAGCTACACGCGCAATCTTTTCAATCCATTGCTCATCTAATCCTAGAGATTGCCGTTCCTGTGCAGTTTCTAAATCAGCAAACTCTCGCGATTGAATAAATAACGGTAACATAACACTATCAGATTGCGCCAATTGCTCTAATTTCTCCTGCAATTCAAGTAGAATACACGTTTTCCCTGAACCCGGCCCTCCAGTCACTAATATGGAATGGCTCTTGCTTTTGATAGCCTCAATTAATTCACTAACTAAAAGAGTGTCAATGCGATGACCACCAATATCTCTTTGCCACGAACGACCAATCGATGATGTTTTTCTGAATGAATTAAAAATAGATTGAATGTCTGTTGGAGGAGAAATGACACAACCTGACTGAGAAAGAAGATTTATAAGGTCGGTTTTGGTTAAACGCGAGCAAGATGACAGTTTATTATCTTGCGTATCAGCAACTCGCATCCCTTGGTAATCAAGGCAAGTCCAAAGTGAATTAAAAGCTGCAACAGAATTACTCACCAAATATTGTAAGCGCTCTTCTACTGTTTCTCGCATTCGCTCATGAATATCGCTAGTAACAAATTTTGTTCTGGATAAAAGCTCATAACTATTAAAATTAGAAGATATTTTTGCAATTAATTCACTGAGCTTTCTATTTGTCGCTTCATGTACCTTTATCTCTTTTAAAGCAGCATGATAGACACTTTCATCTGGAAAATTAGTACTAAACTCTTGTAAAGCTGCCAGTTCACCAAAAGGGGTACGGGAGTAGAATCTGACTGTCGTAGTAGGATCTTGTATAAGCATTTTAATGGCCTTTTCTAGCTCATCATTAAGATCGGTGAACGACCACGCTCGAAATCCTGTTTGATTTTTTTTGCACTGACAACAAATTATTGTACCGTCAGTCCGCCCTATCACAACGTCATCGACCAGCCATTTCACTGAATCTGTCTCTAACCATTGATAATCAGGATTGGATAACACGGTCAAAGCCCACTCAAACGCTACCAACGTTTGATATCCATCCCCCCTATTAGATTGAATACCAGCTTTACTCAATTGATAGCTCCTTCTGACAGTGAATAGCGTTAGTCGCCCTATGCTAGAATCTTTGTCCTATACAGCTAGTTACTAGCTTGAGTGCTTGTACATGCTATGCTTTTTAAGCATATAACCATACTATAAACGATACATTCGCACTAATAAAACAATAAGTTAAGCTAAAGTAGCTTATGAAGGGCAGCGAAAAAAGATATACCCTTGGTAAGAAGAATAGATGAACATGAGTTGTGATAATTCTCCTCAGATAGCAGCCTCAACTAAAGTGAGTACAGGCATGAGTATAAAAATAACAATCAAAAATAAAAATTTTAAATATAAAAATAATAAATTCACAATCACGATTCAACGTCTAAGCATTTCTTCGCCGTCATGCGATCCACAAAATCCACGCGCTCGCGTGGATTTTTTATTGCCCGCAGTTCCCGTCAGTTCTGACCCGCCGCCAGCGAATATTTCTTTATTTTGCGATACAGCGTGGCGATGCCGATGCCCAGCTCATCCGCCGCCTGCTTTTTATTACTGTAGCGAGAGAGCGCATCGCGGATCATCTGCCGCTCCATCTCCTCCAGCGCCGTCACGTTCTCCTCCTGAGTGAGGGTCGCTGGCGCTGAAGCCGACGACGTCGCCTGGCTCGCCGCTTCACCGCTGCTTAACAGATTCGGCGGCAGCAGCGACATATCGATGATTTCTCCCGACGGCACCACGTTGACCAGGTACTCCATCAGGTTGCTGAGTTCGCGAATATTGCCCGGCCAGCGATAGCGCTTAAGGAAATCGATCACGTCCTGCGCGACGCCGGGATAAACCAGATTGAGACGACCGGTATGCAGATGCAGGAAATAGTGAATCAGCAGTTCAATGTCCTCCTGACGTTCGCGCAGCGGCGGCAGGCGCAGCGGAATCACGTTCAGACGATAGTAGAGATCTTCGCGGAACTTCCCTTCCGCGATGTACTGTTCCAGGTTTTGATTGGTAGCGGATATGATACGAATATCGACCTGAACCGGATGGCTGGCGCCCACCGGCTGAATCTCACGTGACTCAATGGCCCGCAGCAGCTTGGCCTGCAGAGTGAGCGGCATATCGCCAATTTCGTCAAGAAACAGCGTCCCGCTATTGGCCGCCTGAATCAGGCCGGTCTTACCGTTTGCCGATGCGCCGGTAAACGCCCCCTTCACGTAGCCAAACAGTTCGCTTTCTAACAGCTGCTCGGGTATCGCGGCGCAGTTAATCGCGATAAAGGGCTTCGCGTGGCGATCGCTGAGCTTGTGGATAGCGCGGGCAACCACCTCTTTCCCGGTCCCGCTTTCACCGGCAATCATTACGCTGGAGGGGCTCGGGGCCACGCGGCTGATCAGCTTTTTGAGCTGCCGCATAGGTCGACACTCTCCGACCATCGCTTCAATCTGCGGCCCTTCCTGCCCGCAGCTGAAATCGGCCGAAGAGTGCGACTGATGGAACGCCATTAAAAATAACCACTGATCCTGCACCGCGTGCAGCTGGCCGATAATGAGCTCCTTGCGATCGTCAAAGGAGATAATGTGCTGCATATGGCCGTGCTTGAAATTATCTTCGAAAGTCAACGGCTGAAACTGGATTGACTTACCAATCACCTGTCCCTGAGTGACGCTCATTATTTTCAAAGCGGCCTGGTTGGCAAATTTGACTCTTTGATCGTTGCCCACGACCAGTACGCCCTGATCCATATTTTCGATCATGGTTAAAAATATTTTATGGATATTGTCGCCGACCGCCCGCTCCTGCAAAAAGCGGGAAACGAATATGGTTGAGACATGACGAACATAATCAGAAAACTCCTGGATATTCGCATTTATACGTTCCTGCTGCTCGCGCGTCAGCGCAACCAGGCTAATAACGCCGACGCAGCGGTCGTGATACATCACCGGCGTGCCAAGAAAGGCTTTCTCTTCGCATTTCTCCTTATTGTTACAGTCTTTACACAGGGGGTCGAAGCGGGAGTGGGTAACGACCTTCTCGGTCTGTGTTTCAATAATGTAACGCAGAAGCCGTGAATTTGAATTTAATTTATAGCCAATCTGTTTACTATAAGCGCCAGTTCCGGCGACCCGGTATAATTCGTTATCAACAATCTCGACCTCCAGCTGCAGCACGCTGGATAACATCCTTGCAAACTTTTGAATTGTAGGCTGAATCTGCATTAAAATGGAGGGTGCTTTGGACGGTATCATGTCTATCGGCCTTCTATTATTGCTCACCTGTTCGGCGTCAAGCGAAGCGGCTTTATTTATCTGCGGGGAATGATACCACTCCTTTTAGCCACCCGCGTTGATATAGATAGGGCCAATTCCCCCACCTTATCTTAAATATGCAAGAGCTATCACAGTTTCTTATCATTATGATAAATTTGCAGCGGTTTTTATCATATTGGCGCAATGTGAAGATGAGAATCGCATTATTTACGGCGGCAACCCGCGCCTGTCCCGCTGAAATGGACGGCGGGGGAAAAATTTCACCTTTCTCTTCCCGGGATAACTCGCCTGAATTCGTGACAGACCTGGCATAATCTTAACTATTCAATCCTCTCCGCCGCCTCTCCCGGAGGATTTGGCACGCTTATTGTTAGTGGTAATACAGCGCTGGCAGTCGCTAATTCGGCAACTCTGCATATCCGACCGCACAGCAATCAATAAGCCGTCATTCACGACCAGGATTGAAACATGAAAACTGTTAACGAACTGATTAAGGATATCAATAAACTTAACTCTCATCTCAGTGAGAAAGACTTTCTGCTGACCTGGGAACAATCGCCGGATGAGCTGAAACAGGTGCTGGACGTCGCCGCCGCGCTAAAAACGCTACGCGCTGAAAATATCGCCACCAAAGTGTTTAACAGCGGATTGGGTATTTCCGTGTTCCGCGATAACTCAACCCGCACCCGCTTCTCCTATGCCTCCGCGCTTAATCTGTTAGGTCTGGCGCAACAGGATCTGGATGAGGGGAAATCGCAGATTGCCCACGGCGAAACGGTCCGTGAAACCGCCAACATGATCTCCTTCTGCGCCGACGCCATCGGCATTCGCGATGACATGTTCCTTGGCGCGGGCAACGCCTACATGCGCGAAGTCGGCGAAGCGCTGGACGACGGCCACAAGCAGGGCGTCCTGCCGCAGCGACCGGCGCTGATCAATCTGCAGTGCGATATCGACCACCCGACGCAATCCATGGCCGATCTCGCCTGGCTGCGCGAGCACTTCGGTTCGCTGGAGAATCTGAAAGGTAAGAAGATCGCCATGACCTGGGCCTACTCGCCGAGCTATGGCAAGCCCCTCTCGGTGCCGCAGGGCATTATCGGCCTGATGACCCGCTTCGGTATGGACGTCACCCTCGCCCACCCGGAAGGGTACGACCTGATCCCTGACGTTATCGAAGTGGCAAAAAACAATGCCCAGGCCTCCGGCGGCAGCTTCCGCCAGGTGAACAGCATGGAGGAAGCCTTTAAAGACGCCGATATCGTCTATCCGAAATCCTGGGCGCCGTACAAGGTAATGGAAAAACGCACCGAGCTGCTGCGCGCAAATGACCATGAAGGTCTGAAGGCGCTGGAGAAAGCCTGCCTTGAGCAGAACGCCGGCCATAAAGACTGGCACTGTACGGAAGAGATGATGAAGCACACCCGCGACGGTGACGCGCTGTATATGCACTGCCTGCCGGCGGATATCACCGGCGTCTCCTGCGACGCGGGCGAAGTCACCGAGGGAGTCTTCGAGAAGTACCGGATCCCGACCTACAAAGAGGCCAGCTGGAAGCCGTACATCATCGCCGCGATGATCGTCTGCCGCAAATACGCGAACCCGGGCAAAGTGCTGGAGCAGCTGCTCAAGGAAGCGCAGAAACGCATCAAATAATCCCCAGGCTGGCCTGCGGGCCAGCCCCACGACTTTCGCATTTCAAAAAGGATAAGGATCGAGTATGTCTGCTTTCTCACTGAAAATGGATATTGCCGAAAACCGTTTTTTTAACGGAGAGATTTCACCGCTGTTTTCACGCCAGCAGGCGCAGCAGGCTCGCCGCTTTCATCAAAAGATCGCCGGCTATCAGCCTACGCCGCTGGTGGCGCTGAACGAACTTTCCGCGCTGTTTGGGGTACAAAAAATCCTCGTTAAAGATGAATCCCGGCGCTTTGGCCTCAATGCCTTCAAAATGCTCGGCGGCTCTTATGCTATCGCCCGGCTGCTGTGTGAAAAATATCATTTAGATATCAACGATCTCTCCTTCGAAACGCTCAAATCCAGCATCAAAGAGAAGATGACGTTCGCCACCACGACCGACGGCAACCACGGCCGCGGCGTGGCGTGGGCAGCCCGCCAGTTAGGCCAGAACGCCGTCATCTATATGCCGAAAGGCTCCGCGCAGGAGCGGGTTGACGCCATACTGCGCCTCGGCGCCGAGTGTATCGTCACCGACATGAACTACGACGACACCGTCCGCTTTACCATGCAGA
The DNA here is from genome assembly GCF_040062275.1 of Klebsiella sp. GW_Kp182. Taxonomy (NCBI): domain Bacteria; kingdom Pseudomonadati; phylum Pseudomonadota; class Gammaproteobacteria; order Enterobacterales; family Enterobacteriaceae; genus Klebsiella; species Klebsiella sp. GW_Kp182. The sequence goes on along the minus strand of NZ_JBEAFQ010000006.1, from coordinate 43,642 downwards.
CCGCGCAGAAAAACGGCTGGGAGGTGGTGCAGGACACCGCCTGGGAAGGCTATACGAAAATTCCGACCTGGATTATGCAGGGCTACGCCACCCTCGCCGATGAAACGGTAGAACAGCTCTCCTCAATGGGTATCGCCCGTCCGACGCACGTGCTTCTGCAGGGCGGCGTGGGGGCGATGGCGGGGGGCGTGCTGGGCTACCTGGCCGATGTCTACGGCGCGAAGCATCTCCATTCCATTATCGTCGAGCCGGAGCTGGCCGACTGTCTCTACCGCTCTGCGCTGAAGGGCCAGATCGTCAACGTCAGCGGCGATATGACCACCATTATGGCCGGTCTCGCCTGCGGTGAGCCCAACCCGCTGGGCTGGGAAGTGCTGCGCAACTGCGCCACGCAGTTCGTCTCCTGTCAGGACGCCGTCGCCGCCCTCGGTATGCGGGTGCTGGGAAACCCGGCGGGCCAGGATCCGCGCGTTATTTCCGGCGAATCCGGCGCCGTCGGTCTCGGCCTGCTGGCGGCGATTTATTTCCATCCGCAGCGCGAAGCGCTGATGCACAAGCTCAAGCTGGATAGCGATTCCGTGGTGCTGGTGATTAGCACCGAAGGCGACACCGACGTTAAGCACTATCGCGAAGTCGTCTGGGAAGGCAAACATCCGGCCGCGCAGTAGCCGATTGATCAACATTCCTCCCGCCCGGCGGGACCCCCGTATTCAGAACTGGAGAACATCCTTATGGCTAAGCAAATTCCGTTCAACGCGATCCTGGAAAAATCAAAACAATACGAAAAAGAGATGACCCGCTTCCTGCGCGATATGATCGCCATCCCCAGCGAAAGCAGCGATGAGAAGCGCGTGGTGCACCGTATCAAAGAGGAGATGGAGAAAGTCGGATTCGACAAAGTGGAAATCGATCCGATGGGTAACGTGCTGGGCTACATCGGCCACGGCCCGCGTCTGGTCGCCATGGACGCGCACATTGATACCGTCGGCATTGGCAACATCAAGAACTGGAACTTCGATCCGTACGAAGGTATGGAGACCGATGAGCTGATCGGCGGACGCGGCGCGTCTGACCAGGAGGGCGGAATGGCCTCCATGGTTTACGCCGGTAAAATCATTAAAGATCTGGGCCTGGAAGATGAGTATACCCTGCTGGTGACCGGTACCGTTCAGGAAGAGGATTGCGACGGCCTGTGCTGGCAGTACATTATTGAACAATCCGGTATACGTCCGGAATTCGTAGTCAGCACCGAACCTACCGACTGCCAGATTTACCGCGGCCAGCGCGGGCGTATGGAGATCCGCGTGGAGGTTCAGGGCGTCAGCTGCCACGGCTCCGCCCCGGAGCGCGGCGATAACGCCATCTTCAAAATGGCGCCCGTTCTCACCGAGCTGGAACAGCTTTCGCACAAGCTGGGCGATGACGAGTTCCTCGGCAAAGGCACCCTGACCGTTTCCGAGATTTTCTTCACCTCGCCGAGCCGCTGCGCGGTAGCGGATAGCTGCGCCGTCTCCATTGACCGCCGTCTGACCTGGGGCGAAACCTGGGAAGGCGCGCTGGAAGAGATCCGCGCGCTGCCGGCGGTGAAAAAAGCCGCCGCGGTGGTCTCGATGTACAACTACGAGCGCCCCTCCTGGACCGGCCTGGTCTACCCGACCGAATGCTACTTCCCGACCTGGAAAGTGGAAGAGAACCACTTCACCGTCCGCGCCCTGAGTAACGCCTACGAAGGTCTGTTCGGCAAAGCTCCGGTGGTGGATAAATGGACCTTCTCCACCAACGGCGTGTCAATTATGGGCCGCCACGGCATTCCGGTTATCGGTTTTGGGCCAGGGAAAGAGCCGGAAGCGCACGCGCCAAATGAGAAAACCTGGAAATCGCATCTGGTGACCTGCGCCGCAATGTATGCCGCCATCCCGCTGAGCTGGCTGGCTACGGAGTAATTGTTCGTCCTGTCTGCCGCCGCGCTCTGCGGCGGTATGTTGAGGTTTCTATGCGCGTACTGATTAAAAATGGCCTCGTCGTCAACGCCGACGGACAGGTAAAGCAGGACCTGCTCATTGAAGATGGCCTCGTCAAGCGCCTTGCCGATTCTATTGAGGCAGAACAACCCTGCGAAGTGATTGACGCCGAGGGCTGCTACGTGATGCCCGGCGGCGTCGACGTTCATACTCATTTCAATATTGACGTGGGGCTCGCCCGCAGCTGCGATGATTTTTTTACCGGAACCCGGGCCGCGGCCTGCGGCGGCACCACCACCATTGTTGATCATATGGGCTTTGGCCCCGTCGGCTGCCACCTGCGCCACCAGTTCGAAGTCTATCGCGGCTACGCCGCCTATAAAGCCGTTATCGACTACAGTTTTCACGGCGTTATCCAGCACGTTAACCACGGCATTCTCGACGAGATCCCGATGATGGTGGATAGCGGCATCAGCAGCTTTAAGCTCTATCTGACCTACCAGTACAAACTCAGCGATGATGAGATATTGCAGGCGATGCGCCACCTGCAGCGCGCCGGCGCGCTGACGACGGTGCATCCGGAAAACGATGCCGCCATCGCCCAGCGCCGGGCGGAATTTATCAACGCCGGTAAAACCGCGCCGCGCTATCACGCCCTGAGCCGCCCGCTGGAGTGCGAGGCGGAAGCCATCGCCCGAACGATCAACCTCGCGCAGCTGGCGGGAAACGCGCCGCTGTATATCGTGCATCTTTCCAACGCCCTGGGCCTGGAGTACCTGCGCCTGGCCAGAAGACGCCACCAGCCGGTGTGGGTGGAGACCTGTCCGCAGTATCTGCTGCTGGACGAGCGCTGCTACGAGCGCGAAGACGCGCTTAACTATCTGCTCAGCCCTCCCCTGCGCAACGCCAGCAACAACGATGCGCTATGGCGCGGTATCCATGATGGAGATATTGACACGGTCGCCACCGACCACTGCGCGTTCTCTGCGCAGCAGCGCAGGCAGATCTCCGGCGGCGACTTTAGCCGCTGCCCGAACGGCCTGCCGGGGGTGGAAAACCGGCTGCTGCTGCTGTTCTCGCACGGCGTGATGACCGGGCGCATCACCCCTGAGCGCTTTGTGGCGCTCACCAGCGCCAACCCGGCGAAGCTGTTTGGCCTGTGGCCGCAGAAGGGGCTGCTGGCGCCCGGCGCCGATGCCGACGTGGTTATCATCGATCCGCAGCGTACCACCACCATCCGTCATGCCATGCTGCACGACAACGCCGACTATTCACCCTATGAAGGCTTTATCTGTCAGGGCGCGATTCGCCAGACGCTCTCCCACGGCAGAGTGATCTTTGATAACGGCACCTTTACCGGCATCGCCGGACAGGGCCGCTTTTTACGCCGACAACCCTTTTCCACCGCTCACCAGGCCGTCAGCGGAACAGAAACGTAATGAGAGGAAGCTATGAGTAAAAAAATTGTTCTCGCTCTCGGCGGGAATGCGCTGGGCGACGATCTCGCCGGACAGATGCAGGCCGTACGACACACCGCCCGGACGATCGTCGATCTTATCGCCCTTGGCCACCAGGTGGTGGTCACTCACGGCAACGGTCCGCAGGTGGGCATGATCAACCAGGCTTTCGAGGCCGCAGCAAAAACCGAGGCCCATACGCCCATGCTGCCGATGTCGGTCTGCGTGGCCCTGAGCCAGGGCTACATCGGCTACGACCTGCAGAACGCGATTCGTGAAGAACTGCTAACGCGCCAGCTGGATATCCCGGTGGCGACCCTGATAACCCAGGTGGAAGTGGATGCTAACGATAAGGCATTTCTTAATCCGACCAAGCCCATCGGCTCGTTCTTCAGCAAAGAAGAGGCCGAAAAGCTGAGCCAAAACGGCTACATCATGAAAGAGGACGCCGGGCGCGGCTACCGTCGCGTCGTCGCCTCGCCCATGCCGGTAGATATTATCGAGAAACAAACGGTAAAAGCGCTGATGGATGATTGCCACGTGGTGATCACCGTCGGCGGCGGCGGCATTCCGGTGATTCGCGAGGGTAACCATCTGCGCGGCGCCAGCGCGGTTATCGATAAGGACTGGGCCAGCGCGAAGCTGGCGGAGATGATCGACGCCGACCTGCTGATCATTCTCACCGCCGTAGAAAAGGTGGCGATCAACTTCGGTAAACCTGACGAGCAGTGGCTGGATAACCTCTCCCTGCGCGATGCCGAACGCTTTATCGAAGAGGGGCACTTTGCCAAAGGCTCAATGCTGCCAAAAGTGGAAGCCGCCGCCGCCTTCGCCCGCTCAGGGCCGGGGCGTAAAGCGCTGATCACGATGCTGAGCAAAGCCAAAGAGGGGATTGAAGGAAAAACGGGCACCATTATTAGCCAATAAGCTGTACGCCACGGGTTGCCGGGAACCTCCCGGCAACATTTCCCCTCGCAGAAGCTCAGACCTCAACCGCCTCAGCCAGACAATCCGGCTGGCACGCTTGCCTCACCTGGTTCATCAGCCCCCCCGGCGCGCCGTTTTTCACCTGCAGGATCTCCGCCAGCACGCTGATGGCAATCTCGTTTGGCGTCTCGGCGCCGATGTCATAGCCAATCGGCGCCCGCAGACGGCTGATATCCGCCTCCGTTACGCCGTTTTCCCGCATCTGGCGGACAAAGGCCTGCACTTTCCGCCGGCTGGCCAGCAGCCCCAGCCACGCCACCGGCTGGGTTATCAGCCTGTCCAGCGCCTCCCGATCCTGGTTGTTGGTGGCAATCAGCACAAAATCCTGCGGCCGGACCGCCATCGCCTCCACTACGTCCGTGAAGCTGGCAGCGTGCACCAGCCGCGCCGAAAGCGGAAAAGCGTCGGGGCAAAGGCTGGCGGAATAGATATCGCCGACGCAGATGTCAAAATCCACCCGCGCCGCGGCGTGGGCAACCGCGCGGTTAACGTGCCCGGCGCCGACCAGCAGCAGGCGCGGGCGCAGGCCGTGCACGCTGATGTAAACCGACATCGCGCCGCCGCAGTCGGAGCCCACGGCGTCGCTGCCGGTGCGCGCCATGCGGCCGTGAAACATTCGCGACGCCCGTTCGCGCAGCGCTTCCAGCGCCGCATCGATGACTTTACGCTCCACCATCCCGCCGCCAATGGTGCCCACAATCGAACCGTCCTCCCGGATAAGCATCTGAGCGGAGTGTCGGGGGGTGGAGCCCCGACTTTCGACAATCTGCGCCAGGGCAAAGGGGCGATTCTGCTCCTCAAGTCGTGCTGCTTCTGCAAAAATATTCATACTAACCTCAAAGGCGATGTTTACGGCTCTATATCCTTCATACTTCAAGTTGCATGTGCGTTGGCTACGGATTACTCGGCCCATCCATGGGCCTCGCCCTCACGGGCCGTCGCAAGCGACGTTCAAATCTGCTCCCGGCAGATTTGTCGCTCACCCCAGTCACTTACTAGAGTAAGCTCCTGGGGATTCACTGCGTTGCCGCGTGATTCGCCCCTACGGGACTCACCCTTTCAGGGCCAGCGCAAGCGCTGTTCAAAACGGTTAACCGTTTTGTCCTGCAACTCGAATTATTTTGGGTATATTTGTTTATCTGCGATATTTCCCCGGGTTCTCAGTTTGAGAGTTTACCCGGCGTTGAAATAGCGTCGCAGCGACCCGTATCGACTATGCAATATTTATACTTAGCCGCCGTTTTTCATCGCAAATTGTGAGACAGGTCATTTCGTTAGCCGTAATGACGCTGCGGCAGGGATCCTACGCCGAATATTTCCTCTGTCGCCGCGGTAAAAGAAAGCCGCCCGCTGAAATCACCGCCGAACGGCCGGCATAAATTATCATTCTGATATTCAGGATCTGATTTTGAGAAATCTCGCCGAATGATAAAGCGTATTGATTTGAGTTCTCATTTCCCCGCTGTGGAATTATTCACGCATTCGCGTCGAGTTTCGACCTGGTTCACAAATTAATTATTCTACCGCCGCGGTTTGAATAACTGGTGTGATTGTTGCTCCTCTTTCGTTATCCGTCGGGATGATTACCACCGGCAATGTCGATCTTACAATGATATCTAAGGAGAGGGTTATGGGAGATATAATGCGTCCCGTGCCGTTTGAGGAGCTTTTAACGCGCATTTTCGACGAGTATCAGAGTCAGCGGACTATTTTTGGCATCCCCGAGCAACAGTTTTATACGCCGCAGGCGCAGCGGTCGATCGGCGTATTCGGCGAAAGCTGCGCGACGCCGCTCGGCCCGGCAGCCGGGCCGCATACCCAGCTGGCGCAGAACATTATTACCGCCTGGCTAACCGGCGGGCGGTTTATCGAGCTGAAAACCGTACAGATCCTTGACCGCCTGGAGCTGGAAAAGCCCTGCATCGATGCCGAAGATGAGTGCTTCAACACCGAGTGGTCCACCGAATTTACCCTCAAAAAAGCCTGGGATGAGTACCTGAAAGCCTGGTTCACGCTGCATCTGCTGGAGCAGGTCTTTCCGCTGGGCACCCATAAAGAGAGCAAGTCGTTTATTTTCAACATGAGCGTCGGCTACAACCTTGACGGTATTAAGCAGTCGCCAATGCAGGAATTTATCGACAACATGATGGACGCTTCCGCCCATCCTAAATTCGCCCAGTACCGCGACACCCTGAACCGCTGGCTGCAAAATAGAACCTTTATCGACAGCCTGCCAACCTGCGCGCGCAAAGACGGGCTGGACAATCTGGCTCAACGCGTGCCGGCCAGGCTGGTTCAGGGCGTCACCCTCTCAACCATGCACGGCTGCCCGCCGGACGAGATTGAAGCCATCTGCCGCTATATGCTGACGGAGAAAAATCTCAATACCTTTGTGAAGCTCAACCCGACCCTGCTCGGCTATCCGCGCGTTCGCCAGATCCTCGACGCCTGCGGCTTCGGCTATATCGGCCTTAGCGAAGCGTCGTTTGACCACGACCTTAAGATCGACCGGGCGCTGGAGATGCTGACGCGCCTGATGGCGCTGGCGAAAGCGCGCAGCCTCGGCTTTGGCGTCAAGCTGACCAACACCCTCGGCACCGTCAACAACAAGGGAGCGCTGCCGGGAGATGAAATGTATATGTCAGGCCGCGCGCTATTCCCGCTATCGATCAACGTAGCCGCCCTGCTCTCGCGGGCGTTTGACGGCAAGCTGCCGATCTCCTACTCCGGCGGCGCCAGCCAGCTCAACATTCGCGAGATTTTCGACACCGGCATTCGCCCTATCACCATGGCCACCGACCTGCTGAAGCCGGGAGGATATCTGCGCCTGAGCGAGTGCATGCGCGAGCTGGAGAAAGCCGACGGCTGGAACATGACGCAGATCGACGTCGAGCGCCTCAACGCGCTGGCGGAAAAAGCGGTGAGCATGGACTACACCCAGAAACAGTGGAAGCCGGAAGAGCGCATTGATACCGGCGAGCCGCTGCCGCTGCTGGACTGCTACGTCGCCCCCTGCGTGACGGCCTGCGCCATCAAGCAGGATATTCCGGAGTATATCCGCCTGCTGGGCGAGCATCGCTACGCCGACGCGCTGGAGCTGATCTATCAGCGCAACGCGTTGCCGGCCATCACCGGTCATATCTGCGACCACCAGTGCCAGTACAACTGTACGCGTCTGGATTACGACAGCGCGCTCAACATCCGTGAGCTGAAAAAAGTGGCGCTGGAGAAAGGCTGGGACGAGTACCGCAGCCGCTGGCATAAGCCCGCGGGATCCGGCTCCCGGCACCCGGTAGCGGTGATCGGCGCGGGCCCTGCCGGTCTCGCCGCCGGATACTTCCTCGCCCGCGCCGGGCATCCGGTCACGGTTTTTGAACGCGAAGCCAGCGCCGGGGGCGTGGTGAAGAATATCATTCCGCAGTTCCGCATTCCCGGCGAGCTTATCCAGCACGATATCGATTTTGTCGTCGCCCACGGCGTCAAAATTGAGTACGGCTGCGACCCGCATCTGAGCGTGGAAAAACTGCAGGCGAAGGGTTTTCGTTACGTGCTGGTCGGCACCGGTACCGATAAAAACAGCGGCGTGAAGCTGGGCGGCGATAACCAGAACGTGCATAAGTCGCTGCAGTTCCTGCGCGAGTTTAACCGCGGCGCCGAGCTGAACCTGGGCAAACGCGTGGCCGTGGTCGGCGCCGGCAACACCGCCATGGACTGCGCCCGCGCGGCGCTGCGCGTGCCCGGCGTGCAGAGCGCGACCATCGTCTATCGCCGCTCGCAGCAAGAGATGCCCGCCTGGCGCGAAGAGTACGATGAGGCGCTGCTCGACGGCGTCGACTTCGAGTGGCTATGCAACCCGGAACAGTTTAACGCCGACGGGACGCTCGTCGTACGCGTCATGAAGCTCGGCGAGCCGGATGAGAAAGGCCGCCGCCGCCCGGTGGAAACCGATGAGATTCGCACCCTGCAAGTCGACTCTCTGATTACCGCCATCGGCGAGCAGCAGGACGGCGAAGCGCTGTCGGCAATGGGGATCCCACTCGACCCGCAGGGCTGGCCGGTGGTCAACGCCGATGGCGAGACCAGCAAACCGAACGTCTTCCTGATCGGCGACGTTCAGCGCGGCCCCTCTTCTATCGTCTCCGCTATCGGCAACGCGCGACGGGCCACGGACGCGATCCTGGCCCGGGAAAATATCGCCAGCAGCTACGGAAACAAAGTCTGGAACAACGTCGATCCGGCGAAGGTGTACCAGCGTAAAGGCGCCATCGCCGTCACGCTGGTGGATAAAAACCAGCGCGAGGCTTTTGTCGAGCAGGAAGCCAGCCGCTGCCTGGAGTGCAACTACGTGTGCAGCAAGTGCGTCGACGTCTGTCCGAACCGCGCCAATATTTCCGTGGCCGTGCCGGGCTTCCAGAATCGCTTCCAGACCCTGCATCTGGATGCTTATTGCAACGAATGCGGCAACTGCGCTCAGTTCTGCCCGTGGCAGGGAAAACCGTATAAAGACAAAATCACCGTGTTCAGCCTGGAGCAGGATTTTGTCAACAGCACCAATCCGGGCTTCTTCGTCGCAGGCGCCAGCGTCAAAGTGCGTCAGGACGACCAGACGTGGCAGCTGGAAATTAACGACCGCGGCCAGTTTAACGAGGTACCGGCCCAGCTGGACGCCATGTGCCGCATCATAAGCCATATTCATCAGCACCAAAGCTATCTTCTGGGAGGCGTTGAAGTATGAGTATCCTGATCCTGAAAAATGCCACCGCCGCGCAGATCTATCCGGCGAAAGTGTGGGAGAACGTCGATATCGCCATTGAGAGCGATAAAATTCTCGCTGTCGGCCCCGGCCTGTGCCAGCGCTATCCGCAGGCGCAGGTGAAAGAGATGCGCGGGCAGCTGGTGATGCCCGGCATGGTCTGCTCCCACAATCACTTTTATTCCGGCCTGTCCCGGGGGATTCAGGCCAATATCGCCCCCAGCCCGGACTTTATCTCCACGCTGAAAAACCTGTGGTGGCGCCTTGACCGGGCGCTGGATGAAGAGTCGCTCTACTACAGCGGGCTGATCTGCGCCATGGAGGCCGTGCGCAGCGGCTGCACGGCGGTTGTCGATCATCATGCGTCGCCCCACTATATCGCGGGCTCCCTGAGCCAGCTGCGCAACGCCTTCCTCAAAATCGGGCTGCGCGGGATGACCTGCTTCGAAACCACCGACCGTAACTTTGGCAGCCGCGAGCTGCGCGACAGCGTTGAGGAGAACATTCGCTTCGCCAGAGAGATCGACGCCGCGCGCGAAAAGGGCGACCAGCCTTATCTGGTCGAGGCCCATATCGGCGCCCATGCGCCGTTCACCGTTCCGGATGAGGGTCTGGCGATGCTGCGCGAAGCGCTAAAAGCCACCGGCCGCGGCCTGCATATCCACGCGGCGGAAGACCGCTACGATGTCTCTCACAGCCATCACCTTTACGGTAAGGACCTGCTGGTGCGGCTGGCGGAGTTCGACCTTATCAACAGTAAGACGCTGATTGCCCACGGCCTGTACATCTCCGATGCCGACGTCGAGCTGCTGAACGCGCAGGACGGCTTCCTGGTGCACAACGCCCGCTCCAACATGAACAACCACGTCGGCTACAACCCCCGCCTGCCGCAGATGCGCAATCTAGCGCTCGGCACCGACGGCATCGGTTCCGACATGTTCGAGGAGATGAAGTTTGCCTTCTTTAAACACCGCGACGCCGGCGGGCCGCTGTGGCCGGACAGCTTCGCGAAGGCGCTGAGCAACGGCAATGAACTGTTGAATCGCAACTTCAACGCCCGCTTTGGCCGCCTTGAGGCGGGCTATAAAGCGGACCTCACCATTTGCGACTATATGGCGCCGACGCCGCTTATCGCGGAAAACATCGCCGGACATATCGCCTTCGGCCTGGGGGCAAACAGCGTGCGCAGCGTCATGGTGAACGGCGTGATGATCTACGAGGATCGCCAGTTCAGCTTCGACTGCGGGCCGATATTCCGCGAAGCGCAGAAAGTGGCGAAAAAAATGTGGGCGCGAATGGATGCGCTCCCCGCGTAGCCCGCATAAAAACGCTAAACCGGCCTGGCAGGCCGGTTTTTTTTGCTGACAGAACGCGGGCGTATGAAATTGCCCGGCAGCTTCCGCGCCGCCGGACGCAAGGTTTACAGCGACAGCAGCACGGCGGTGGCGATATTGCGCTGCTTTTGCAGCGCGCTGAGCTGCTCTTCGGTCATGATACTCAGCGCCGCCGTCGGGCAGACATCAACGCAGGCGGGGCCGCGCTCCCGGGTGCCGCAAAGATCGCACTTAACGATAACCGGCGTCAGACCGGCCTCCACCTCAATGGTAATCGCCCCAAACGGGCAGGCGACCACGCAGCTCTGGCAGCCAATGCAGCGCCCGCCGTCGGCCTCCACTTTCTCCGCCCCCATGCTCAGCGCCCCGGTCGGGCAGGCGCCCACGCAGGGCGCATTCTCGCACTGATGACACATCACCGGCACGCTAAGCTCGTCGAGGCGCATCACCTTCAGGCGAGGATGAAACTCCGCCCCCGGCGCCACGTGTTCCAGCGCACAGGCTACCTCACAGGTCCTGCAGCCGATGCAGGCCTGCGAACTGGCAACGATAAAACGAGTCATATCTCCTCCCAGGCCGTGAATTGCATCAACATCTCGCTGGCCGCCTGCCGCCCGGCAACCATGGCGGTGACCACCAGGTCCGCGCCGGTCACGGCATCGCCGCCGGCAAAGATTTTGTCATGGCTGGTTTGCGTCGTTCCGCGCCCTTTGCCGCCGGTCACTATCTGCCCCCAGCGGTCCAGCTTTATCCCGTGGCCGCGCAGCCACGGCATCTCGTGAGCCTGAAAGCCAAACGCCATAATGAGCACATCGACTTTAAGTTCAAACCCGGAATCCGGGATCGGCTGCGGCCGGCGGCGGCCGTCCGGGCCCGGCTCGCCCATCTTCGTGCGGATCATCTCCACCGCGCAGACCTGCCCCTTGCGGTTGAGCTGAATGCGCTGCGGCTGCACGTTAAACTCAAATTTCACCCCCTCCTCCCGCGCGTTCACCACCTCTTTTTTCGACCCGGGCATGCTCAGCTCATCGCGACGGTAGGCGCAGGTCACGCTCGCTGCGCCGCGGCGAACGGCGGTGCGCAGGCAGTCCATCGCCGTATCTCCCCCGCCAAGCACCACCACCCGTTTCCCCTTAATGTCGGTCAGCGGATACTCGGGGCTCTCTTCGAGCCCCATCACCTCGCGGGTGCTGGCAATCAGGAACGGCAGGGCCTGAATCACGCCGGGGGCGTTCTCTCCCTCCAGGCCGGCGGCCATCAGACCGTAGGTGCCCACGCCAAGGAAGACGGCGTCATAGTTTTTCACCAGATCGGCAAAAGCCACGTCGCGCCCCACCTCCTGGTTGAGATGAAAATTGACGCCCATGGCGCTAAAAACGTCGCGTCGCTTCTCAAGCACGTTTTTATCCAACTTGAACGGCGGAATACCGAAGGTCAGCAGGCCGCCGATTTCCGGATGGCGATCGAACACGTCAACGTGCACGCCCGCGCGCACGAGAATATCGGCGCAGCCCAGTCCGGCTGGCCCGGCGCCAATCACCGCCACCCGCTCCGGGCGCGGGGCCACTGTGCCGATTGTCGGTCGCCAGCCCATCGCCAGCGCGGTATCGGTGATATAGCGCTCAAGGTTGCCAATGGCGACCGAGCCGCCTTCGTTCTTTAAGGTGCAGGCCCCTTCGCACAGCCTGTCCTGCGGACAGACGCGGCCGCAAATCTCCGGCAGGGAGCTGCTCTGATGGCACAACTCCGCCGCCTCGATAATCTTGCCCTCGCTCACCAGGCGGATGAAATCGGGAATATGATTATGTAAAGGACAGGTCCAGTTACACCACGCTTTCTGCGCGCAGTAGAGACAGCGTTCGCTCTCATACTCCGCATCGCACTCGCTCAGCGGCTGATAGATTTCGCCGAAGTGCTGCATGCGGTCATCGGCGGGCACTTTTTTCGCCCCCACCCGCGGAGGTTTATTGAGTATCGCGCTGCGTCTGGCGCCGCGAACGGCGCCCAGCGGGGTTTCCAGCGCGGAGCGAATCTGCCGCGCGCTACGCAGCCGGTTAACGGCGGCCTCATCCATCAGTTGCAGCGCCTGGGTTGGACAGCTGGCCACGCACGCCTGCTGACCGGAAGGATGCTGGCTGCAAAGATCGCATTTCTGCGCCAGCTGCGGCGCGTCGTCATCGTTGGCCACCATCTCAATGGCCCCAAAGGGACAGGCGATGACGCAGTTTTTACAGCCGATGCACAGCGCCTCTGTAAACTGAACGCTGTCGTTCGCCACGCGCAGCGCCTGGGTCGGACAGGAGCCGACGCAGGGGGCGTCGTTGCAGTGGCGGCAGGTCGTCGCGCTGCTGGCGTGGCGGTGGAAGAACACCCGAATGCGCGGCAGAAAGTCGCTGCGCTGCCGGGGCCAGCTGTCCTGGCGATGAGAGGTGACGCAGGCCACTTCACAGGCGTGGCAGCCAATACAGTTTGCAGAATCGGCAACAATAAATTTATTCATTTGCTTCCCTTTATTATTCCAGGACTCACCGGGAAGCAATGCAATAATCAGGCGCTTTTGTTCAGGGTATTCATATGGTGCTTATTTTTGCGAGCCGTCTCAAAAAAACAGGCCCACTCTCACTTAGCAGCACGATATATATCCGCTCTCGCTGAACAAAAATTATTCTCCGCGCTCAGGGTTTAATCATGTTGATAATTCAACGTATCGCGCGTGATACCAAAATGAGACGCTCCCTGTCTCAATGTGATAGCGCGCGTTTATTCACCACGAGATTTATTTGAGAAGTTTCGCAGCGCGTCGATATTCCCGCCTTTTTCTCGTGAGTTATTTCACACAATTCTCCTTCAATTCTCCAGGCGCTTATTTTTGGCACAGCTTACGCATATTACTTCTCGTGCGCGCAACACGCTGATGAACGCATCGGCTCAGGGAGGCAGCGGCCTTCGAATCGTAACTTCGGCTCTGTTCACGCTTATACCCAAAATAATTCGAGTTGCAGGAAGGCGGCGACACAGCGAATCCCCAGGAGCTTACTCTAGTAAGTGACTGGGGTGAGCGAGGAAAGCCAACGCACAAGCAACTTGAAGTATGAAGGGTATATACGGAGTGAAGTCGTACAGGAGATAACAACTTCATGAAAGATATCGCCAATTCCGCCTCACAAAACGGGAGCTCGACCGCACCGGTCGATGAAATATTACCCGTTACGCAAATGATTCTTTATGGGCTACAGCACGTGCTGGTGATGTACGCGGGCGCCGTGGCGGTTCCGCTCGTTGTGGGTAATGCGGTAGGGCTCCCGCCGGAGCACATTATTTTACTGATCAGCGCCGACCTGTTTATCTGCGGCGCGGCCACCATCGTGCAGTCGCTGGGGGTCGGTAAGTGGCTCGGCTGTCGGCTGCCGCTTATCCAGGGCTGTACCTTCGCCGCGCTGATCCCGATGGTGTTGATCGGTAAGGAGTACGGGATCGGCGGTATTTCCGGGGCGGTGATCGTGTCCGGTATTTTTATCCTCTGCTGCGCGCCGTGGATTAGCAAGCTCATCCGCTTCTTTCCCAAGGTGGTGATGGGCAGCATCGTCACGCTTATCGGCATGTCTATTATGCCGGTGGCAGGCGGGTGGATTGGCGGCGGGAGCAGCGAAATGAGCGGCTTTGGCGCCCCCTTCTCGCTGCTGATGGCGGCAATCACGCTGGTGATTATTCTCAATATTTACACCTTTGCCTCCGGCGTCGTGAAAAACACGTCGGTGCTGATCGGCCTTATCATCGGCACCGTACTCTGGAGCTGCTTTAAGCCTCTCGACTTTAGCCTCGTCCACGCCACCCCCTGGCTCCATCTGCCGACCCTGATGCCCTTCGCCAAACCTGAATTTCATATTATCCCCGTCGCCCTGCTGTCGATGGTGATGGTGGTGGTGATGGTGGAAACCATGTCCTCGATGATGGCGACCGGGGATATCGTCGGGAAAAAGGTGGACGCGAAGATGCTGCGCAACGGCCTCAACACCTGCGGTATCGCGACCACTATCTGCGGCTTCTTCAATCTGTTTCCCTACGCCGCCTTCGCGCAGAACGTCGGCCTGATCGGTTTAACCGGGGTGCGCAGCCGTTTTGTGGTGTCGGTCTCCGGCATCATTCTGATTCTGATGGGCGTGTTCTCGAGGATGGCGGCGCTGGTGGTGCTGATACCGAAACCGATCCTCGGCGGCGCGGGCATTGTCATGTTCGGTATGGTGGCGGTGTCCGGTATTCGTACCCTGGGACAGGTCAACTACCGCAACAATAATAACGGTATGGTGGTGGCATTAACGCTCGGCCTCGGCATGATGCCGGTGCTGGTGCCCAATCTGTTTACCCAGTTTCCGCCGATGGTTCAGCTGTTTCTGCACAGCGGGATTACGATTGGCACCCTGACGGCTATCGTCGCCAACCTCACCCTCAACGGCAGCGTGCCATTCCGCGTTAACCACGAAACGCCGGTCCCCGATCCGGCCCCGCCAAGCTCGGCGGCGCGCAACATGGCAGTCAGAACCGTCAGAATGTGGCTCCTGCTGCGCAAAGTTCAGAAGGAGAGACAGCCTGAAGAAGCGCAGGAGGGGTAATGATGCTCACCAGACTTCTGTTTGCCTTGATCACCCTGCTGCTGCTGGCGATTCCCGTCGTGCAGCAGGGTATCGCGCAGGGCCTGAACGGCCGCTTTAGCTATGCCCTGCTGTTCTAAGTTTAAGGACCACTGCTATGAAAAGAGTCACGACCGTCTGCCCCTACTGCGCCTCCGGCTGCAAAATGCAGCTCACGGTAGAAGAGGGAAAAATTACCCGCGCCGACGCTGCGATGGGGAAAAATAATCAGGGCACCCTGTGCCTGAAGGGCTACTACGGCTGGGATTTTATTGACGACCCGCAGATCCTCACGCCGCGCCTGAAAACGCCGATGATCCGCCGCCGGCGCGGCGGTAAGCTGGAGTCCGTCTCCTGGGAGGAAGCGCTCGATTACGTGGCAAACCGCCTCAGCGACATAAAAGCGAAGTACGGGCCGGATGCGATTCAGACCACCGGATCTTCGCGCGCCACCGGCAATGAAACCAACTACATCATGCAAAAATTTGCGCGCGCCGTTATTGGTACCAATAACGTCGACTGCTGCGCACGCGTCTGACACGGCCCTTCGGTTGCAGGTCTGCACCAGTCGGTCGGCAACGGCGCGATGAGTAATGCCATCACCGAGATCGATAATACCGATCTGGTGTTTATTTTCGGCTATAACCCGGCGGATTCGCACCCGATCGTGGCGAATCACATCCTCAATGCCAAACGCAACGGCGCCAAAATCATCGTCTGCGATCCGCGTAAAATCGAAACCGCGCGCATCGCCGATCTGCACATTGCGCTGAAGAACGGCTCGAATATCGCGCTACTCAACGCTATCGGGCAGGTGATTATCGAAGAAGATCTCTACGATAAATCCTTCGTCGCCGGGCGTTCCGAAGGCTTCGAAGCGTATCGCAACATCGTCGAAGGCTATACGCCGGAGTCGGTGGAAGCCATCACCGGCATCAGCGCCAGGCAGATTCGCGAATGCGCGCGGCTGTACGCCAGCGCCGGAAACGCCATGATTCTGTGGGGGATGGGCGTAACCCAGTTCTGGCAGGGCGTCGAAACGGTGCGTTCCCTGACCAGCCTGGCGATCCTCACCGGTAATCTGGGGAAACCGCACGTCGGCGTCAATCCGGTGCGCGGCCAGAACAACGTCCAGGGCGCCTGCGATATGGGCGCGCTGCCGGACACCTATCCCGGCTATCAGTACGTGAAATTCCCGGAAAACCGGGAGAAGTTCGCCAACGCCTGGGGCGTTGAGAGCCTGCCGGAGAGCCCTGGCTATCGCATCAGCGAGCTGCCGCACCGCGTGGCGCACGGCGAAGTGCGGGCGGCGTACATTATGGGGGAAGATCCGCTCCAGACCGACGCCGAGCTTTCCGCCGTACGTCAGGCCTTCGAAGAGATGGAGCTGGTTATTGTCCAGGATATCTTTATGACCAAAACCGCCGCGGCGGCCGATGTGATTCTGCCCTCGACCTCGTGGGGCGAGCATGAGGGCGTCTATACCGCAGCGGACCGCGGCTTCCAGCGCTTTTTCAAGGCGGTGGAGCCGAAGTGGGATCTGAAGACCGACTGGCAAATCATCTGCGAAATCGCCACCCGGATGGGGTATCCAATGAAGTACGACAACACGCAGCAGATCTGGGATGAACTCCGCCATCTGTGCCCCAACTTCTTCGGCGCGACCTACGAGAAGATGGGAGAACTGGGCTACGTGCAGTGGCCGTGCCGCGACGAGTCGGAGGCGGACCAGGGCACTTCGTATCTGTTTGCGGAACGGTTCTCCACGCCGAACGGGCTGGCGCAGTTCTTCACCTGCGAATGGCAGGCGCCGGTCGATAAGCTGAGCGATGCCTATCCGATGGTGCTCTCCACGGTGCGCGAAGTGGGCCACTACTCCTGCCGTTCGATGACCGGCAACTGCGCTGCGCTGGCCAAACTGGCGGACGAACCGGGCTACATCCAGATCAACACCGCCGACGCCAAGCGGCTCGGGATTGAGGACGAAGAGCTGGTGTGGGTTAACTCGCGCAAAGGCAAGGTGATTTCCCGGGCGAAAATCAGCGACAGGCCGAATAAAGGGGCGGTCTACATGACCTATCAGTGGTGGATCGGCGCCTGCAACGAGCTGGTCACCGAGAATCTCAGCCCGATAACCAAAACCCCGGAGTACAAGTACTGCGCCGTTAACGTTGAGCGTATTGCCGATCAGCGGGCCGCCGAACGGTACGTCAGTGAGGAATACAGCCAGTTGAAAGCCCGTCTGCGCGAAAGCGCCGCGGGGTAAAAAATATCGCCCCGGCGCTGTGCGCCCCGGGGCGATATTGTCTTTTCTTCTTCCCTGCGCTAGCGCTAACCGACGGCGGCCAGATCTTTGCGGCAGCGGCGCGCGACCTCAAGATACTGCTGCGGAGTGTCAACATCCCAGTGAATCCCCTGATTCGCCACGGGGATAACGCGCGCCGCCATCTGACCGATAACGTCCCGCAGGGTGGCCCCTTGCGGCGCGCGACGAATCAGAGAAATCGCCCGCTGGGGCAGAAGAACCGGATGGCCTTTACCGCGATCGTAGGCCGGAATAATGCAGCTCCCGGCGTCGGCGTTGGCCCACAGCCGGCGGTAGACGCCCGGCGTGACCTCCGGCATATCGCCCAGCGCCAGAAAGAAGCGCGAAGCGCGAATATGGCCTACCCCGCACTGAATAGAAGAGAACATACCGTCCTGATATTGCGGGTTAAAGACCACCTCAACGCCCGGATGATCCCGATAGCACGCGGCCAGTTCGTCGCCGCGAAACCCCGTCACCAGCACCACCCGATCGCAGAACGCCAGGGCGCTGGCAAGGGCGCTATCGAGAATCGTTCCCTCGCCCCACGGCATCATCATTTTCCATTTGCCCATCCGGCTGGAGAGCCCGGCGGCCAGCATAACGCACTGTTTATCCATTTTTTTGCTCATCGTCATCCTCCCCCTGAAGCCGAATACAACGCCGCCGTCGGCTGGCGACGGCGGCGCTTGCGGCGATCAGGATTTCAGCACCGCTTTAATCGAGGTAATGATCGGCTGATATCCCGTACAGCGGCAGATATTCCCCTCCAGCGCCTCTTTCAGCTCATCGTCGCTGGGGGCCGGGTTGGCATCCAGCAGCGCCTTGGCGCTCATCAACACGCCGGGCGTGCAGAAGCCGCACTGAACGCCGCCGTGACGAATAAAGGCGTTCTGCAATTTTTTACCGACCGGATCGTGATGCAGCGCTTCGACGGTAGTGACCTCCGCCCCGCTGCACTGGGCGGCCAGCAGCAGGCAGGAGCAGACGGATTTGCCGTCCATAATCACGGTGCAGGCTCCGCACTCGCCCACCGAGCAGCCCTCTTTGGTGCCGGTGAGCTTCAGCTCCTCGCGCAGAAAATCGATCAGGCGGACATTGTCTTTCACATCGCGGGCAATGCGGATGCCATTCACTTTTAGCTCAATATGGTTCATGTTCATGGCTCCTTATTTTTTCTGCTCTGTCATAACTTCCTGCAGCATCTGCCGGAACATATCGATAAATACGGGGACTTTATAAGGCGCAGACCAGCGTCCGCCGATGGCTTTTTCTACCTTGTCGTGCAGTACCGCGGCCGCATAGTCAATGGCGGCAGCGTCTAACGCCTTCCCGGTGAGCGCCTGCTCAACCTCAGTCAACCGCTGCGGTTTGGCCATCAGCGCGCCATCCACCAGACGGCACAGGCGAACCACGCCCTTATCGACCATAAACTGCCCGGTTAAGCTCTGGCGCGTAATGTTCAACGCATTGCGCCGGCCAAGCTGCAGATAGCGATTGATCAGCGGCTGCTGCGTCGGCGCCGGCAGGATAAAGCGGACAACCAGCTCATCTGGCTCAAGAAGGGTGCGATAGCCGCCCACGACAAATTCGCTGACCGGCATCCGGCGCGTTCCGCGCGCGCTGCGCAGCTCTACTTCCGCATCGTAGATAATGAGCGGCGGCATGGAGTCCGCGCACGGGGCGGCGTTGACGATATTGCCGCCGATCGTTGCCCGGTTGCGCAGCTGCAGGGAGCCGACGGTTTTACAAGCCGTAACCAGTAGCGGATAGCGCTGCTGAATCAACGGATGCTTAACCAGATCGGTAAAGCAGATGCCGGAGCCAATGGAGATCCCGCCCCCAACGTCAAAAATCTCCTTCAGCTCCGCCAGTCCGGCAATGTTGACAAGCGGCACCTCGCCGGACAGCATCCGGGCCTGCACCAGCACATCGGTGCCGCCGGCAATAGGCATTGCCCCCTTCCCGGCCATCAGCGTCAGGGCCTCTTTCAGGGTTTGCGGGACGCTCAGCGACAGGGTGTTGAGGCGGTGAACCTGTTTCTTATCGCCAGACTCCAGCATCTGCTCGCTCTGGCGCTCCGGCTTCTTGAGGTTATAACCCAGGCGAACCTGCTCAAGGGTCAGCGGCAGGATCCGGTTGGGGCGGTCGATGGCGAAGCTCACCGCGTTATTGAGAGCCGCAGCGCCCAGTTCAAGTACCGGTTCGCCGATAACTTTCGCCCCCATCGGGCCCGCTTTATCGTAGTTTTCCACCGCAATGATATCGATGTGCGGCATATCCTTGATGGTCGGCAGCAGATAGGTATCGAAGTTTTCCGATTTCACCACGCCGTGCTCGGTGTTGAAATCCTCCAGCATGCCGTAGCCGATCATCCCCTGCAGTACGCCGCCGTAGACCTGGCCGCTAAAACCAACCGGGTTAATGACTTTACCGACATCGTGGGTGGCGACGACGTTATTGACGGTGATTTTGCCGGTGCGCATATCCACCGCCACGTCGGCCAGCTGGCAGCCGTACACCCAGGTGAAATAGGGGCTGCCGCAGCCCTTCTCTTCATCCCAGTGAATATTCGGCGCCACGTGCCAGCCGTAGGCGGAGAGGTTTGCCCCGGTAGCCCGGGTCATATCGCACACCTGCTGGAAGCTGAGGCTCAGCTCCGGGCTGTGGCGGTTGAACACCTTGCCATTTTGCCAGGCGATATCGTCGATGCTCTGCGCTTTCAGCGTTTCCCTGACGGCGTCCGCCATGCGTTGTTTAATTTTGTTCGCCGCGCTCAGAATCGCCTGTCCGCCCATCAGGGTACCGCGCGAAGCGACCGTTGAGCCGCCGTCGGCGATCATCGCGGTGGCCGGTTCGCTAAACATCACCCGGTCGAGCCCAATACCAAAGGCTTCCGCCGCCAGCAGCGACATGGTGGTCTGCAGCCCCTGCCCGTTCTCGGATACCGAGGTGGAGATGTTCACGCTGGCGTCGGCATTCACCTGAATCAGCGCCGAGGACGCATCCAGCCCCTCGGCCCCCAGAGAGCAGCCGCGATGGCTCAGCGCGAAGCCAATCCCGTAGCGGATCGGGCCGCCTTCCGCGTTAAGCTTTTTGTAGTGCTCGCGTTTGGCCTCGTATTCGGCCTTAAGCAGCGTCTTCTCCAGCACCTCCCGCGCGGAGACGGTATGCTCGCTGAAGACCTGCCCGGCCATGCTGGTATCGCCCTGCTTGAGAATATTGCGCAGGCGGAACTCAACGGGCGACAGGCCCAGTTCGCCCGCCACGTCATCCATCAGCGATTCGTTGGCGAAAATGACCTGCGGCGCGCCGTAGCCGCGGTAGGCCGAGGTATAGTTGTTGTTGGTGTAAACGCCCACCAGATCGACGCGTACGTTAGGAATGTTGTAGGGGCCCGCCGCCTGCACGGAACTGCGCCAGGTGACAAACACCGTCTGACCGCAGTAGCTGCCGCCATCGGCGATAATGTCGATTTTAATCGCCTGAATGCGCGCGTCGTCGTCCACGCCAATGCGGTATTTCATCTTATAAGGATGGCGCTTGTAGCTCTCGCGCATCGACTGTTCGCGGTTATAAGAGATCTTAACCGGCCGCCCGGTCAGGTGCACCAGCAGCGCCGCGCGGCAGGAGACGTTATCGATAATGTCATCTTTACCGCCGAAGGAGCCGCCGAGGACGGAGCGCTTAATGTTGACCTTCGCCTGGGGCAGGTCGAGATATTTGGCAATCACCGCCCGGGTGCGGTGAGCGTTCTGAATCGACCCTTCGATGGTCATGATCTGTTCATTATTGTCCAGGTAGGCGGTAATCGATTCCGGCTCAATATAGCCGTGCTCCTGGAACCCCACCTCATACTCACGTTCGAAGATATGGCTGGAGGCGGCAAAACCGGCATCAATATCGCCCTTCGCCGTGTGGTGGCGATTGATGATATTGCTATCGAGTTCGCTGTGAATAAGGCGCGCCCCGGGCTTCATCGCCTCTTCCGGGGAGGTAATCGGCTCCCACGGGGTGTAGGTGATTTTGATTTTATCGACGGCGATGCAGGCTGCCTCGTAGGTTTCCGCCGCCACTACGGCAACCACGTCGCCGCGGTAGGCGATCTCCTTGTCGATAATCGGCGGATGATCGGGAACAATCGCTCCCAGCTTGCGCTGACCGGGGATATCGTTCCAGGTGGCAATACGCACGACGCCGGGCACTTTTTCCGCCTCCGACAGGTCGAGCGCATCGATGCGCCCGGCAGGAATATCCACGTAGCGACAAACGCCATACAGCATATTGTTCATAATAATGTCATCGCCGTAGACCGCTTTACCCGTCACCTTGGCGAGCCCGTCTACGCGGGGCACCTCACTGCCAACTAGCAATGTATCCATATTTTTCAGTCTCCACTCACAAAGAAAGATAACGGATTAAAGCAATGGCTATGCCACCTATAAATAAAGGGTTATTTGAGGCTGAGTTATGTGAGGCGTATCTAAAAATAGCGGCCGGTTAAAGAATAAAAAGCGCATGAGGTCGCCGCTGATTATCAAAACGAGAGCATGCGTATCACTATGATAATTGGCGGTTCTCAATTGTGTTTCCAGGGTGACGCCAGCGGTGCATCCGCAGCTCCTGCCGCCGCCGGGCATTGAGCGCAACCGTCACCCTGCGGCAAAACGCGTATCGAGGTGATGAAGCTTTTTGACGCCCCCCGATTTCGAATAAAAAATAAAACAGACGCAATAATGAAATTTAAATTTCATAAACGAGCATGTTAACAAATGTGATATATATCATAATTTTAACAATTCATTTTCCTGCCACCGGGCCAGCCCCCCGTAAACAATCCTAAAAATTGCCATATATATCAATTAATTATAAAAATAGCCTTTCTATACACAAGGCTGTTACACATGGTCCACAAAATCAAACCGAAATAAAACTTTCAAAATGTGATCTGTTTGTATTTTTATTTCACTTATCGCGGTAATAATCATCTCTCACTAAACGCACTCTGCCCGCCTTGATGGCGCAGCAGAAATCCTAACCCCCCGGAGGATGCAATGAAGGAAGTGAGATCAGGACTTATCCGAACCGTTTATATTGGCCCGCCCCTTTTCCACCCTCACGCTACCGGGGACTTTCTGAACGTCAACCACCCCGGAGGCCCCAGCCCCGCATCTACCGATGATTCATCATTAATCAAAAAGAAACCTCTTTGATCGGTTTTATTTAGCGCATAGCAATCGCGCTAAATAGTTGCACTAAGAACAAAAAAACATTTCATCCCGGCCGTGCTTCGCCAGGCGCAAAGGCATGCCGTGACGAGGATGGGATGACACGTTTTTATCTCGTGCCGTTAATCAAAACAAAAGGTATAAAAATGTCTCTTATTATGAATCTGAACCTACAGCAGAGAAAACGATTACACCAGATAACCCTGGTTGCGACATTTGGCGGCCTGCTATTCGGTTATGACACCGGCGTTATTAATGGCGCATTTTCCTCTCTGAAACAATATATGGCCCTGACCCCGACTACAGAAGGTCTGGTCATGAGCGTATTGCTGATCGGCGCCGCGTTAGGTAGCGTATTCGGGGGGAAATTCGCGGACTTCTTTGGCAGAAGAAAGTACCTGCTCTTTTTATCCTTCATCTTTTTCATCGGCGCATTAATGTCCGCTCTGGCGCCGGATATCACCGTACTGCTTATTTCACGTTTCATCCTCGGCTATGCCGTGGGTGGCGCCTCGGTGACCGCCCCCACCTTTATTTCCGAAGTGGCGCCAACCGAAATGCGCGGTAAACTAACCGGCTTAAACGAAGTCGCCATTGTTATCGGGCAGCTCGCCGCATTTGCCATCAACGCCATTATTGGCATCCTCTGGGGCCATCTCCCCGACGTCTGGCGCTATATGCTGATGGTGCAGACCATTCCCGCCATCTGCCTGTTTATCGGTATGCTGCGATCGCCGGAAAGCCCGCGCTGGCTGATCAGTAAAAACCGTCATGAAGAAGCGCTGGAAATATTAAAGCAAATCCGCCCTCTGGAACGCGCAACCAAAGAATTCAACGATATCACCACCTTAATTAAGGCCGAAGCGGACAAAAAGCTTCATTCGCAGAACGCCTTTGTCACCATTCTCCAGACGCCGTGGATTTTCAAACTCCTGCTGGTGGGCGTCATTTGGGCGGCGCTGCAGCAGACCACCGGGGTCAACGTCATTATGTACTACGGTACTGAGATCCTCAGCAGCGCCGGATTCTCAGAAAGAACCTCCCTCATCTGCAACGTACTCAATGGCGTGTTCTCCGTCGGTGGCATGCTATTTGGCGTGCTGTACCTCGTCGATCGTTTTAAACGTAAAACCATCATTATTTATGGGTTCGCGATCATGGCTACCCTGCACCTTATCATTGCTGGCGTAGACTACACGCTGGTCGGCGACGTCAAAGCCACGGCCATCTGGCTGCTCGGCGCGATGTTCGTTGGCGTTATGCAGGGAACGATGGGCTTTATCACCTGGGTGGTGCTGGCTGAGCTGTTCCCGCTCAAGTTCCGCGGACTGTCGATGGGCATATCGGTATTTTTCATGTGGGTGATGAACGCCATCGTCAGCTATCTGTTCCCATTATTGCAGGCCAAGCTCGGGTTAGGTCCGGTATTCCTGATTTTTGCCGCGATTAACTACCTGGCGATTGTTTTTGTCATCGCGGCGCTGCCTGAAACGTCCAATAAATCGCTGGAGCAGCTGGAAGAGGAGCTTTCAGCAAATAAATCTACAGCGGGATTCAATACGGCCACCAAGGAAAACGGATTATGATCGATACTATTACGCAGGATAATCTCCATCTGTCGTGCCGGGCGAAAAATAAAGCAGAAGTCCTGGCCATGATTGGCGCAGAATTTAAATCTAAAGGCTATGTCAGTGAAGATTGCGTTACTTTTCTTGCTGAAAGAGAGCGCCAGGTCTCCACCTTTTTAGGCAATGGCATTACGTTGCCGCACCTGCCTAAATCAGCAACCAATATCATTGCTAAAACCGGGGTTGAAATTTATCAGTTCCCCGATGGCGTTATCTGGGACAGAAGTAATGTCATGTTCATTGCCATTGGCGTGATTGCCAAAGAAAGTGAGCATATTGATGTACTGAGAGAAGTTGCTTCTATTTTTAGTGATGAAATTATCGCCAAGGCGCTATCATTAATCTCCAGCAAGCAGGATTTCCTGCGGATCCTGCAACAAAACTGAGGGTGGAGGATATATTTGATACGAACAGAAATTGAGTGTCGTAGCCAACCCCAATGATTCATCACCGGTCAAAACGCTTAGTATATCCATGTAATCCCTGTAAAAAGCCTGCTCGCGAGCAGGCTTTTTTACTGACGTTGACCAAACCAAATACGCTTATCAGGGCCATCCCACCCAAAATCATCTTCCGCGCTGAACCGATATCAATATTCATATAATTTACCTTGGTGATGGTAACGGATTGGTATCTATAAAACGCGTACATTCATTGCCCAATATCAAGATTTATATAACAGGGATTAAAAATGAGTTCTCAGCAAATTTACTTATTTGGTATAACAACTTCCCATCTTGTCACACCTTTACCACGTCGTAGCGAATCGCTGAGGACGGTATATGGCTTTAACAGATTCATCGCGGGACGAAACGCCCCGGCAGGAACGCTCTGGCTCAGGGAGGATTTCGGGGCTAGCGCTGCTGGTTGCCAGCGCATTTTTTATGGAGTTTCTTGATGGAACGGTGATTGCTACTGCTCTGCCGGATATGGCAAAGGCGTTTGGCGTCACAGCGATAGACCTTAATATTGGTATCAGCGCCTATCTATTAACTCTGGCTGTGCTGATCCCGGCCAACGGCTGGGTTGCGGAGCGTTTTGGCGCACGAAACGTCTTTACTCTGGCACTGTGCATTTTTACGCTTTCATCCCTGCTATGCGGTCTGACCCATAATGTGACTGAGTTCGTTCTGATGCGTATCCTTCAGGGGATTGGCGGCGCGATGATGGTTCCTGTAGGACGTCTGGTCGTTCTGCGCACCACCCCGAAAGATCGGCTTATTAAGGCCATTGCCACGCTAACCTGGCCCGCGCTGGTGGCCCCCATCATTGGGCCGCCGCTTGGTGGATTTATTACCACCTACGCCAGCTGGCACTGGATCTTCTTTCTCAACGTCCCCCTGGGGCTGATCGCCATTGTACTATCATTGCAGATGATGCCAAACCAATCGGCTAACGAACGCAGACCGTTTGATTTTACAGGATTTGTCGCCACTGGCGTAACGATGCTGTGCCTGGTTGCAGGGCTGGAAATGCTCAGCCAACAAAACGTTAGCCTGATCGGGGCGGCAGTAACCATTACTGTTGGCTTCGCTACCCTGGTCTGGAGTATTCATCATCTTTTGACCAGTAAAACGCCGCTGATTGGCCTGTCATCGCTCTCAGTCCCCTCATTTCGCATCAGCATGCGCGGAGGATTTATCCTTCGTGCGACGATTAGCTCAGCCCCCTTTATGCTGCCTCTGATGTTTCAGGTTGGTTTCGGAATGAACGCGTTTGAAGCCGGCTCGATGGTACTGGCCGTTTTTGCAGGCAACCTGGCGATGAAACCCGCTACAACGCCGCTAATTCGCTATTTTGGCTTCCGTAAGCTGCTTATCGGTAACGGTGTCGCCTGCGTATTGACGCTGTTACTCTGCGCACTGCTAACGCCTGACTCGCCGCATCTGATAACGCTGGTGCTGTTGTTCCTCGGCGGATTAAGCCGTTCCATGCAGTTCACCGGTATCAGTTCACTGGCCTTCGCTGAAGTTCCGTCACAGGAGATGAGCTCAGCCAATACGCTGTTCAGTACTTCACTTCAGCTCGCCAGCGGACTGGGAGTGACAATGGGAGCGCTAAGTATTCGCATGGGCAGCATCCTCAGTGAGGATCTTGGTTACGCCACTGTTCCTGGAATGGGGTTTCGCCTGGGATTTGTCGTCATCGCGATTATCACTGCGCTCGGAGTGTATGATATGACGCGGCTTGCGCCGAATGCGGGTATCAACGTCTCACAGAAAAAATAGCTTAACGCCGGTCAGCCGATTGCTTTTCATTGCGTGCTCGCTCAACGACAGGATGCATTACAATCAGTTACCGGCTACCATTTAACTAAGATAAAACCGACTCATATGGCACGTCAGGGCAATCATAATAAATTCGTCTGCATTATTGAGGCTTAAACCGGTTAGCGTTTCGAACTTCTTAATCCGTTGATACAGCGTATTGACGTGAATGCCCATCTCCTCTGCAGTATTCACTGCGGACTGCCTGTTTTTTAAAAAACAGATAATCGTCACCAACAATATACCAGGTTTGTTATTCTCTTCCAGCACAGGTGAAAACAGATCCAGGATAAAGTCTTTTAGTTCCTCAGGGGTATGTTTTATAAACAAGCGATCAATACCTGAATGACGAAAACTCATTACGCCACTTTTATTTCTGGTTTTAAGAACATCAAGCGCAGTATTAGCTTGTTTAATGCTGGTGATAACCTCCTGGCGTCGCAGAACTGAACTCACCCCCACTTTATAAAGCTTGTCCTGCTGATAGCGCGCGATTACTTTTTCCTCAAAAGCGAAAAGCTTTTGCTCATTCATATCAAATATGATTAACGTTATCACGTCAGCGTCAAAATAATGAAAAACGTTTTTCAATGCGAAGTCTCTGGTGAGAACGTTGATTGTCGACAAATAGTGTATTTCATCGCTGGTCACTTGTGGTGCTGTTAGCTTAATGCACAGTACTGATTTATGGAGAACGATGCCCCTGCGGGCAAATGATATTTCACTTTCTGCCGTCAATCCAATCACCATAATCTCAGCGATAAGATCCAGATTCTTTTTATTCTCCAGCGCAACAGAACCCGCCTGCTTGACGATCTCCATTATCACAAACTCTTTTAGTCTGGAGATAATCGATGATACATGTTCATTTAAGTCCGGGTTTCGCATGATAAAAAAGGCGAGCAAGCGCCCCTCATTTTCAAGAGGAAGCAGACAATAGTCTCTACCGCCCACAATGATTGTCGACACATTTTTTTCGCCGGCAGAGGCGCGCAAGTGACTCCACGTCAATGCACTAAGCGATTCACTTAAACTCTGGTTTCCCAGTACATCCAGATAGTTAAGATCCAAAGAGAGATGTGAAGCGATCGCCGCGATAAAATCACCTAGTCTATTGTATTTAATGGACAATGAGACCATCAAATTATAAAAATCTACGCTCGCGTTCAGCAACGTGTTTTGCGCCTGCAGCTGATTGCGTAGGTCTTCAACGACCCGCAGACTTTCCGTGCGTTCATCATAGAGACGAGCATTGCGCCAGGCCAGCGCCACCTGCGATGAATAGGTTTCGAGTAGCGATTTTGCTAAAGAGTTAAATACAAACTGTCGGCTAAATGAAAGCATAGTCAATGTGCCATAGCATGCCGACTGATCGTATACCGGGACGCAAATAAGCGAAGTTGCCAGCGGGTTATCTTTAAGTATTTCATCACGCAAGGAAGAGCTTGCCGTAAAGCTGTGGTTAATTTCTTCCCGTGAGTTTAAGACCGCCGTCTGCATTGATTTAAACACTTTACCGGATATTGATTCATGCAGACCTACAATATAATCATAATAATTATTTTTAAATCCTGTCATTGCAACCGGAACCAGCCGGTCGCTTTTATCATCATAAATACGAAAGATTGCCGCATCGCTATATGCAATAGTCTTCAGCGCGCCGTCAATAACATGCTGCGTAACAACCTCATGCGAAAGCCCGGAGGCGAGATGCCAGGTATTGTCGCTAATCTTCGTGAACATCGTATTTTGATAATTAATTACTTCAGTTAAAAGTAGTATTTTCACTTCACTGAGAAATACTCTGACATTTTCTTCACTTAGTAGCGCGCGTTCCGTCCGGATGGCAATACGCAATGATTCAATATGCAGGCAAATAATATTAATCACCATGCAATCACCATCCCTTTCACGAATTAATATGTACGATTCATTTTTATCTTCAAAACCGGACATGTCTCCCGCCATTAGCGAGTCGTAACGTAAATCGGAATGTTCAATATGCACATTCGACTGTGGAAAATACCGTACAGACACAACACTCAAGGATTTACGCAATGAGTCAGAATTATTATCAAATGTAGGATTGTACATAAAAATCATCTCTTGAGTGTATAGTTACACATAGATATTTATCATCACTTCTGTAAGGGTAGCAAGGACAAAATCACATCATCTCATGTCTTATGAGGGAACTTTATGCTCAGTGCTACATTCAAGAATAAAAACAATTTGATAATCCTGATATTGTTTCTGTGTTGGGTCGTAGGGTTTATCGATAAAGCCGCTATTAATATTGCGATCATTCCAATTTCTGCTGATTTTGGACTGGGAAGTGAACAAACCGGTATGGTCATCAGCGGTTTTTTCCTTGCCTATTCGCTCACCCAGCTTATTGGCGGCTACCTTGTTGACCGGATGGGCAGTAAAACCATCTTAACCGGTGCGGTTGCCCTGTGGTCCGTTGCCACCGCTATGGGCGGAATGGCAAGCAGCGTTTTCACGCTGGCAGTTACGCGTTTTTTTGTCGGAATGGGGGAAGCGGTTTTCCCTGCAGGAAGCTCCGTTGTCATCGCCCAAAGGTTTGAAAGAAGCAAAATGGCGCGCGCTAAATCATTTCTGCAATCTGGCGCATCGGTCGGGTTCGCCGTTGGCTCGGTGGTCGTATCTACGCTGATTACCTGGTACAACTGGCGAATCATGTTCTTTGTTTTGGGTATCGCTGGCCTGATTCTGGCTTTCTGCCTGTGGTACGTCCTGCGTTCCAGCGCCCCGGACACCGCTGGCGGTACGATGCCACAACCATCCGCAGCGCACGGTAGCATCCCAGAAAAGCAGCGTTTGTTGAATATTATTCGCCGCCCATTAACATGGCAAATCGCCGCCTGCTACTTCTTTACCAATATTGTATTCTGGGGTTTGCAGTCCTGGCTGCCATCCTATTGGGTGAAAGTCAAAGGGATGAGCATGGTATCCATGGGCGCATGGTCAATGCTGCCGCCGGCCCTGGGCTTTGCCTCATTTTTGTTTTGTGGATGGCTGCTCGACAGGTATTTTCAGGGTCGCGAAAAATACCTGATTGCGATGGGCTCTTCTGTCTCAGCGCTGTTCATCTGGCTGATGTTTAACGCCTCTTCCGTGCCGATTGCCTTTGCCTGGCTTTCGCTATCTAACATATTCCTTAACGCCATCAGCATCAGCGTGTTCGTTACCATCATCAAACAATTTCCAAAGGCCTCAGTAGGTACCGCAACGGGGTTTATTAACTCAATTGCGCAGATAGGTTCCTTCTTATCGCCGCTTATGATCGGATACTTACTGAAGCTGACCCAACAAAACTACGCCACCGCTTTCCTGTCGATCATTGCCTGCGCGGTCATCACCTGCCTGATCGCACTGTCCATTACTCATTCTACTGGCGCGGCTCAGGCCGAAGCGACATCTAATGTATCCCAATAAAAGAGAGAAACGATGAACTACTTATCGATTATTGAACGTACGATTGAACAACAACGTGAACGTATTACCGCCGTTAGCGACAAGATCTGGGAATTTGCCGAAGTGCGCTATGAAGAAGCGCAGTCTGCTGAACTGATGGCGCAAGCGCTTGAAGACAATGGCTTTCAGGTCACACGAAAGGCTGGCGGCATCGATACGGCGTTTGTCGCCACCTACGGCAGCGGCGAACCGGTCATTGCTTTTCTCGGCGAATATGACGCCCTGCCCTCATTAAGCCAGCAGGCCAATTGCGATATTTTTTCTCCCGTCGTCGCTGCGGGAAACGGCCACGGCTGCGGGCATAACCTTCTTGGCGCAGGTGCGCTGGCAGCTGCGCTAGCGACCAAAGCCTGTATGCAAGAACTCGGCCTGGCGGGAACGGTGAAATACTTTGGCTGCCCGGCTGAAGAAGGCGGCGGCGGCAAGGCCTATATGGCGCGTGCCGGGCTGTTTGACGGTGTTGACATCGCGTTCACCTGGCACCCGTGGGACGAGAATCTGGCCTACAACGCCAGAATGCTTGCGACTAACCAGGTGAAATATCTGTTTAAAGGCAAAAGCACCCACGCAGCATTCAGTCCGCACATGGGGCGCAGCGCGCTTGACGGCGTTGAGCTGATGAACGTTGGGGCCAATTTCCTGCGTGAACATATTATTCCTGAAGCGCGGCTCCACTACGCCATCACCAACGCGGGTGGCAACGCGCCAAACGTGGTGCAGTCTGAGGCCCATGTTCTGTACAAAGTACGCTCACCCAAAATGCAGGAAGTTCGAGAAATCACTCAGCGCGTTGACGATGTCGCTCGCGGCGCGGCGCTGATGACCGGAACGGAAGTCACCATTGAATTTGATGCGGCCTCGGCCGATCTTATCCCTAACGTCACCCTCGCCAGCGTAATGAACGAAGAGTTGCTCAAAACTGGCCCGGTCACCTTTAGCCCTGAAGAAAAAGCCTTTGCCCAGGCGATACAAGAGACCTTTTCTGAGGAAGAAAAGCGCAAAGTCGCCAAAAGGGGCCGCACGCTATCCGAAGACATCACGCCGTTTCGCCAGGAACCTGATTTCCTCAATGGCTCAACGGACGTTGGTGACGTGAGCTGGCTGCTGCCTGTCGGCCAGGTCTATATCACCACCTGCGCCTGGGGCACACCACCGCACTCATGGCAGATGGTTACCCAGGGAAAAACCTCCTACGCCCACAAGGGGCTGCTGCTGGCTGGTCGTGTGATGGCCGCCTCGGCAATTCGCGTTCTCACCACCCCAGCGATCATTTCACAAGCGAAGGAAGAACACCTTGAGCAAAGAGACCACGAAGAGTACCGCTCGCTAATTCCTCAAGACGCAAGGCCACGCTCACTAAACAGATAACTAATGCAAAGGCGGTTCCATACCGCCTTTATTCTAAAATGATGAGGCGCTAAAAATGAAAATGTATAAAAACACACTGCTTGCGGTGGTTATTCTTACGTCCGCAGCAGCCCCTGCGGCAGAAATATATAATAAGGATGGCAATAAATTAGATCTATATGGTAGCATTCGTGCTCGCCACTATTTTAGCGATGATACAACCATTGATGGCGATAATACCTATTTCAGATTAGGTATTAAGGGCATGACTAAAATTAATGACGAGCTCACCGGCTTTGGTCAATGGGAATATAATATTCAGGGAAATCGCGCGGAATCTGACGGTTCAGACGGTACCAAAACCCGCTATGCTTATGCCGGGTTAAAATACGCTGACCTGGGTTCCATCGACTATGGAAGAAATTCCGGCGTGCTCTATGACGTCGCCAGCATAACCGACTATGCGCCAATCTTTGACATCATGACCGATAGCTATACCGATGGCTTTCTTACGGGCAGAGCCAACGGGCTGTTAACCTGGCGCAACACCAACTTCTTCGGCCTGAACGATAACCTTAAATTCGCTCTGCAATATCAGGGAAAGAACGGATCCGGGAGTAACAATAGCAGCCGTTCAGTCTATGGTTCTAACGGTGATGGCGCAGGCGCATCGGTTAGCTACGATTTCGACTGGGGCGGCTCTCTGCTGGCCGCTTACGGCAACTCACGACGCACGGCGGAACAGGAGGCTTTGGCCTACGGTGGTGGTAAGCACGCGGAAATGTGGGCTACCGGTTTTAAATACGATTCTGGCAGTCTTTATGCGGCGGTAAAATATTCTCAAGGATATAATATTACACCTATCAAAAATTATGGCTATGCGAATAAAAGTGAAAACTTCGAAGTTTATACCCGCTATGTTTTTGATAACGGCATTATTCCCGGCATTGGTTGGTTCCAGTCGCGAGGAAAAGATATCGAGAATAGCGGTGATATCTATTTAATGAAATATCTCGATATTAACCTGTCCTGGTTCCTGAACAAGAATTTCTTTACCTATGTCGATTACAAAATAAATCAGCTGGATAAAAATACGCCTTTCAGTATTTCGACCGACGACACTTTTGGCGTTGGCATGACCTGGCAGTTTTAATATCCAGCCGCCACGCAAGCAGGTCCGGTCAACGAGCCCAGACCTGTTTCTGGTTTTTAATGTGCAAGGTCTTCTGCGCCATAATCCCCGACAGGGGATGCGGTTGATAGCACGCTTCCAGATAATAATCCAGAGAAGAGGATTTTTTAAGGATCCTCCAGCAGAATCACTAAGCACGGCTATCTCCCGATAGTCGCCCGAAAAAAGCCTGCTTGCGCGCAGGCTTTTTGCTTATTCAGGATGGACGTAGCGATTAGCTGCCTTTGTAGGTGGAGTAACCATACTGGCTGAGCAGCAGTGGAATATGCAGCTTTTCATTGGTGCGCGTGACGGTGAAGAGAACCGGGATCTCCGGGAAAAACGAGGCCAGTTTCTGTTTGCTGAAGTCATCGCCGGTTTTGAAGGTCACTTTATAAATCCCCGGCTGCATATCCCCTTCAGCTGGATAGAGCGATTTAATACGACCATCGTTGTCGGTGACGCCGGTGGCCAGCGCTGTCCATTTATTCGCCTGCTGTTTTTCAAGGGTGACCGTCACGCCCGATGAAGGCAGACCCGTCTGCTGATTGAGAATATGTACGCTGAGCGTCCCGACGGGGGCGCTAAATGCGGCTGGAGCGACAGACATAGCAGATAACAGAATCAGACTGGATAATTTTTTCACGATGTTTTCCCGTTGTGAATAATAACGTTCAAACGTTAGCACCCGGGCCGCGAAAATATATTCAACTTTTTGTGATAATCGCCTTAACGGAAGCAGGACGAGGAAAATAGCGAGCAGGGCAACAGCCCATTCGAAGTGATAGAATTATCTGAATATAAGGGGCATCCCTGGGGCGTGAATAAAGGCCCGCGCGCTTGCGCTATACTTATTTTCCTCCGCGTTCACAAAAGGAATTCACATGAAGATATGGCCAGTTCTGACGGGTGTGGCTATCGCCCTGACGCTTGTCGCCTGTAAATCCCCCACTCCTCCCAAGGGGGTCCAGCCGATAAATAACTTTGACGCAAGCCGCTATCTGGGGAAATGGTATGAGGTTGCCCGGCTCGAAAATCGTTTTGAACGCGGCCTTGAGCGGGTTACCGCAACGTATGGTCAGCGCAGCGATGGCGGCATCAGCGTGGTTAACCGCGGTTACGATCCGCGGAAACAGAAATGGAGCGAGAGCGAAGGTAAAGCGTATTTTACCGCGGCGCCGACCACCGCCGCGCTAAAAGTCTCCTTCTTTGGCCCGTTTTACGGCGGCTACAACGTGATCGCCCTGGATAGCCAGTATCAGTATGCGCTGGTCAGCGGTCCCGATCGCGGCTATCTGTGGATCCTGTCGCGCACGCCGACCATCCCGGAATCCATTAAGCAGGAGTATCTGCGCATCGCGCGGGATCTCGGCTTCCCGGTAGAAAAATTAGTCTGGGTGAACCACGGGTAACAGGCTGAATCCACACTATCTTCAGCGAACCAACGAGCTGAAGATAGTGTGGCGATAAGGCTGGAAGACGATAAATAATTAGTGCGATGACGGCTGGCTGGAGTCGGCCGCCTCTTCTGCAGTTTTAGCGGGAGCGATACTCTCTTTAATCTCTTTGGTTTTATTCGCCGCATCGTTGGCCAGGTTATTGGCATCAACAATCGCGCTGTCTTTAATTTTTCCCGCTTCCTGCACGATTTGGTCGCTTTTCTGCCGGGCATCCTGCTTCACGGCATCAGCCTGGGCCTGGGCTTGCTGAGCAATAGCTTCCGCTTTTTTATCCGCTTCCGCCTTGATGCTGGAGGCCTGGCTGCTGAGATTGTTCGCCTCATCCGCCGCCTGTTTTTTTATCGCATCAATGTGTTTATCCGCTTCATCCTTAATTGCTTCGGCTTTATCGGACGCCGCCTCTTTAATTTGCTGCGCGTTATCTTTTGCTTTATCCAGATTTGCATCAACTTTTGATGAATCATCACAGCCGGCGAGAATTAAGCAAACGGCAGAAGCGATCAGCGTTTTACTCCAGAGTTTCATAGTCATTCCTTTATTTATTAATATCAGCGTATCGGGGAAGTCATCGCCGCAGGGTTGCCAGGATAATTCTCATAACAATGATGTCATGAAATTATTTAGCCCCAATACTTAGCCCTGCATCCCTTTATTTATAATCGCTAACCAGGCAGAGTCAAGTTCCTGCGCCACTCCCCCGGCGAGGGCTGACGTAAAAAACCCGGGCGGCTGCCCGGGTTGGTCACTGAAAAAAGAGTTTAGGCGGTGACGGCTGATTTTGTCAGCGTTGGGCCGGCTAACGCCAGTCGCGCGCCGGCATCGGTATCGGTATATTGCTTAAAGTTATCCATAAACAGTTGCGCCAGACTCTCGGCCTTCTCCTGCCATTTGTCGGCAGAAGGCCAGCCGCTACGCGGGTCAAGCAGCGCGCTGTCCACGCCAGGCACGCTTTGCGGGATAGCGAGACCGAATACCGGTACCGTTTCTTCGCGAAGCTCGCCGGTGGTCCCGTTTAAAATCGCGCTGATGATATTGCGCGTGTCGCGCAGCGAAAGGCGCTTGCCTTCGCCGTTCCAGCCGGTGTTAACCAGCCAGGCCTCGGCGCCGGCCTCCGCCATTTTGGCCGCCAGAACGCTGGCGTACTGCGTCGGGTGCAGCAGCAGGAACGCCGCGCCGTAGCAGGCAGAGAACGTTGGCGTGGGCTGAGTAATGCCGCGTTCGGTACCGGCCAGCTTCGAGGTAAAGCCAGACAGGAAGTGATACTGCATCTGCTCGGTCGTCAGACGGGATACCGGCGGCAGGACGCCAAAGGCATCGGCGGCAAGGAAAATCACCTTCGACGGATGGCCCGCACGCGACACCGGTTTCACGATGTTTTCAATATGCGATAGCGGATAAGAGACGCGGGTATTTTCGGTCTTGCTGCCATCGGCGTAATCCACGCTGCCATCGGCTCTGACCACCACGTTTTCCAGCAGCGCGTTACGACGAATCGCGCGATAGATTTCCGGCTCGGCCTGCGGGTCAAGATTAATCGTCTTGGCATAGCAGCCGCCTTCGAAGTTGAACACGCCGTCATCATCCCAGCCGTGCTCGTCATCGCCGATCAGCTGACGCAGCGGATCGGTGGAAAGCGTGGTCTTACCGGTGCCGGAAAGACCGAAGAACAGGGCCACGTCCCCCGCTTCACCGCGGTTCGCCGAGCAGTGCATCGAGGCGATGCCCTGCTGCGGGAGCAGATAGTTCATCACCGAGAAGAGGCCTTTTTTCATCTCGCCGCCGTACCAGGTGCCGCCGATAAGCTGAATTTTTTCGCTCAGGTTAAACGCGACAAAGTTCTCGGAGTTGAGCCCCTGCTCCTGCCATTTATCGTTGGTGCAGCCCGCACCGTTGAGGACGACGAAGTCCGGCGTAAATTCAGCCAGCTCCTCTGCGCTCGGCGCAATAAACATGTTTTTGACAAAGTGCGCCTGCCAGGCCACTTCGGTGACGAAGCGGACGCCCAGGCGCGTTGCCGGGCTGGCGCCGCACCACGCATCAACGACATATAATTTCTTGCCGCTCAGCTGTCCGGCGACCAGCGCCTTCAGATCTGCCCATATCTCGGTGGATAGCGGCTTATTGTCGTTGCGGCCAAGGCCGGAGTCGGCCCACCAGACGGTGTCACGCGTCAGATCGTCCCTGACAATATATTTGTCGCGCGGCGAGCGCCCGGTAAAGATCCCGGTATCCACGGCAACGGCCCCGGGCTCGGTCATGACGCCGCGCGCCGCGCCGGTTAATTCCGGGCTGGTTTCATGCGCAATCAGCAAGTCGTAATCGGGGTTATAAAACAGCTCGCTGCTCTCCTGAATACCGAGCGAAAGAAGAGCGTCTTTTACTGATTCAATACGTGACATGGCACTCCTGACAAACTATTGGCTGGATAAGATGCTATTAGGGTATTTCAACCTGTCAGCTAAGCGGATGGATTTATTTTAATAAAAAAACCATCGTGAAATTAAATAAACAGGATGAACAGACCAGAGCCGGCGATGTAAAATCGTGCTCGTGTAGGGTGTCGCCTGAACTTTAGAAATATCGTTTGCACGAATAAGTCATAAGCTAACTCTGCAAAAAATGTTAACACCTGTAGATAATTATGTTAATTGCATAGTTTCTATACGTCATGCTAAAATTGCATAGCTATTATTGCAGGGCAGAGGAACGGATCGGTGCTGGCGAATCTTGAAGTAAAATGGCTTTACGATGTGATTGCCCTTGAGGAATCCAGAAGCTTTACCCTGGCGGCAAAAAGCCGCAATATTTCCCAGTCCTCCTTCAGCCGCCGCATCCAGGCGCTCGAGGCGTCGCTGGGCTTCAGCATCTTCGACCGTTCGGCAAACCCGCTGCAGCTGACCAACCGCGGGAAGATTTTTGTCGGCTATGCGCGAAATATGCTCGACGACATGGACTTCCAGATTAGCCGAATTAAAGGGCTGAACAACACCACCCAGAAAATAAGAATCGACGCGGCGCCGTCGCTTTCCGTTTTATTACTTCCGGAAATCATCGCCGGTTATACCGACCGAAAGAATAAAACTTTTCATGTTGAATCGATTAACGTCAACGATGCGGTGTTCAACCTGAAAGAAGGCAAAAGTGATTTTATCCTGTCGTTTTATAATGAAGAGCTGATGAACTATCCGTTTATCAATCACAAAATTTTTGACTCGGCGCTGCACCTCGTTTCTCCCTGCGATAAACACGGCAGGCCGCTTTTTCATTTACACCGCGGGGTGCTGCCGCTGATGAAATACGCCAACGACAGCTATATGGGGCGCCAGGTGAATCAGGTGATCGACCGCAAGCCGGAGATCACCTTCTCGCTGACCTTTGTCTCCTCGATGAGCGAGCTATTAAAACGCATGATCCTCAACGGCGACGGCGTGGGCTGGCTGCCGCAGTACTCTATCAAGCGCGAGCTTGAGGAGGGCCGCCTGACGATTATGGATGAGAGCTTGTCGCTGCCGATCGGCGCCTATATTTACCGCTCCGGCGCGCGGCTCAACCAGTCAGCCGAGCGCTTCTGGCAGCATATTAAGTCTATGAATACCGTGACCGCATAACTCGCATGGCGGCGGGAAATTCGCTATCATCCGCATCCACGCTCTCTCCGTGCAGCCTGATGTCTACGATTATCGATACCTTTATCGCCCCGCCGTGCCACGCTGAAATCGACATCCTCTACGAGGATGACCATCTGCTGCTGATCGATAAACCCTCGGGCCTGCTGAGTCTGTCGGGGAAAAATCCGCGTAATCTCGACTCGGTGCATTATCGGCTGGTACAGCGGTTTCCCGGCTGCACTCTGGCGCATCGTCTTGATTTCGGTACCTCCGGACTGATGGTGATTGCGCGCAACAAGGCCATCAACGCCGCGCTCTGCCAGCAGTTCAGCCAGCGTGCGGTGAGCAAAGTCTACAGTGCGCTGCTGTGCGGGCATCTGGCGGATGATGAAGGAACCGTTGACGCTCCGATAGCCAAAGATCCGGCGCTGTTTCCGCTGATGACGATTTGCCCGCGCCGCGGCAAGCCTGCCCGCTCCGGCTATCGGGTGGTTGAGCGCCTGCGCTATCAAGGTAGCGTGCCGGTGACGCGGGTCCAGCTGACGCCGGAAACCGGCCGCACCCATCAGCTGCGTATCCACTGCCAGTGGCTTGGCCACCCTATTCTGGGCTGCGATCTGTACGGCGGTCTGTTGCTTCCGGGAACAGAACAGGCGCCGCGTCTGATGCTGCACGCCAGCGAACTGCATTTCGTGCATCCGGTTAGCGGAGAGCGGATCGATGCGATAAGCCCCAGCGGGTTTTAACTCGCCCGCTCGCCAGCCCTTTTACCGAATCTCTCCCGCACGCTGATTGACGTCGACGCTTTAATTCGAATCGCGGCATTGCAAATGCAAATATCATATTTGCTCGTTAATCACCGCCTCTGTAGCTTGTGCTCTATTCATGCTTTTCATGAAAGAACATTCAGGGCGCAACGGCTTTATGATTAAACTCGATAATATTCGCAAGACCTACCCCGGCAGCGCGCATGCGGCTATCCGCGGCCTTAATCTGGTGATTAATAGCGGCGAGCTGTGCACTTTCGTTGGCCCCAGCGGGTGCGGAAAAACAACCATTCTGCGGATGATTAATCAGCTGGATATTCCTGACGCCGGTGACGTATACGTTCAGGGCGTTAAGCTTGCCGCTGCCGATATTATTCAGGTGCGCCGCCAAATTGGCTTTGTCATGCAAAGCGCCGCCCTCTTTCCGCATCGTACTGTCGCGCAAAATATAGCCACGGTTCCGCGCCTTCTCGGCTGGAGCAAAAAGCATATCCAGGCGCGCATCGACGAATTAGTGGATTTGATGTCTCTCGACCGCAACGTCCTGCCCCGCTATCCGCACCAGCTTTCCGGTGGCCAGCAGGGGCGCGTAGCGATCGCCAGAGCGCTGGCCGCCGATCCGCCTATTCTCCTGATGGACGAACCTTTCGCCGCCATCGACCCGGTGGTTCGCGAGCGCCTGCAGGACGAGCTGCTGTTGCTGCAACAGCGCCTGCGCAAAACGATCGTCCTGGTGACCCATGATATCAATGAAGCGATTCGCCTTGGCGATAGAATCGCTATCTTCCAGGAGGGCGGCGAGCTGGCGCAGTTCGCCACGCCTGACCATATTTTGTCGTATCCGGCCAGCGACTTTGTGCGCCGTTTTATCGGCCCCGAACCGAATCTGCAGCGGCTGGGGAGAATTCAGGTCGGACAGCTCCCACGCCATGACGTGCCGCTTATTGATGAGAGCCTCTCCCCCATCGCCAGCCCGCATCCGCCGGTCGCCAGTCCGCTGCGCCTGGTGCTGGACAAAAAACGGCGTCCGCTGAACTGGTTCGATCCGGTTAAGCGCCGCACGCTGCCGGTCGACGCGCCGCTGGCGGCCATCAACACGCTGCGCTTTGCCTACAGCGCACTGCTGGATGCGCCCGGCGGCGTAGTGGTTCATGTCGATACCGACGGTGAATATCAGGGCAGCATCTCCCACGCTCTGCTGCAGAACGTGCTGGAAGGCCGCGTGGATCTTCGCCGCTATGATTGACTGGCCGTGGATCCTCGACAACAAAATCATGATCGGTGAACTGCTCTGGCAGCATATACAGCTGGTGATCGTTTCGCTGTTTTTCGGCACCCTCTTCACCGGCGTATTGATTAGCCTGACGCTGCGCTGGCCCGCGGCCGCCCAGCCGCTGATCTACCTGTGCGGGATACTGTTCACCATCCCGTCTCTGGCGCTGTTTATTCTATTACTGCCGTTTACCGGACTGTCGCTGATGACCTCAATCATCGGCCTGACGCTCTACTCGCTGCTGATCCTGCTGCGCAACGTTATCGCCGGAATAGAGAAACTCCCGGCGACGGTGCTGGAGTCGGCGCGCGCGCTGGGCTATACCCGCTGGTTTCGTTTTGTCGATATAGAGCTGCATCTGCTGCTGCCCTCGCTGTTCGCCGGGTTACGCATCGCTTCGGTGACGCTGGTCGGGCTGGTGACGGTCACCGCCTTAATTGGCCAGGGCGGTCTCGGGCAGCTTCTGTTAGCCGGGTTTAACCAGAACTTTGTCACGCCTATCGCGGTCAGCCTGGTGCTCAGCGTTGCGCTATCTCTGCTGTTGGATTCGCTGATTGCCCGCGTCGGCTATTGGCTAACGCCGTGGGCCCGCTAATGGATATCCTGCAAGCAACATTTCACTGGTTATTACAACCGCAGCACTGGACAGGCGATGCGGGAATATTACTTCGCCTGCGCGAGCATCTTTATTATGTGCTGATCAGCATCGTCGTTGCCTCGGCGATTGCGCTGCCGCTGGGGATTATTCTCGGCTACTGGCGCAAGGGCGCGTTTGTGATTATTAATCTGTTTAATATTGGTCGCGCCATTCCCTCTTTAGGTTTAATTCTTTTATGCATTATTGTGTTTGGCTTTAATGATATTCCGGTCTTTACCGCGCTGGTGGCGATGTCGATTCCGCCGATCCTCACCAACGCCTGGGTTGGCATTTATCATGCCGACCGTCAGCTGTGCGATGCGGCAAAAGCGCTGGGCATGACGCCACTCCAGAGCCTGTGGCAGCTGCGGATACCGCTCGCCGCGCCGCTGATACTCGCCGGCCTGCGGACCGCGCTGGTACAGCTGATCGCGACCGCCGTCGTCGCCGCCTACGCCGGCCTTGGCGGCCTCGGGCGCTTTCTGATCGACGGACTTGGCCAGCGCGATATTCCCCAGGTCATTGCCGGTTCGCTAGTGGTATCGCTGCTGGCCATCGGCTGCGAGCTGCTTTTTTCATTACTCTCCCGGCGCATCGTTCCGGCGCCGGTCACGCAAATAAATTAATTTCCCAACAACAAAAAACCACCTGCAGGTAAAGAGGTATTATGAAGCAGCTATTTAGCATTTCCGCGCATCGTCGCCGCTTGCGTCTTTCGGTATTCACCGCGGGATTATTAAGCTTAAGTTTTAACGCCCTGGCGCAGGACGTCACCATTGGCGGAGCGAATTTCACCGAAAGTTCAATCCTTGCCAATATTTACGCCAGCGCGCTAAAGAAAAACGATATTGCGGTGAAAACCCGTCTTAATCTCGGTAATCGCGAGATTATTATTCCGGCGCTGCAGAGCGGCGAAATTGATATTGTTCCGGAATATCTCGGTGCCCTGCTGAACTATTATGACGGCAAAACGCTGGCTACCAGCCAGAGCGACGTTAGCGCTGAGTTAGCTAAAGCGCTGCCGGCGGACTTTACGCTGCTCACCCCCTCCCCGGCCTCGTCCATTACCGCCTGGGCCGTGCGCGCGGAAACGGCAAAAAAATATCACCTCAGCAAGCTTTCCGACCTGCAGCCCGTGGCCCATCAGCTGACTATCGGCGGCCCGCCGGAATTCCCGGTGCGCGCCCTGGGCCTGCCGGGCCTTAAGCGCGTCTACGGGCTTGAATTTAAGGCGGTGAAATCTCTGGATATGGGCGGGCCGCTGACCCGTCTGGCGCTGAACTCCGGCAAAATCGACGTCGCCACGGTCGTCTCTACTCAGGGCAACCTCGCGAAAGAGGATTGGGTGGTCCTGGAGGATGATAAGCATGAGCAGCCGAGCCAGAACGTGGTGCCGCTGGTGCGCAAAGCCAGCCTGACGCCGAAAATCAGCGAAGTGCTCAATGAGGTCTCCGGCAAGCTGAACAACGCCGCGCTGATCGAACTTAACCAGCAGGTCGATCTGCAGCATAAAGATCCGGCGGCGGTGGCCGAACAGTGGGTCAAAACGCA
Source organism: Klebsiella sp. GW_Kp182 (assembly GCF_040062275.1). Lineage (NCBI taxonomy): Bacteria > Pseudomonadati > Pseudomonadota > Gammaproteobacteria > Enterobacterales > Enterobacteriaceae > Klebsiella > Klebsiella sp. GW_Kp182. The sequence continues at coordinate 1,782 of NZ_JBEAFQ010000006.1, read as the reverse complement.
CCTCAACGGCAACTGATTGCCGCCATGCCAGGGAAGGCATCACCTCCAACTGAGCCGAGAAAATGCCAAATAATCCTATGATCCTGAACCTTTTCTTCTTCAATCCCCAGGGTGACTACCGCTTTTCCTGGCGTCACCCGCAGGCGCCGGAGAAGGAAATTTTCAGCCTCAAGTACTATGCCGATCTGGCCCGTAAAGCGGAGGCCGCGACGCTCGACGCCATTTTTATTGCCGACCATATCGCTATCTGGGACACGGTGCCCAGCGGCTTAACCCACTACGCTAACGCCCGGCTGGAGCCCATCACTCTCCTCTCGGCGCTGGCGGCGGTGACGGAACATATCGGCCTGATGGGCACGGCTTCCACCTCTTATAACGAGCCCTATAATCTCGCCCGCTATTTTGCCTCCCTCGATTTTCTCAGCAACGGGCGGGCCAGCTGGAATATCGTCACTTCATGGCTGGAGGAGGAGGCGGCCAACTTCGGCCTTGACCACCTGCCGCAGCACGGCAGCCGCTACCAGCGCGCCGGTGAGTTTATTGATGTGGTCACTCAGCTGTGGGACTCGTGGGAAGACGGCGCGGTGCGCTATGACAAAGCCAGCGGGCTGTTTGCCGATTCCAGCAAGGTGCATCATCTTGATTTCGCGGGCGAGTTCTTCCGCGTGCGCGGGCCGCTGAACGTCCCTCGCCCGCCGCAGGGGCATCCGGTCCTGGTACAGGCCGGCTCGTCGGAGGCGGGTAAAAACCTCGCCGCCGCCTGGTCAGATATGCATTTTGTGTTTATCAAATCTATCGCTGAGGGGCTGGCCTACCGCGAAGAGATGAACCAGCGTTTACGCAGCCACGGCCGGGATCCGGCGCATTTCAAAATCATCGCCGGCGTTTTACCGGTGGTGGTGAATTCAAACGCGGAAAAGGAAGAGCGCCAGCGGCTTAACGAGCAGCTAATGAGCGACCAGATGGCCATCGACCTGCTCTCTTCCTATCTGCGCATGGATTTATCCGCTTATCCCGTCGACCAACCGCTGCCGCCGCTGCCGGAGGAAGAGACCTTTGATGGGATCCGCACCGCCCTCAGGCTGATTCGTGATTACGATCCGCAGTTGTCGATCCTGGCGTTGGGCAAGCTGCTGTTGCAAAGCTCCGATAGCTGGCTGCTCATCGGCAGCGCCGAGGAGATCGCCAGCGCGCTGACGGAAACCTGGCGCGCCGGCGCCGCCGATGGTTTTAACCTGATGTTCCCGCTGCTGCCGGGGGACTTCGACCGCTTCGTTGAGCAGGTAGTGCCGATTCTGCAGCGCAGCGGCGCGATGCGGGATCGCTATCCGACCGGCACGCTGCGCGAGAAGCTGGGTCTGCCGGTCGTCGAAAACCGCTTCGCCCGCGGGGATGGCAAACCGCTGGCTTCATAGCGCGGCTGTTCCCCGGTGGCGCTGTGCTGACCGGGCTACGGGTTCACAACCGTCTGCGGATCGGTAGCCCGGACAGGCGCAATGCGCCGCCTCCGGAGAAGGTGCGCTGCCGGGTGCTTTGCTGCGGTTTTCTTCCCGGCTTGCGCTGCGCTTAGCCGGGCTACGGGTTCACAACCGCCTGCGGATCGGTAGCCCGGACAGGCGCAATGCGCCGCCTCCGGGGAAGGTGCTGTGTCTGAAACCTCGGTGCGGTTTCTCCCCGGCTTGCGCTGCGCTTAGCCGGGCTACGGGTTCACAACCGCCTGCGGTTCGGTAGATACTGTGAACGCCTGCAACCATTTTTAGTTGCCGATACTTTCTCCGGCTC